>NZ_DALZPW010000011.1:0-91213 GCF_032017425.1 Moraxella sp. CTOTU47618 | reverse complement strand
CGCCAATGGTAGTGTGGTTCGCCCATGTGAGAGTAGGTCATCGTCAGCTCCCTATCCCAAATCACCCCCCTTACTGTTGTAAGGGGGGTGTTTTTTGCTTTGTAGTTTCTCAAGATGTTTTATATTTCGTATTGTCGGAGACAGAAAAGCCTGAGACACTACCCTTATGAAAAACGAACAACAAAACACAAGTGTCGTAAAATCCGGTATAAACGTAAGGAGGGTGGCATGTCAAAGCTTGTCCGCTGTACCTTTTGCTGTACCTTTTAAATTAAAGCTTAATAAAATAGAAAAAGAAAAAGTGTGGCAACTACCACACTTTTTTTAACGATAAATAAAATACAAGTTTTTTGGCGATTAGTTTGATAAATCTATCGCATAATCTGCCAAGCCTTTATTTGAACCGTCGTCATTATTTACGACGCTAATATTGGTTAATCCTGCTTTTTGGGCAAAGTCAATTTTGTTTGCACTCGATTTAAAGGTTACAGGACCCGCTGTTTTTACTTTGGCAAACCGCCAGCTACGACTGCTACCATTATTGGTTAATGATAAATTCTTAGCCGCTTTGATGTAGTTAATCAGTACATCACGATTGGCATCAGGGGATTCAACTACATTGGTACTATTGATGCTGTAGTATTCCTTTAGACCTGATGCACGATAGTTATTGGTTGCGATGATAAATGGTGCGTTGTCTTCAATCGGCTTGTCTTTGTAGGTTAAGTTTTGGATACGGCTACCGATAGGTTTAGTCACATCAATTTCATATTGCACATCGGCTGCGGTAAACATATCAAAGTTATACCCAGGAAAAGTGCTGATTAACGATTGTGGTGTGGTAAGGCTTGGGTTTATTTGATTAAAGCGTTTGGCGGAATTCTCTAGCCATTTTTTGATATCACTGCCTTGTATTTTTACTGCAAACACGGTATTTGGATACAGGTATAAATCAGCCGCATTGTTAATGGCGATATTGCCTTGAGCAACATCCGTATAATCTGAACCCCCTGCAAATCCGCTTTTAAATGGGGCACTTACTGATAAGACAGGGATATCTTTATATTGTGGCAAATTGGCGTTAATGTAATCGCTGATATAATTGGCTTGGGCCTGGTTGACCACTTGAATCGCTGACACATCACCCACATCAGCAAAGTAAGAAGTCATTGAGAAATCGGATGTACCGATTGGGGTTTTGACATAATTAATAGTGGCATTATGTTCTGCTTGAATTAATTGAGCCACTCGCGGGTTGGCTGCTACAAAAGTTTTATCAGCATTTTGGATTGTACGCACTTCCACTTTGGTATTGTTTTTATTGACCACCCATTTTTTGCCATCAAAGGTTAGATTCAATTTGATGACCCCTAACCCTTTACCCCAAAAACTTGGCATGACCGCAGGTACGTTGTTTAATAAGCCATTAACTTTATCAATGCCTGCCTGGTCTAAGCGGGTGTCTTTGCTATTAGCATCGGGAAACACTTGGTGTGTGTGTCCCATCAAAATCGCATCAATACCTGCTACTTGCGATAGATGCCAACTGGCGTTTTCCATCGTTGGGCTGTATGGTGAGGTATCAATACCACCATGCGACAAGGCGACAATGACATCTGCACCTTCATTCTTCATTTGTGGCACGTATTTTTCTGCCATTTCTTTCGCACCGGCGGTGGTGACTTTGCCGTCTAGCCATTTTTTGTCCCATTGCATAATACCGGGTGTGGTAAATCCAATGATACCAATTTTTAGCGGTACGGTAACCGTCTTACCCTCTGGTGTGGTTGCCGTAAAAGTTTTGGTAATGATTTTATAAGGCTTAAACAGCGGCTGATTATTGCGAGAACTAATGACATTGGATAAAACCAAGGGGAAGTCAGGTCCTTTACAAGCACTGGCACTTGCGGTTATGCCATCAACATTAAACTGACTGCCTGTAATTTGATTAAGATAGTTCAACCCATAGTTAAATTCATGGTTACCAATCGTACCTGCATCGTATTTTAGGTCATTCATAACCTTATAAATGCCCAAGGTTTCGTCGCATTTGACAGGGTTCACCGTTGCTTGATAGTCACCTAAAGCACTACCTTGAATGGTATCACCGTTATCTAGCAAGATATTATTGGCAGATTCACTACGAGCGTTATCGATAAGCGTTGCGGTTCGCTCAAGCCCAAAACTTTTGTCTTCTGTCAACTTGTAATAATCATAACTCATGATATTATTATGTAAATCTGACGTTTCAAGAATAGTAAAGTTAAGGTTCGTATTGGTAGCGATTTGCTGTGGTTTAGGGTCATTACTATCATTATCATTGTTATCACAAGCAACAAGTGACATGCTTGCTACAATCATGGATGTGGTAAGGCAAATGCGCTTGATTTGCGTATTCTTATAATGATGGTTTTTATAATGATGGTTTTTATAATGATGGGTTTTATAATGATGGGTTTTATAGTTCATGATAGCTCACTAAATTAGGCTCAAATAAGAGCGTTGATAAATTTGTGAAATATCATAGAAAGGTTGCGTGACAAAATGATGAATAGTTAGGGGTTAATAAAATTCACTGCCCTCTGCCTACCGTCAAGTGACACTGCAAACAACCAGTTGTTACGACCAAGTACTCACGTATGCATCTGATTGTCTGCCCAATTCTTGGATAACCCTTAGCTTGCTCGCCAATACACTTTTAGTACGCTATTATCCCGACCTAACTGTAATAACTCATCCAATAGCAAACGCAGTTTTTTCGTTGTTGTGGCTTCAAGCCCACCCCAGATGTGGTCAATTTTGTGAGGATGTTGTTGCAAAAAATTTTGTAGGGTCGTAAAAATCTGCGTATGGGGCAGTTGGTTATCATTCGCCACAATTGGCAACACCGTTGCAGGAGACTGGGCTAAAACGTCTTCTAAATAAGCCAAATCTAGCGGGCTTTGCAAAAAGGTCAGTATAATCGGCGGTATTGTCTGCTCGGTCATTGGCGACTGCTCTAACAGTCTGGCTACGGTCGGTAGTGAGGTTTCATCAGCGATTAATAGACTTTGTCCCTGTGGCTGATTAACACCGAGATGATCGATTTTTTCGGGGAATTCTCGCTCACTGGTAAACACATCGCCTGTTTTTAACGATTTTACCCAGGTTTCGCCAAGACTGATTTCGCCGTTTTTTTCTCCATGACAATAGATATCTATCCAAGCAAGGTTTTGCGTTTCGCCGTTTTCATTCACGGTTTGCCATGCCTTGCGAAGCGTATAATAGCGGTAGGGGCGGGGGTGTTTTTTTAGGTCGGTGTCGGGTA
Organism: Moraxella sp. CTOTU47618; assembly: GCF_032017425.1. Lineage (NCBI taxonomy): Bacteria > Pseudomonadati > Pseudomonadota > Gammaproteobacteria > Moraxellales > Moraxellaceae > Moraxella > Moraxella sp. CTOTU47618. The sequence goes on along the minus strand of NZ_DALZPW010000011.1, from coordinate 87,906 downwards.
GTTTGACATCAAACAAAAACGCATAACCTGCCGGTAAATTGGATAAATCGCTATCTGTTTGCACTGTCAAACGATACATATGGTGACTAACCGCTTCCACGCTTTGCAGACAAAATTGACGCTGCTTAATATCAATCGTTTTTTTACCTTGTTTGCGGTCACTGCGCTGCAATAAGGCGACATATTGGTCGTTGAATTTTTCAAGGGTTTGGGTCGGCTCACTAAATGCCAAAAGCTGATTGTCTAAGTGCGGCTCATTTTGCGCAAATTGCAAATCCAAGAGCAAGCCTTGTTGATAAATTTGGCGTAAGGTCGCATTTTGCAAGGTTTTTTGCTGAACCTTGGTTAAGTTTAGCAAGCCTAACGCCATGTGTTTCATATCATCGCCGTGGTCTTCGTTGATGTGATCGATGATGTCGGCAATTTCGGGGTCATCAAATAAAGTCAGATTTTCTGGGTGCATAGAATGTAATTTTTGTTAAAGGGCGATAAGGAAAGGACTTGGGGTAACAAGTCCTTTGTTTAGATTTATGAACCTGATTAAAACTTCGCTGTTAAGCTAACACTGGCTTGTCGCTCTGCGCCCATCCAGCAATTGTTGCGGTCATAACAACTACCCACGTAGGTTTTGTCAAACAAGTTACTGACATTCAAGCCCACATCGAACATGCGGTTAATTTGATAACTGCCAGCCAAATCCACCAAGGTCACGCTTGGCAAAGTATCTGAGTTCTCTCTATCAATCTGCATCCCAGCGATGTGTCGCACACCCACTTGCACCGCGGTTTTGGCGTTGGGTTTCATACTTGCCCAAAGTGTGGCGTTGTGCTTGGCAATTTGTTGCGGGGTATTGCCAACCAGTTGGGGGTTAAACTCATCCTTGGTGATTTCGGCATCGACATAACCATAGCCGACACCCACATTTAACCAATCATTGAAACGATGATCGGCAGAAATTTCAAAACCTTTTGATGTGGTTTCACCTGTTTGGGTTTGTTTGGTCCAGTCGATGGCAGTGACCTTGTCATTTTTGCGCGTGATATCGTAGGCAGACAGCGTGGCTTTGGTGGCTTTATCCGCTGAGCTGTATTTTATGCCGACTTCAACTTGATTGGCGGTGGTGGGCTTAAATGCTTCACCTGTAATATAGTTGACGCCCAATAAGGGTTGAAATGACTGAGCGTAGCTGACATACGGGGCAAACCCATTGTCAAGTTGATACAGGGCGGACAATCGCCCGGATGTTTGCTTGGCTTCGTTGACGGTGGTTTTTGTATCGCTACCTGTGGCAGTGGTTTTGGTGGTGCTTTTATAGTCATCGTGGCGTAACCCTGCGACCACAGTGAGCTTGTTCCATTGCATTTCATCTTGTAGATAAACGCCGAATTGACTTTGCTCAATATCATCGGTTTGTTGATAGCCTGTCAAACTAAGGGCAGTTTTGCTAAATAACTCATAATCAGGATCGCTTAAATCGATGATGGGTATGCCATTGTACATGGCGTCTGCGTACTTAGCGGTGCTATCGGTTTTTTGATAGTCCACACCCAATAATAAATTATGCGAGGTATTATCGGTAATCAGATTATAAGCCAATTGGTTATCGGTTGCCCAGTTGGTCATTTTTTCGTCGGTCGTGTAGGCGGTGCGTATAAGCTTGCTGTCTGAGCCTTCTCTTGCTCGATACGAGAATAACTCATGGGGGTTTTTTCGGGGTCAAGGGCGGTCTTGGTAGCGGTGGTGCGGTAAGCGTCACTACGAATGACCAAGGTATCTAATGTGGTTTCAGGTGCTTCTTCGCTATTGGTCGCAACGTCTGCCAACAATTGACTGGTAAAAACATGGCTAATACCCACCGCTAAACTAGCCCGTATTGCTACTGATAAAAAAGATAAACGCATAAGTGACCCCGCCCTAATAAATAATTACAGAAATTTACAGTATGTTAAAAGTAATGAAAATAATAACAATAATTATTCTCATTTGCAATTATATTTAATCCGCTTTTACGAGGTTTTAGGGCAGGTCGTATAGATTCTTAATGCTCACCAATCACTGTAATGGCATCTAGACTGGCTTTTTCGCGTTGCAAACCGGTCAGCTCGCTGAGTTCGCCATTTTTCATCATCAACAATCTATCCGCCTTTTCAAAATAGCTGTCATCATGACTGATAATAAACAGCGTTTTGCCCATTTTTTGCAACATGGGAATAATATGGTGATAAAACACACGGCGATAGGCAGGGTCTTGGTCGGCAGCCCATTCATCAAGCAGTAAAATAGACTTTTCTTCGGCGACAGCAAGCAGCATGGCAAGGCGTTTGCGCTGCCCCTGCGAAAGTTCGGTGGCGCTAAGTTGGTTATCGGTGACGCTGACTTTTTCTTTGATGGCTAAAATATCTAGCCAATTATCGATTAACTCGGCATTGGGCGTATTTTGCGCGCTTCCCATCACAGTTTTAAACAGATAAAAATCGCTATAAATCGCTGAAAATAACTGGCGATAATGGGGGTAATGTTCTGAGGCGACAGGCTGGTTATCGATAAAAATACCGGAATTTTCCGCAAATTTAGGCTGATATAACCCTGTGATGAGCTTGGCAAGTGTGGATTTTCCGCTACCATTGGCGCCAATTAAGAACACCACTTCGCCGCGTTTTAACGTAAAGTTGATATGCTTTAAGCCAAAATTTGCGCTATTGTCATAGTGATAATTTATATTTTTAAAAGTAATGACTTGCCAATTTGGGGTTAAAATTTGGGTATCAAAATCTGGGCTATAGTCGGCAAGCTGTAATGACTGTATTTTTTCCAAGGCAACTTTAGCCGTTTGCACGGTGGGAAATGCCCCAATCGCCATCAGTAAAGGCGACTGGATAAATAATACGGTGAGGGCAAACGTAGTGGCGGTGGCGGTATCTACCCAGTGATAAATATTGGCTAGGGCATAAATCACCCCAATTACGGCAAACATCATAATATTTGACCAGCTTACAGCTGATAGATGAAAAGTATCGGCTTTAACAATATGGCTGAAATAGTCGCTTGCGTGGCGTTGATAATCATTGGTAAATAGACGTTTGGCACGTTCACGATTTAAGGCAAGTTCTTTTCGTCCATCAATCACCGCTTGATAATCTTGATACAGTGCATCATTGATTTCTCGTAATGTGGCTAAATGGGCATACACGTGACCCACGAGTTTACTGCTGATAAAAATGGTCAGCGTAATACACCCCATGACCACAAGCAGCATTGGCAGAGATAAAAACCCCAAATAAACCGCGGTCGCTGTGCAGATAATTACCCCTTGCACCAGCTCAGGCAAGCGTACAAACGCCACAGTAATCGACTGCACATCGGTAGTTAAGCTGGCTAACAGCTTGGCACTACCGATTTTTTCGATTTGGGCGATTGAAGTATCTAAGATACGTTTTATCAGTTGCGAACGTAATTCAAACACAAAGCGATGCCCTAACTTAGTCAAGGCAAGCTGTGACATAAACGTTGTCGCTAATAAACCCATAATCGCTACCAAAAACACCGCTAATATCTGCCAACTGCCTAATAGGGAATTATCAGTGCCGACTGCTGCGATTAAAAAACGGTTAATAAAGGCGATAATAGCGACATTCACCAAGGCATTAAGCAGATTGAGCAAGATGACTTTGATAAAGGCAAAGCGGTGCTGTTGCCAGATAAGGGTCATAAGAGGCATGGTAGTAGGGAGCATGTATTTCCTGTTTAGCTTTTATTTTTTAGTCAGTTTCAAATAAAAATCGGACAAAGCAAGCTTCATCCGATGGCAAACGTTAACAATGGGTAAAATTAAAAATCAAAGGTCGCTGACAGCTTCAATGTGCGTGGCTCACCTAAGGTAAGATAGCCTGCACCGTTGTCACCTGCGGTATTTTCATAACCGCCTACCGATGACCAGTAGTCTTTATCGGTGACGTTAGCAATCACCCCTTTGAGCGTGACTGCTTTACCAGCAAGTTGGGTTTTATATCTTGCGCCCAAATCCACAGTGGTATAGCCATCGACTGTTAGGGTGTTGGCATCATTGGCGTAACGTTTGCCGGTATGAATGACATCGCCTGTTAAGGTTAAGCCATCTACTTGTGGTAAGTCATATTCTAGCCCTAGATTCAACAGGTGTTTTGCCGCACCGATAACTTGCTTCCCTTCAGTGGCATCGCTACCGGTGTCTTTTTGCTCGGTATCAAGGAAGGTCATGCCGCCTAGCACTCGCATATTGGCGGTGGGTTGTCCATATACATTGAGCTCAATGCCTTTATGTTGGTTTTTGCCATGCGCTTCAAAGGTAGTATCAACGGTAGTATAACGCGGCTTGTTGGTTTGAAAAGCGGTGAGACCTGCACCGATAACGCCGCGGTCGTATTTCACGCCGATTTCGCTTTGTTTGGTGACGTACGGTGACATGGCTTGACCTGCATTGGTCAGCTCAGTTGCTACGCCATCGATGGTGGTGATGAGTGGGGCATTTTCGCCTTTGCTGAGGCTTTGCATATAGTTAGCAAAGACTGACCATTCATCGCTAGGGCGATATAATAGGGCAAACGCAGGCGTGGTTTTACTTTCTTTATATTTGCCATTACTGGCTTGGGTGGTGGGGTCAAAACTTTCATCTTCAATGGTTTGGTGTCTTGCCCCCAAGGTCACTTGAAGTTTATCATCCATGAAGGCTAGGGTGTCTGCCAATGCCACACTGGTGAGGGTGGTTTCGCCTGTCTTAGTAGGATGGTCGATATCGCCACCTGCCAACGCCGCTGCTGACCAGCTGGGTTTGGCGTACGAGGTTGGGTGATATAGATTGGTCGTTAGTGTGTTTTGCCAATCAAATTGATAAGGTGCTTTTATCTGTGATTTATAGATATTGCCAGACACTACCCAGTTATGGTTGATTTTGCCTGAGGTCAGTTTGCCACGAATACCGATTTCACCTGTGTTAATGTCGTCTTCACGGGCATTGTCAAAGCGGTAGGTGGTGCCATCGCCATTTAGATTAGTGACCGTCAAGTTAGCGAGCGAGTTCTCTTCTTCGCCATGACGAAAGCCATACGCGCCATACGCAGTCAAATTTGGGCTAAGGTCATATTCAGCCCGTAATGTACCAAACACATCTTTTTCATTTGAATAACTCCACGGTTGCGACCAGTTGCTTTTGGCATCAGCGGCATTGGGTACACGGGTCAAACCTGACAAGGTGACATTGGTGCGTGTTTTTTGCAGTTCGTTATTTTGATAGCCCAAATCTGCCGATAACCGCATGTTATCTTGGCGATAATCTAAGCCCAAACCGACCAAACCCAATTTGGCTTTTTCATCATCGACTGCTGTACCGCCATCTTGATAAGCGACATTGGCACGCACACCGTACGCTTGATTTGCGCCAAACCGTTGTCCCACGTCTAGGGCAATTTTACCATTTTCGGCATTTTCGCTACTGATAGTGACTTTACGAATCGGCGTTTGAGTGGCTCGCTTTGGCAGCAAATTGACTGTGCCCCCTTTATTACTACCCCCGGGTGCCATCCCATTTAGGAAGGTACTAGCGCCACGTTGTACTTCAACCCGCTCAAATAGCTCGCTTGCGATAAATTGACGCGGCATAATACCGTATAAGCCGTTCATCATGGTATCGTCAGAGTTGGTGACAAATCCGCGAATGAGATAAGCTTCTTGAAAATTACCAAAGCCACGAGCCACACGCACTGTTGAATCTTTTTTTAGGATATCCCCAACAGAATCCGCTTGTTTATTTAGAATAAAGTCATTGGTATAGGCCGTGGTCGAAAAAGGCGTTTCCATGGTCGATTGATTACCCAAAATACCGATACGGCTACCGGTGGCGACTTGCCCACCTTGATAGGCGGGCGGCAAACCAGTTTTTGACGCATCCGCACTTGCAGTCACCACGATTTCATCGAGTAGGGTTTCTGTGGCAGCATCCGTGGTATTTGCTTCTTCTGCCATCGCCGCGGTTGATAATAAGCCAACCGTACTTGCTGCCAAAGACGAACGCACGGCTAAAGATAATAGGGATAAACGCATATTCAATCACTCAAAAGACAATAGATAAAACATTTTTGCGAATGATAACAATTATTATTTCTATTTACAATAAGTAATGATAGCGTAACCAAAGAAGTTATGTTTTTAATTTTTCATACCTTTCATCAACCATAAAAAATATAAACCGCCTACGATGGAAGCGATGGTGCCCGCAGGTATTTCATAGGGAAAAATCGCATAACGTCCCACCCAATCAGCAATCAACATCAGTCCTGCGCCCAGTAGCGCTGACAAGGCTAATTGGTGGGGTAACTGCACTGCCCCAAGTGTCTTGGCTAAATGCGGCGTCATCAATCCAATAAAGCTTAGCGGTCCAACCGCCAGTGTCGAAACAGTGCTTAACACTGCTACAAGACTAAAAATCAGTATTTCGCTACGTTTTACTGATACGCCCAAACTGCGAGCCATCGTTTCATCTAGGCTAATCACCCTAAGTGGCTTTAGTAGCAAAAAACTGAGCAAAAATAACACTGTACCAATGACCATTAATGCCCACGCCGTCACAGGATAAGCATGGTATGTTGTACCCGATAGCCAATTAAGCATCGCTTGTAAGCGAGGGTCGCCTGACAGTTTGATTAAAGTTAACATACCACCCATTAATGCAGAAATCGCCACACCCACGAGTAACAAATAACTGGAGGATAGCCGACGAGCAAGCCACAAAACCAACAGTAACACCAAACCCGCACCTAACAGCCCACCCAATAAAGGCAATCCCAATGCCCAAAAAGAATCGGTTGCCAGTCCCAGTGTGCCTAATATTACTGGACTGAACACGAACACCAATACCACCCCCAATGCCGCACCTGAACTGATGCCCATCACTTCAGGACTTGCCATCGGATTTCGAGTCAAGTTTTGTAATAGTACCCCTGCCGTAGCCAGCATCAGACCTGTTGCCATTGCCGATAGCGTACGCGGTAGGCGAAAATTTTCGATAAAACTTGCCTCGGTATGCCACCCAAAACTGCCCATCGCATCAGGGGAAACACCTAATACACCTACCGTCACAAGCAGCAACAACCCTACCGCAACCGCCCAAAAACCGCCACCAAAATATCGGCGTTTGCTGACCAACAGGCTAGGGCTTTGTTCGGCAATCATGGGCTGTTTACTTTGTCGAATGACCAACCAAATAATCAACCCGGCACCTAATATCCCTGTGACCGACCCCACAGGCAGCGTTATGTTAAGTAATGGTTTGAACCAGGGTGACAGCAGCGTCACAATGTTATTAGTGAGCCATAACAACATCGCCCCAAAGGCAAATCCTGCCAGTAATCGTTGTCCAATCGGGCGAATCGCTACTACATTAACGACACTTGCCGCAGCCAAACCGACAAAACTTAAAACGCCCACGCGGCTTACCACGCTTGCCGTGACTACTGCAACAAGGGTTACTACCAGCATACGCACGGCAGCCACAGGTACTCCCAAGGCTTTGGCTTGGCGTTCATCAAGGCTCATGATGGTTAAAGGTTTGACCAAAAACAACAAGATAACGGGCAAGATTAGGCTTATTAGCACAAAAAACTGGCTGTTTTGCCAACTGGTTTGGGTTAAGTTACCGCTTTCCCATGCCATAACGCCCATTACCCTTTCTGAGAAAAAAATCATCAACAGTGAGGATATAGCAGAAAACAAAATATTGACCACCAAACCACCCAAAATGAGCACCACAGGATTCATACGACTGTTGGCAGCAATTGCAAACACCAAGCCCATACTCAGCAATGCGCCAACAAATGCCACCCAAAAGCTACCATACAAGCCAAAACTGGGAAAAAACAGCGTCACAATTAATAAAGCCAATTGTGCCCCTGTCCCTACCGCAAGCGTACTATCTGAAGCAAGGGTATTTTTGACCAATTGCTGTAGCAAGACACTGACTACGCCCAGTAATCCCCCAGCAAATATCGCCACTAACATAGTCGGCAAAATTTGTAACTGCGCCACCATTTGCGCTAAGGTTAGCGACTGTGAACGGGCAAATAATAACCCCAAGGCATCATGCCAAGTGGTTTTAAGGACTAAAGCCGTGGTCATTAAAACCAGCGACAATAAGCCACTAAAAAGCCAAAGGGCAGGGGCATTCAAGGGTTTGATAATTCGCTGATTATCTCGCTGGTTCTGTTGTAGCCTAGTTGTATTACCCATGAGTCTTGCCCCCTAACCAATGAGCCTGATTTAATCGCTCGCCAAATACCACCATAGAAGACACGCCGCCATACAGCCAAATCGGCGGTAAGACTGCCATACAGCGGCTATTGTTAGCCCTTGCGCCATAGCCTAGCCGCTGCCACAGCAAATTTTTGGCTAATTCTTGACGTAGCATAGGGCTAAACGGCTCAACCACTACCAAACAGGTATCATCATCAAGTTTTGCCAAATCACTCAATGCCAGCGAATTAAATCCCCAAAGATTGCCTTTACCCATCTGATCTTCAAGGGTAATCAAATTCAACCCCATCACCTCAAATGTCGGTCGAAACAAGCTATTGTTGGTATAAATCCGCAAATTATTGCTATCGGCAAACTGCACCACCGCAATTTTTTTGATGTGGGGATGCTTTTGGCGAAATGTCGCACCAAGCTCGCCAAGCTGTTTTTTTGACTGCATTAAAAATTGCTGAGCGCGTTGCGGCTGATGAATAATTTCACCCAGCTGAAGAGTCGGTTCAGCATAGTCCTGCCAAGTCGCTATCGCGTTTTTTGACATAAAACTCACCGACTTATGGGGTGTGTTGCCGTAAGCAGGCCTTAGATGGGCATAAAAATCATTATCAATAATCACAATATTGTTAGAAGGTGAGGTGAGTTGGGCAAGCCGTTCAAAGTTTGGGGTAAATCGCTCCCCAATATCGATAATATCACTTGGCAGCGAGGGCGTACCCACCCATTCACGGTAGCTTTTGGTATCGCCTGTGGCAATCGGTGGATAGCCTAGGGCGGTGAGGGTCGAAGCCACCGCCCAATCAGGGGTGATGACTTTGACGCTGTGAGCCTCTGCGGGCGGTGCTTCAAGCTTTAAAGCTCCCTGAGGCTGGCAAGCTGTCAAAAAAAACCAAACAATCAGCAAGCAAAAAGCTCTCATCACACCACCGCCACTTTATTACCGGTGACTGGGTGACTTAATAAATGCAAATTGATACCAAAAATCTGGTCAAGCACTTGCGGTTGCATGGTACTGGCGATATCACCCACATGACAAAGCTTGCCATTTTTTAACGCAATAAACTCATCACAAAACTGTGCCGCAAGATTAATATCGTGAATAATAATCACAATCGCCTTGTTTTTCTGCCGTGCCAAATCACGGATGAGACGCAGTATTTCAACTTGATAGACGATATCGAGCGGGGCAAGTGGTTCATCAAGTAGCAAATAAGGCGTATCTTGGGCGATACACATGGCAAGCCACGCCCTTGCGCGCTCCCCTCCGGATAGCGTTGCCACTGATTGCTCGGCAAACGGCGTGACTTGGGTCAGCGCCATTGCTTCGCGCACCTTAATATGGTCTTGTGGCGTAGGCTTTTGTAGCCATTTTTGATAAGGGTATCGCCCTAACATCACCAGTTCGGCAACGGTAAATTGACTGGCATCAGGCAATTTTTGCGGTAAATAGGCGACTTGTTGGGCGAAGGTTTTTGGCGGTAAATCAAAGATTGATTTGTCAGCAAAATCCTGTAATAAAATCTGTCCGCTAGTGGGGGTGGTTTCCCCTGCCAAAGCTTTAATCAATGTCGATTTGCCCGAACCGTTATGCCCAATTAAGGCATAGATTTTTCCCTTGTCAATGGTGACATTGATGTTGTGTAAAAGGGTTTTTTGTTGGCGCATGACGGTAAGCGATTGGGTGGTTAGCATGAGTTGACCCGGGTCAAAGTTTTAAAATAGCAAATCATAGCATTGATGATAATAATTATCATTAATTTTTATAAATAAGAATTAATATCATTTAAGATATTGATAACGATTATCATTCACACTATAATACAGCGATTTCAAAAGTTTCCCTAAACATACAGCGCTATAACTATGTCTATCCAACGTCACGCTAACTTTAGTCCAGCCCATTTCTCAAACGATATTAGCGCCATAGTCGATAAAAAGTCGGGCACGTTGGCACTGATTGGTGTATTGAGCTTACATGGTATCGTAGCGATTAGCTTGGCAAATATGGCAACGCCTGATATCAAACCGCCCAACGTCACGCCACCGTTAGAAATTAGCTTTATCGCGCCACCACCTGCGGCAGACAAGCCTGAAGAGATGACGGTAACAGCCGAGCAACAACCGATAAAACAACTACCCAAACCCGTCGAAAAGCCAACAGAAAAGCCCATAGAAAAAATAGCAGAAAAACCAGAAGAAAAGCCGATAGAAAAACCCATCAGCAAGCCTATCGAGAAAACAGTCGAAAAACCGATGGCTAAAAAACCTGTAGAACAACCGATTAAACCGTTACCCGAACCGTCGAAACCAGCAGAAAAACCGATCGTCAAGCCGCCACAAGTTGACCAAGACATTGTCATGGCAAGGCAACTAGCCCTCGCCAATGAACGAGCCGAACAAGCGCAAAAACAACAACTTGAACACCAGCAAGCACTCGCCAGACAGCAAGACTTAGAGCGGCAACAAGAATTGGAACGGCAACAAGAATTGGAACGCCAACAAGCGCTTGCACGGCAAAAAGCGTTGGAAAACCAATTAATTGAACAACAAGAGCGTGAGCGCAAACAAGCAGAAATGGATCGTCAAAAAGCGCTAGCTGATGCCAAAGCCAGACAAGCGGATGAAGCTAGGGCGAAAGCCGAAAAGGCAAAACAACAACAAGCCGATAAGGATAAAGAAGCCGAGCAAGCGCAAAATAATGCACCTGTAAGCTTCTCGGCAGGGCAAGCAAGTTGGCGACGGCAACCTAGTTTTAGCTGTCATAGTGAAGACCTGGAAAACGGCGCATTAACAGCGATTATTCGCTATACGGTGGACAAACAAGGCAATCCAGCCAGCATCACTTTAGCCAAATCGACTGGCAATGCCAGAGTCGATAGACAACTGTCTATGCAGGCTAAGAGCGGCAAATTTAACCCCTTTACCAAAAATGGCGTACCGGTGGTGGGTATTGTCAATCTACCGGTTCGCTGCCAATAACTATGATTATTAAAAAAATCCGTTTTTCATAAAGCTTATCCCCGTACAAATTGCTTTAACCAATATCACTTGCCCATTGTAGATATAAAAAACCCTCTAAATAAGCTATTTAGAGGGTTTTTATTAGAGATTTTTTTGCTAGCTAATGAATTAGTTGTATTCAATAACAAAATCTTCTGTGGCTACGCGTACTTTTGCCATAGGCGCAATCCAATCACGTGCTGGATCTGAAACACCCACGTACATGATTACGATGCTTTTTAGCCCCAATTTCTCTAAACCTAATACCTCGTCAATCAGCTTAGGATCAAAGCCCTCGGCAGGGCAACTATCTACTTTAAGCTCTGCTGCTTGAGCCAACGCAAGTCCTAAGCCAATGTAAGCTTGGCGAGCGATATGTTCAAAATTTTCGTCTGCGCTTTTTTTGGCCACACTTGCTTTGAGCATGGAAGTATAGCTATCAAAACGCCCTCTAGGTAAGCCACGCTCATCTGTGGTCATATCATATACGGTATCAATTTTTTCGGCGCTATAATCCTGCCAACCTGCAAAAACAAGCACGTGAGAACATTCTTTCATGCAGTCAGGATTGAGCGCACCGGCGACTAGCTGCGCTTTGATGGCTTGGTTTTTTACCACGATAACTTTAAATGGTTGCAATCCCGATGAAGTGGGCGCCAGTCGAGCGGCTTCGATGATTTTGTCGATATTTTCTTGACTCACACTTTGGTTTGGATCAAAGGCTTTGACGGCATGGCGCCATTGTAAATTTTCAATCAGTGACATGAAATATTCCTAATATAGTAGTGATAAAGTAATCTAGTGATAAAGATTATTGCCCAAGTTTTTCAAGCTCGATTTTGCCAATTTTATCATTGGCTTTTAGATAGCTTGGATGGTTTTCAACTTGTTCAACAAAACGGTAAATGTGCCCAAATGAGTCTTTGACATTTGAGCACGCCGCTTGCAATGGAAATTATGTTAAATTGATTATGCCACTACTTGGGTATGCAGACGTACGTCAACATTGCCACGCACCGCATTGGAATACGGGCAGACTTTGTCCGTCGTTTCCACCAAGTCTTTCGCTTGTTCTTCGCTGACGCCGCTAAGTTCAATATACAAATCGATGTCAAGCGCATAACCGCCTTGGGTATTCATGCCAAGCCCAACCACTGCTGAGGTTTTTGAGCTGACGCCTTCTAGCTTCATACGCTGTGCTACATGAGTCAACGCATTGTCAAAACAAGCCGCATAACCCATGGCAAATAATTTTTCTGGGTTGACGCCTGTGCTATTTTGCTCAGGGGATTGTAAATCAAAGCCCAGTGAACCATCTTCTAGTGCAACGTGACCTGAGCGGCCGCCTGTTGAGGTAGCAGTTGGGGTTTTATAAAAAATTTTCATAAGAGTACCTTTTTTTGAATAATTAACTTGCGTGAATAAATGAAAAAATCGGCGATAGGCGTTATAACATTCGCCACAGTATTTAGGTTTTAATGTTTAGTTTGAAACAATTATATTTTACACAATATAATTTTCAGTGCCTAGACAAGGTAATAAAATTCTCACACGCTGCATACAAACTAATAACAAATGACTAAAAATGCTAAATCTAACGATACCCTAACAAGACGCATGATAATAGATAAGACGTAGGCACATAGCGCTTAAGGCTAAAAATTTGTTTAATGGTTTTTGGGTGATAGATTGTAGGTACACACCTCTGTATGAGTCGGGCAGAGTTTCTGTGCTAGTCGTTGTAGCAGATCTATGGCTTCATCATCTAATTGCATGGCAGCTAACATAGCACTAGGAATGGACGCAGCTTGAACTTTTAGGGCATCCCCTTTGGCAGTGAGCGATATCTGTACCACCCGTTCGTCTTGCGTGGCACGCTCACGATGCACGAAGCCTTTGGCTTCAAGTCTTTTAAGTAAAGGGGTCAGGGTGCCGGTATCAAGGTCTAAAAAATCGCCCAATGTGCCGACAGTTTGTGGACTTTTTTCCCATAGCACCAGCATGACAAGGTACTGTGGATAGGTCAAATCCAAGGTTTTTAGCAGGGGGCGATAGTGGTTAATGATACTTTTTGACAGTGAATAAATGGGAAAACATAACTGGTTGCTCAGTTTGAGGGCATCAAGGCTCATCGTATTTTTTGGGACTCTAGAGATGAAAGGGTCATTGACCACTATAGGAAAAAACGCATCTTTGTGCAATCATTAACCACAGTTAGCGGTCTGCGAGGTCAAGCAGTTGATAGCCGATAGTGCATAATGTGACAAAGATAGCGGGTTAAATGACGGCATTTGTTTTTAAATTCATAATCTTGCATAATGGGTTTGGTATACTAAAAATCAAGGTGGGGATATGCTAATTGAGCCTTGGCACTGGCTAATTTTGGGGTTAGTGCTGATTATTCTTGAACTATTCTTGACCAGTTTTGTGAGTTTATCGATTGGTGTGGCGGCGATTGTGGTAGCCGCTTTGTCATGGCTATTACCGTTTAGCTGGTTTTTTTGGCTGATGGTATGGCTGATACTGTCGGTGATTTTTACTATCATTGGTTTTAAATTTATCAAGCCGTATATGCAAAATCGTACCACAGCAGGATTGGGTTCGGGGGTTATCATCGGGGAAACAGGCATGATTGTTCAAAGTCCGCAAGCAGATAAATTGGGCAAGATTCGTTTTAGTGTGCCAATTTTTGGGGCGGATGAGTGGGTGTGTCGTAGCCATCAAAGCGCACCGCTAGCGGTTGGCGATAGAGCCATTGTGGTGGATGTCATTGGAAATGAGTTGCTTGTAGAATCCACCAAGCATCAATAGGCATTAATAAGCATCAATAAAGGAATTGTCATGGAAGCGTTGAGCGGTATTGGTATTTTTCTGGTCGCCTTTGTGCTATTTACCCTTTATAAAGGGGTAAAAATCGTACCACAAGGGTTTAAATGGATTGTACAGCGTTTGGGAAAATACCATCAAACCTTAGAGCCTGGGTTGAATTTTATCATTCCTTATGTCGATAACGTGGCATATAAAGTAACCACCAAAGACATAGTGCTAGATATTCCCTCGCAAGAGGTAATCACCCGTGATAACGTTGTGATTATCGCCAATGCGGTGGCGTATATCAATATCGTGCATCCAGAGCGCGCTGTATATGGTATTGAGAATTACGAGCAAGGCATCCGTAATTTGGTACAAACCTCACTGCGTTCTATCATTGGTGATATGGATTTTGACAGTGCGTTATCATCGCGTGACCAAATCAAAGCCGCGCTAAAAATGTCAATTTCTGATGATATTGCCGATTGGGGAATTACCCTAAAAACCGTGGAAATCCAAGACATTAGCCCATCACCTACCATGCAAATGGCGATGGAAGAACAGGCGGCTGCGGAGCGTCAACGCCGTGCTACGGTGACCAAAGCGGATGGGCAACGCCAAGCGGCGATTGCAGAAGCTGATGGACGTCTTGAGGCGTCACGGCGTGATGCCGAAGCGCAAGTGGTACTGGCGCGAGGCAGTGAGCAGTCAATTCGCTTGATCAGTGAAGCGGTGGGCGAGCGCGAGATTCCGCTGCTATATCTACTAGGTGAGCAGTACATCAAAGCCATGACTGATATGTCAAAATCACCCAATGCCAAAACCGTGGTACTGCCTGCTGATATCTTAAATACGGTGCGCGGTATGATGGGGGAAGTGGGCGATAAAATCCACCGTCCTTGATATTTGGCGTGACTCACCTGCTGACTTAAAACGCTGACTGAAACCGCTGACTAAAACCGCATCACCTTGCGGTTTTTTATTCGCCAAAATTGGTTAATCATGACATTTTAGGATGTACAGTATGCGTGAAATGAAAAATTTACTATTGGTATTACATACGCCATCAGATAATACCCAGCGATTAGCAGAAGTTGCAAAATCCGCCACACAGCTAGCGGATATTGATAACGTCACTGTGATTGTTAAAACACCATTACAAACCCAAGTAGAAGATGTATTAAAAGCGGATGCCATTATCATTGGCACGACCGAAAATTTTGGTTATATGGCGGGGCTGACCAAGGATTTTTTTGAGCGAATTTATTACCCTGTGCTAGAGCAAAAACAAGGACTGCCTGTGGCATGTTATATCCGTGCGGGGCTCGACGGTACAGGTAGCAAACGCGCGGTAGAGAGTATCGTCACAGGATTGCGTTGGCGCTGGATACAACCGCCTTTAGTATTAAAAGGTGAATGGTCAGGCGCATTTGATGAGCAAGTCGCTGAGCTTACCATGGCAGTCTGTGCGGGTTTATCATTGAATATTTTATAACCGCTTTATCATGATTTCCGAGTAAATTACTCAAGTTTTTTTCCGCGTGATTAGCAAATTTGTTATAATATCAACAATTTCACATTGTATGACACGCTGTAAGGATAGTTATGACCCGTAAGCCTGAACTTTTATGCCCTGCTGGCACTTTTCGTAATATGCAATATGCGTTTGCCTATGGCGCAGATGCCGTCTATGCGGGACAAGCACGTTATAGCTTGCGGGTGCGCAATAATGATTTTGATGAGGAAAATCTTGCCAAAGGGATTGCCTACGCCCATTCACTGGGCAAGCAGTTTTATGTCGTGGTCAATATCCAAGCGCATAATGCCAAGCTTAAAACTTTTATCGAAGACATCCGCCCTGTGATTGAGATGAAACCCGATGCGCTGATTATGTCAGATGCTGGGATGATTATGATGGTGCGTGAAGCCTTTCCAGAGCAGGTAATTCACCTATCAGTGCAGGCGAACGCGGTGAACTGGGCAACGGTCAAGTTTTGGAAACAAATGGGCGTCAGCCGCGTGATTTTGAGTCGCGAGTTGTCACTCAAAGAAATCGAACAAATCATTGCTGAAGTGCCTGATATGGAAATTGAGGTGTTTGTGCATGGGGCACTTTGTATGGCGTATTCGGGTCGTTGCTTGCTCTCTGGGTATATCAATAAACGCGATGCCAACCAAGGCACTTGTACCAATGCCTGTCGCTGGTCATACAACACCTATAAAGCAGAAGAAAACGAAACGGGCGATATCGTGCCAACACAGCCTACCAGCCAGCCTATTACCCAACCTATCAATAGCCCCGAAGTTTTTGTGCCTACTCAAGCCACGCAAGAAGATGCTATTCAAACTATCAATCTAAATGGTGATGTGGTGATGGGCGATGACTATGTACAGCAGCCATCGGATGAAGTGGTACTGATTGAAGAACAAGGTCGCCCAGGCGAATTGATGGCGATGTTTGAAGATGAACATGGCACTTATATTATGAATTCTAAAGACTTACGTGCCGTTGAGCTAGTCCCTGAGCTGACCCATATGGGCGTACACTCACTCAAAATCGAAGGCCGTACCAAGTCGCATTATTACGTGGCACGCACCGCGCAAGTGTACCGCCAAGCGATTGATGATGCCGCCGCTGGCAAACCATTTGATACAGGCTTAATCACCGCACTCGATGGGCTCGCCAATCGCGGCTATACCGAAGGTTTTTTACGTCGCCACGTGCATAGTGATTACCAAAACTATGAATATGGGTCATCAAAAACCGATCATCAGCAGTTTGTTGCCGAGATTAGCGACATTACTCCAACGCGCTTAACCTTGGTAATTAAGAACAAATTAATGGTAGGTGATACCATCGAAATCATGACGCCACAGGGTAATTTGAGCTACCCACTCAAAGAAATGTGGAATAAACAAGGTGAGCCGATTGATGGCGCTTTAGGCTCTGGCTGGGTGTGTCAAATCGCCAATCCGTTTAAAGAGATGCAAGATGATGTGTTGCAATTTGCATTAATCATGAAAAGCGTCAGTGAGCCAATTTTTACCTAAGGTAGCGTTGTCGCGGTATCAGGCGGGATTTTAAAGCCATTGAGACGACTTTGGCGGGAATTTAGCGGACAACTTTCGGTTCGTTAACGGTAAAGCAATTCACACTCGCGACAGCTGCCATGAGATTTTACACGGCTTATGGCAATCTCGAGACTGGCAGTCTCAACCGCTATTGCCTGACCGTGTTCGCTATCACTTTTTCTCACTCACCGAATGTATGATCACTTTGTATTATAAGCATTAACCGATGGCAGATGTCAGGCAGGAGTTATGGATGCAAGATGACAATGTATGGCATATGAGGTATGGCATTTGAGTGCGGTGTCCCTCATTAATTGCTCAAGGTGTTAATTGCTAAAGGTAAAAACAGACTACAAGACATGGCACTAAAAATCACTTCCGACTGTATCAATTGCGACATTTGTGAGCCTGAATGCCCAAATGAAGCCATTAGCTATGACAATAAAGTACAAAAAACTTACGTCATCAATCCTGACTTGTGCACCGAATGCATCGGGTTCTATGATGAGCCAACCTGCGATAAAGTCTGTCCGATTGACTGCATCATCAAAGACGATGAGCGCCCTGAAACGCCCGAACAGCTGCTTGCAAAATATAAGCAAATTTGGCAAAAATAATACTAACAAAAAGTTGCGGTAAATGTTGCCAAAACATTTTACTATAAGTTAATCAATTTTTTTTTGAAGTGATTACTGGCATTTTTTATCAAAAACAACATTCAAAGTGACATTTAAAGTGACATTCATGTTTAAAAAAAATAACAAAGTGACTGACCCTGAAGCACAACAATCGAAGCGCTCAGCACAGCCTCGCAAACAAAAAAACAAAGCTAAAAAGCGTCACGTTGTCGCGAAACTCATTGGCGTCGGTGTGACAGCCACAGCGGCAACGGGCGTAACTGCTGTCCTAGGCAGTTATGGCGCATGGCAATATGCCAAGCAGCAATATAGGGCGCGCCGTTTATATACCCCTGCATTTAGCGGGGTTGTCACTAATCAGCATTTTAAAGGCAAGGTGCACAAGGTCGGTGAGTATTTGACCTTTGTCACCGATGGCGCTACCTATGCACTCAATGACCCATTACTGCGTATCCAATCGCTGTATCAGTCCAATAAAACGCCTACTGACAACCAAGCCAGTCATCAAACCAAACTTATGGATCAGGTGCATTGTGATGACGTCACCATTGTTGCAGAACTCAGTGAAAAAGGACATTATGGTTATTTAGGGCATTTGGACTATCAGTTAACCGTGGTTGACACCGCAGATGATGCCATGAATTTTTAATGGCGTTTTTTAATAGAGTATAGTATCGCATTTGTGACATACGAATGATTGTAATCACCCAAGTTGAACCATCATCAAAGGAGCTGAAGATGACAACAAAATTTATCCCAAAACCCTATCGTATCGAGCGCAATGACTGCCAAGCCATGCTGATTGATATACAAGAAAAACTTGCGCCCCATATTGCCGAACATCAAAAATTACTCAAAAAAACAGCGATTTTGATTCAAGGTCTACAAGCGCTCAATATTCCCATTATGGTTAATGAGCAATATCCCAAAGGACTTGGGCATACTTTGCCAGAGTTGACGCAGTTGCTATCTGAAAAAAATACGCCAGTGTTTGAAAAAACAACCTTTAGTGCCTGTGATACGCCAACCTCTTGGCATCATATCGCCCAGCAAAATCGCAACAATGTGATTTTATTTGGCACAGAAACCCATGTTTGTGTCATGCAGACGGCGTTAGACTTACTCGATAATGGTATGCAGCCCATCATTATCACCGATGCCGTGGGCTCGCGAGACCTGTATGACCGTAAAATTGCGATTCGTCGTATGCGCCGTGCCGGTGCGGTCGTCACCACCACCGAAGCGATTTTATTTGAGCTGTGTCGTAGCTCAGAAGACCCCGCGTTTAAGACGATTTCAGCGCTAGTCAAGTGAATACGACTTAGACCCTGCATGATTAAGAGGTATCTGATGCAACCGCTTATTGATTATCTGTTGGCATTGGATGCCTTAAAATCAGTCAACCGCCGCAACTATACCACTCAACTGTCTAAAGACACGCCACGACGTCTTGAAAACTCAGCCGAGCATTCATGGCATTTGGCGATGGCGTGTTGGGCAGTCGCGCAGCATTTCAACCTGCAGGTCAATCATGAAAAACTGCTCAAACTGGCACTGGTTCATGACTTGGGCGAAATTGAGGCGGGTGACACGTTCTTATACGCTGATAAACGCTCGCAGGCGCATATTGATGAGCGCATTGGTGTAGAAAAACTGGCAGCGATGACTGGCAACCCCGTTCCAGAGTTGTTAACGCTGTGGGATGAGCAAGAAACAGGTGATAGTGTTGAAAGCAAACTACTTAAAGTGGTAGATAGGCTATTGCCTTTTATGCTCAATACGGTGACAGATGGCGGTGCGTGGACAGACCATCAGGTCAAGCGCTCCCAAGTCGGAGCCGCCCAAGCATTTATCAGCGAGGATTTTCCCGAGATTCACGACTGGATAACCGGGCAAATTGCCATTGCGGTACAACAGGGTTGGTTGATTGAAGATTAAATGCTGCAGGTAGTCATATGATTAAAAAATTAGCGATTGCTTTAGGATTGGTTTTAGGTCTTATGGGTATTACCCATGCAGAAGTTTACAAGCTAGACCCAAAATCAACCCAATGCTATCTTTTTAGCCACGATAAATTACAGCAAAAACTCGCTTGCAATATGACAGCCACCGCTGCCACGGACAAAGTTTGGTGGACGAAGCGAAATTTTAAGCTAGCCAATGGCAAAACTATCAAAACATTTGCCAAAGACACCAACCGTAAATACTTATCCAAAACCGATAAAATTTTGATGCCTTTTACTTCAGAGCTAGACAGGGGTGATGACCAAATTAGTATTGCCACCATTAACAATCAACCTGCAATTCGTCAAAACCGCTGGCTAAAAGATTACCGTGTGATGAACTGGGAAGAGTTTTGGGGCAATCATAATCAATTATTGCCTAATCAAATGGCAGACAGGTTGGCGTGTTTACAATTAGAGGATAAGTCCTTCGAGATTTGCACGCCTTACAACCACAATGATTTTCGTACCGATTAAGCCAAATAAAAAACTAAGCCAAATAAAAAACGTGCCACTTAGGCACGTTTTTTTAACTCGCTATTTTTAAAATCACTAATAGTTAAACAATCTCTGGCGATTGGTTATTATCAATCACTGCCTCATTGACAGTGACGGTTTTGCCGGGGGTCATCGAGGGTAATTCATACATGGTATCGAGCAGCGCATTTTCAACAATGGAGCGTAGACCACGCGCGCCGGTACGACGCTTTAGGGCTTGTTTGGCAATCGCCACTAGCGCATCATCGGTAAACGATAACGTCGCATTTTCCATTTCAAACAAGTATTCGTATTGTTTGACTAGCGCATTTTTTGGCTCGGTTAAGATTTGTACCAATGCTTCTTCATCCAGTTCTTCCAGTGTTGCAACCACAGGCAGACGACCAATTAACTCCGGAATCAGACCAAATTTAATCAAATCTTCTGGCTCCACTTGCTTGAACAATTCACCGGTTTTTTTGCCGCTGTCTTTGGCTTTTACCTCAGCGTTAAAACCGATACCGGTTTTTTCGGTACGCTGTTGAATGACATTGTCGAGACCGGCAAAAGCACCGCCACAAATCACCAAGATATTACTGGTGTCGACTTGAATCATCTCTTGGTTTGGGTGCTTACGACCGCCTTGCGGTGGAATATTGGCAACCGTACCTTCAATCAGTTTCAACAGCGCTTGCTGTACGCCTTCACCCGACACATCACGGGTAATCGAAGGGTTTTCGCTTTTACGGCTGATTTTATCAATTTCATCGATATAAATAATGCCTTTTTGCGCTCTCTCGACATCAAACTCTGCCGCTTGTAACAGTTTTTGTACGATGTTTTCCACGTCTTCACCGACATAACCTGCTTCGGTCAAGGTAGTGGCATCGGCGAGCGCAAATGGGACATCAAGTAGGCGTGCCAGGGTCTGCGCCAGTAAGGTTTTGCCCGAGCCCGTTGGACCAATCAGCAAAATATTACTTTTTGATAGCTCAACCATCGCATCTTCAGCGCCAAGTGTCGTCAGCGCCTTATCTTCACTCAGCTTTTCACTGACCTTTAAGCGTTTGTAATGGTTGTAAACCGCTACTGCCAAAGTTTTTTTGGCTTTATCTTGACCGATGACATACTCATCTAAGTGGCTGCGGATTTCTTTGGGCGTTGGCAATTTGCGCGCTGCCCAGTTTTCACGCTCATTGGTATCACTACCGTCGCTGCCCGATGACTTTGATTCGGCGATTAAATCATCGCACAGTTCAATACACTCATTACAGATATTGGCGTCTTGACCTGCAATTAGCTTTTTGACTTCGTGTTTGGCTTTACCACAAAACGAGCAGTGTGGCTCAATGTCATTTTTTGACATAAAAAAACGCTCCTAAAATTATGCTTGTTTTAATTGCTTTGTGATTGTGTAACCTATTAAGCAATGCTTGGACGTTTTTCTAATACTTCATCGATCAGACCGTATTCTTTGGCTTCTTGGGCGTCTAGCCAATAGTCACGCTCGACATCACGGGCGATTTTCTCAAGTGGCTGACCGGTACGTTCTGCCAAGATTTTATTTAAGCGTTCACGGATTTTTAGGATTTCACGCGCATTGATTTCAATATCGGTCGCTTGACCTTGTGCACCACCTGACGGTTGGTGAATCATCACACGGGCATTGGTTAAGGCGTAGCGTTTACCTTTTTCACCCGCTGCCAGTAGGAATGAACCCATGCTATAAGCACCGCCCATACAAATCGTTGACACTTGTGGCTGGATAAAGTTCATGGTGTCAAACACCGCAAGACCCGCACTCACAGAGCCACCTGGTGAATTGATGTACAAGTTAATGTCTTTTTCTGGATTTTCCGCTTCTAGGAACAACAACTGGGCGACAATTAAATTCGCCATGTGGTCTTCAACTTGACCGGCTAAGAACACCACACGCTCACGCAATAGGCGTGAATAGATGTCAAATGAGCGCTCACCGCGAGCCGATTGCTCGACCACCATAGGTACTAAAGCACTTTGTGGTGACAACACGTCACGGGTTACAGTATTTTGGATTTGACTCGTCGCGAAAGGCGAGTCCAAGAATTTTTCTAACATGTTATTGTCCTTTTTAAATATGCAAAAGCCCTTATTGTTTATAAGGGCAATTGGCATAAAAACAAGTTACTAAGCTGACTAAAAATACATTCTTAAACGCCTAGGCTTAAATGCCTAAGAATGGATTAAGCCAATTATTACATCATCGCTTGTTGTTGGCTAGCTAGTAAGTCTTGGTAAGATACTTCAGTATCAGTCACTTTACCTTGAGACAAGATATGATCGACCACTTGGTCTTCTAACACCACCGCTTCGATGTTGGCACGTTCCTGCGCATTGTTGGTGTAATAGTCGATAACTTCGTTTGGATCTTCGTAGTTTTCTGCCATTTCATTGATATATGTGGTCACACGTTCTTGGTCAACTTCAAGTTTATTTGACTCAATCAGGCTCGAAACGATGATGCCAAGACGGGCAGCGCGCAGGGCTTGCTCTTCAAATAATTCGTTTGGTAGCATGTCTTTGTTAAAAGTTTTAGGATCGGCACCAAATTGCTGGGCAAAACGGTTTAACATCATACTACGTTGGCGATCGATTTCTTGCTCAAGCATCGATGCAGGTACGTCGATTTCATTTTTTTCAAGTAGGGCGTTAAATGCCGCTTCTTTCACTTGGTTACGGGCAGCGCTTTTTACTTCGCGTTCCATGTTTTTACGCACGTCTGCTTTAAGTTTGTCTAAGCCGCCTTCTGTTACCCCAAATGCTTCAAGGAACTCATCGTTCAATTCTGGTAATTGTGATTGCTCAACTGATTTGACGTTGATTTTGAACTGTGCTTGTTTGCCTTGTAGGTTTTCAGCTTGGTAATCTTCTGGGAATGTCACGTCGATGGTTTTTTCTTCGCCTGCTTTCATGCCTTTGATACCATCTTCAAAGCCTGGAATCATACGACCACTACCTAAGACTAGGCTAAAGTCTTGTGCGCTACCACCTTCAAATTTTTCACCGTCGATTGAACCTTCAAAGTCAAACTTGACTTGGTCGCCTTCATCTGCGGCATCATCTTTGGCAACGTAAGTTTGGCGTTGTTTTTGTAGGTTTTCAATCATGGTGTCAACATCTGCGTCGCCCACGTTGGCAACTTGACGCTCAACTTCAATGTCTGATAACCCTTGAACTTCTACTTCTGGGAATACTTCAACCGTTGCTTGATAAACCAAAAAGTCGTTTTCAAGTTTCACGTCATCAATGTTTGGCATACCCACAGCGCGGATGTTTTCTTGACGAATCGCATCAAATACGGTATCGCGAATCACGTCATTGATGACTTCTTGTTGAATACCTGCGCCATATTGAGCGCGAATGTGTGATACAGGCACTTTACCTTTACGGAAACCGTCGATTTTAGCGGTTTTTGCCACTTGGTTGATGCGTTTTTCCACGCGACCTTGAATGGTTGACACAGGTACTTTAACCGTGATTTGGGTTTCAAGATTTGATTTTTTGTTGGTAGTTACTTCTAAGTTAGTAACTGTTGAATCTGACACATTTGAATTTGACATAACAAAACCTTCCATAAAATATCAAAAAAGAGCAGCGTGGGTGCCACTCATAAGGGTAAATAGCGATAAGTTATCAGGCTTTTAAGGTGATTGAAAAAAGCCTATAAAATACGCAATCCAAAATCTGTTGGTTAACGCATGCTAAAAGGCAAAAATTAACCGAAAGTGGTATAGTATAAATTAATCATCTAGTAAAGTAAAAAAATTGTTGCTGTAAAATCTCTGTATCGGCTACCTTAGCAGTCACACCCTGTCTATCTGCAAGAGTGTGAGTTGAAAACCTTTACTTTACCAATTGCACTTTTACTTTATCAATTGTATTAGCAGTTGCTGCATCGCTTGCCCGCGATGACTGATGCGGTTTTTATCGGTCTTTTGCATCTCGGCAGCGCTTTTTTGTACGCTTGGCACCCAAAATAGCGGGTCATAACCAAAACCAAGCTCACCTTGCGGGGCGGGCAAGATTTCACCTTGCCAAATCCCTTGTGCAATGATGGGTAGTGGGTCATCGGCATGGCGCACGAGTGCCAACACGCAAACAAACTGCCCGATAATCGGCTCATTCGTATGTCTGTGCGGTTCAAGCAGTCGTAATAATTTTTGGTTGTTGGCTAAGTCTTTATACTGGCTAAAGCTGGCTTCATCTTGGGCAAAGCGCGCAGAATAAATTCCGGGTTGACCGCCCAAAATAGGTACACATAAACCCGAATCATCCGCAATCGCAGGCAGTCCGCTAATACGGCTGGCATGACGGGCTTTAATCAGCGCATTTTCAATAAAACTAAGTCCATCTTCAACCGCATCCTCGATGCCCAATTGCCCTTGCGGGATGACTGTAATCTCAAGATTGGCGTGTTCAAATAATTGCTTAAATTCCGCGAGTTTGCCTTGGTTATTACTGGCGAGGACTAACTGGCGGGTAGGAAATAGTTGATTAAGGATAGAAACTGACATACAGACCCACTGTGTGTATTTTGCATAAAAAACTTGACCTTATCATAGCATAGTTACAGTGGCTCGCGCTGCAAATACTCACGTTGCAAAAG
Organism: Moraxella sp. CTOTU47618; assembly: GCF_032017425.1. Lineage (NCBI taxonomy): Bacteria > Pseudomonadati > Pseudomonadota > Gammaproteobacteria > Moraxellales > Moraxellaceae > Moraxella > Moraxella sp. CTOTU47618. The sequence continues at coordinate 62,986 of NZ_DALZPW010000011.1, read as the reverse complement.
CCTTATACCAAACCACTACAGTTTTTTTTGAGTAATTTGCTATCATCACATAGCAAGTAACGGGTTAAAAATCAGCTTATTAGCAGGCACTCATTGATTTTTACCCCACAAGATAATAAATCCCCACTATAGAAACGGTTAAATTTTGCCAATTTTTATGGCAAAATAACCCATGTGTTATGAGGATATTATCAAGGCTAATGATAGCAAGGTTAATAAACAAAGCTAACGATCGTAAAGTAAGTGAGTGGTTTTAACCCTTGATAAAGCTTGATAAAACATAGATAAATAACATAAACTAAATAACATAAACCCAGCCAACTTGCCATTTTGGATATGGTTTTGATATATGCGCTTTTAATACAAAGCTTTTATCACACAAATGGCATGTGGTTACTTTTATCATAAAGTCATCACAACAATAGCGAAGGAAAAAGGAAAATAACATGTCACACATTACATTACCAGATTTACCATACGCCAAAAATGCGCTTGAGCCACATATCAGTGCGGAAACCCTAGAATTCCACCATGACAAACACCATGCGGCGTATGTCAACAAACTAAATGAGCTACTACCAGGTTCAGGGCTTGAAGGTAAAGAGCTTGATGAAATCATCAAAGCCACCGCAGGTGATAGTAGCAAAGCCACCATCTTTAACCAAGCGGCACAAGTTTGGAACCATACTTTCTACTGGAACTGCCTAACTGCTAATGGTGGTGGTGAACCAACAGGCGATCTAAAAGCCAAAATCGAAGAAGCGTTTGGTTCGTATGCAAAATTCCGTGAAGAATTCAAAAACGCGGCCGTAAGCCAATTTGGTTCAGGTTGGGCATGGTTAGTGGCTGACAGTGTTGGTGGTCAATTATCAATCATTAAGACTGCAAACGCAGACACCCCATTAGCGCATAACCAAGTTGCGGTATTGACGTGTGACGTGTGGGAGCATGCCTACTACATCGACTATCGTAATCGTCGTCCAGACTATGTTGACACTTTTCTAGACAAACTGGTTAACTGGGATTACGCAAACGCCAAATACAAAGGTCAAGAAGCTGGCGTAGAAAAATAATCGCCTATCTTTGCTTTTCTAAGCTCTTTAATCGTTTAAAAAAAGCCGAATCAATTTCGGCTTTTTTTATTTGCACATTTGTGGTGACGATAAAGCTGTGTTAAGAAACCTGTACAGGAATCACGTTGGCAGTGTCTTTAACAATATTACCTTCATCAAGGTAAACCAAGCGTGGATGATGGTTGTCGGCTTCTTTCTCATCCATTTGCGCGTAGGCGGCGATAATCACTACATCGCCCAAATCCGCCATGTGAGCGGCTGCCCCGTTGAGCGAAATCATTTTTGAGCCCGCCTCTGCACGAATCGCATAGGTGCGAAAGCGTTTACCGTTGTTGACATTGTAAATGTCGATTGATTCGTTCTCACGGATGCCCGCCAAGTCGAGTAACTCGCTATCAATGCCACATGAGCCTTCGTAGTGAAGCTCACAATGGGTCACACGCGCGCGGTGAAGTTTGGCTTTTAATAGGGTTAATAACATGATCGTTCCTTACCTTGTCAGGTCAACGCAATGCGCGTCATTGTGGTAAAAGTGAGCAGGCTAGTCATGAGAGGCTATTAACCAACTCGATAAAAGTTAAATATGATTGAAATATCAGGTGAGAAATTCATCCATCTTGCAATCAATATGTGGAAGGAAAATAAAAGTTCAAGGATAGACCCTAAGATTTATCAATCTTGTCCTTTGGTTAACGTTAGGGATTAGGTAGTTTAAAGCTATTGATGGCTTGCTGGGCTTTGGCTAAGTCACCTGTTACCAAATCGGGCAGGGTACGCATGGCAGCATCTAGCATACTGTCAAATGCGATTTGCTCATCAGCGCTCGGTTTGCCAAGTACATAACCCGATACTTTGGACTTATGTCCTGGATGACCAATCCCCAAACGTAAACGGTGAAAATCCGCGCCGATATGCGGCACGATATCACGCAGTCCGTTATGACCGCCATGACCACCGCCTGTTTTTAAGCGCATACGACCCACATCAAGGTCAAGCTCATCATGAACAATCAGCAGTTCGTCATTGTGGATGCCATAAAAATTCACCATCGGCACCACCGCTTCCCCTGATTTATTCATAAAAGTATGCGGTAACAATAAGCGTATATCCATGCCATACACTAAGCCGCGCCCAACCATACCATGAAATTTTTTATCCAACGTCATGGTGATGTTAAACGTCTCGCTTAGACGCTCCACAAACCAAAAGCCAGCATTATGCCGTGTTTGGGCATACTGCTGACCTGGGTTGCCAAGTCCGACAATCAGTTTCAGTTTTGACACGCTGATTATTCCAACTTAAGCGGTAAATGACAAATGATTATTCATCATCAGATTTTGGGGCATCATGGGTGTCATCTTGTGCTTGAAGCTTACGTGCTTCTTCGTCACCTTCAGGATCACGAGTACCGGCAGCTTCTTCATTTGCTTCTGGCTCGATTGGCTCTTCAACTTCCACCGTTGGCGCTTGCATAGTAGCCACGGTACGGTTAAATGGTTCAGTCACTTCAAGCTCACGAAGGGCAACGCCTTCAGGTAACTGGATATCTAACAAGTGAATCGAATCACCGACGTTCATGCCAGATACATCGACTGTCAAGTATTCTGGGATTTTTGAAGGAATGGCAGTGATTTCAAGTTCAGTGGCATTCGATACAAAGATACCGCCTGCTTTATGACCTGGTGCATCTTCAGCGCCTACATAGTGTACAGGAACAGTAATGTGCATCGCTTGACCACGGACGATACGTTGGAAGTCAGCGTGCATTGGGGTGTTTTTGGCTGGATGACGTTGTAATGCTTTAATCACCACTTCTTCCGTACCTTGACCTTCTACGTTGATGGTCAAAATGTGAGAGAAGAAACTTTCTGTTTCAAGTGATTTAATCAATTCATTGTAACGGATAGCAATAGAGGCTGGCTCTTTGTCTGCACCGTATACGATTGCTGGTACTAGGTTTTGTTTACGAAGGCGGCGGCTCGCACCTTTACCTTGTAACTCGTCGCCACGTACGACAGCGTTTAATTCAAAAGTTTGGTTACTCATGGGAGTTTCCTTGGGTTAGGCTAGTCATGGGTGCCTTGTCAGTATGACTTGGCTTTTTGCCTTTACTTACAAAGCTCTACTTACAAAGCTTTAGTTAAAAAGATTGGCAAGTAACTAGCGAGTGAAAAAAAGCATAAATTTGCGACCAATTTATGCGTTAAGTGCCACTTTTAAAAAAATGGCAAAACTTTAACAATTATTTTGCAAATAGCAAGTTAACAATAGCAACATGGGCATAACCAATACGCCCGCATCTTACATGCTGGCTAACACTGCTTAAAATCACCTACATAATGTCAAACATCGCACTCAATGATTCTTCATTGTTGATACGACGTAGCGCTTCAGCCAACATAGGCGCAATGGTCACTTGGCGAATTTTGCCCGTGTTTTTTGCCGCATCTGACAGTGGGATAGTATCAGTTACGACAAGTTCATCAAGTACTGACGCTGCAATTGTTTGGATGGCTTTACCTGACAATACGGGGTGGGTGATATAACCCACCACACGGCGCGCGCCACGTTCTTTTAATGCGGCAGCGGCTTTACACAGGGTACCTGCGGTATCCACCATATCATCAATAATCACGCAATCGCGGTCTTTAACATCACCGATGATATGCATCACTTCTGATTCGTTGGCTTTGGCGCGGCGTTTGTCGATAATTGCCATGTCGGCATCGCCTAACTGTTTTGCCATTGCACGGGCACGCACCACACCGCCCACGTCAGGGGATACTACCATCAAGTTATCGTATTTTTGCTCACGTAAATCTTTAAATAAAACCGGCGTACCGTAAATATTGTCTACAGGGACATCAAAGAAACCTTGAATCTGGTCTGAGTGCAAGTCCACGGTAACGACACGGTCAATGCTCACGATATTGAGCATATCAGCGACCACTTTTGCTGAGATAGGGACACGCGCTGAGCGAGGACGACGGTCTTGACGCGCATAACCAAAATAGGGCATTACTGCCGTAATACGACCTGCACTGGCACGGCGCAAGGCATCTGCCATTACCATGATTTCCATCAAATTGTCATTGGTCGGTGAGCAAGTTGATTGTAGGATAAAGACGTCTTTACCACGTACATTCTCTTGGATTTCAACCGCGACTTCACCATCCGAAAAACGCGTCACATCGGCACGTCCTAGCGGAATATGTAAGTGATTGGTGACATTTTTTGCCAATTCTGGATGGGCATTTCCGGTAAAAATCGCCAAATAAGGCATATGCGAGTCCTATTTTTCTAGACCAACGACGGTTTCATCAAACAAAAAAACTCATCAACTAACTTTTACAATTAGGATGAGAAAAACGTCATTACGTCAACTACTAAAAATGGGTTAGTAAAGAAAATGGCAGGGGTAGCTGGACTCGAACCAACGAATGCCAGGATCAAAACCTGGTGCCTTACCAACTTGGCGATACCCCTGTGACGGTGCGAACTATACCGATTTTAGGCGATTTTGTCAATGTAAAATGTCTTGAACAGCGCAGATTTTATGACAAAATTTTTACTACGTGATGCACAAGAAAATCTGTACATCTTTGAATATGGCAGGGGTAGCTGGACTCGAACCAACGGATGCCAGGATCAAAACCTGGTGCCTTACCAACTTGGCGATACCCCTATATTGGAAGCGATATTTTAACCAAAAAACATAAAATTGCAAGCTTTTTTTGGGCATAAACATCAAAATTTTTGCAATTGTTGATTTCTCAAAATTTTGTTACAGCGTATGCACCCAATATGCTTGAAAAGGTAAGGATTGTAGCCAGTGTTTAATGCTATTTTTATCAAAATCGCTAGGTACTGGTAAAAACACACAGCTTCCTGAGCCCGTCATGCGCGGTGTGGTGTGGGTGGTGGCGGCAAGCGTCCTTAAAAACTTCATTGCGGCATTGACGTCTGCAGATAAGGCACATACCACAGGTTCAAAAACATTGGTAAAGTCATCGGTTAACTCATTGGTAAAGGCATGACAATGGCTTTGCAAATAGCCATGAGAAAGGCTTGCACAGTCCCGTTTTAGCAGCGGATGGGCGAACAGTTTAGCCGTGCTGATATGGGCATCGGGTTTTAACAATAAAAATTGCTGCGCAGGCAAGTCAATCGGCGTTAAAATATCGCCAATGCCTTCAGCAATGGCATCTTTGCCAAAAATAAATATTGGTACATCCGCGCCCAGTTTTGCGCCAATGAGGCGTAGCTGCTCATTGCTCAATCCCAGCTGCCATAGGGTATTTAGCGTCATCAGGGCTGTCGCACAATTAGACGAACCCCCGCCCAAGCCTGCCCCCATCGGAATGTGTTTATCGAGGTGAATATCAACAATCGGTAATTGGGCGATTTGCGAGTCATTCAAGATTTGATGATTCTTGGCAAAAGCTAATAAGGCAATGGCCGCTTTAATAATCAGATTGTCGGCAGGGTTGTCGGTGACGTGCTCGGCATTGGACAGGGTGACGGGCAAGTTGTCGCCAATGGTTGTATCCGTATGACTAAAAGTGAGCGTATCGTACAAATCTATCAGCCGAAAAACGGTTTGTAGATTGTGATAGCCGTCGGGACGTTTACCGGTAATATGTAAAAATAGATTGATTTTGGCAGGGGATTGTTGGGTAAGGGTCGGCATATTTTTATAATGAATGACAGGTTGGCTTGAAATTTTAACATATCAATTTGCATTGAAGTTCATTGAAAGGATAAAAATCGGCTGTGTTATAATGCCTTTCCTTTTTGATTCGATGTTCAAATTTAAAAAATGCCTCAACTTAAACCTTTTCTAAAATGGGCTGGTGGTAAATCACAACTCATCGGTGATATACAAGCACGTTTGCCAAATTATACAGCCAATCAAGATTTCTGTATGATTGAGCCATTTTTGGGCGGGGGTGCGGTCAGTTTTTGGGCATTATCTAACTTAAAGTATCTAAAAAAACTTATTATTAATGACTTTAATGAAGATCTAATAAATGTCTATCAGGTTATCAAGGCAGATGTTCAACAGTTAATGATTGAGTTAGATAACTTGCAAAAAGAGTATGATAGGTTGTTAGATAAAGATGCAAAAACGCCTTATTTTTATGCTAAACGTGCAAGTTTCAATCAAAGAAATCTTGATCCAGTGAAGCAAGCCAGTTTATTTATATTTTTGAATAAAGCCAGTTTTAATGGGCTATATCGAGTTAATAAAAAAAATCAGTTTAATGTGCCAATAGGTAGTTATAAAAGACCGATTTTTTTGGATAAAGCATTATTACTTGCAGTCTCTGACGCGTTGCAAAAAGTCGTGATTTTACAGGGTGACTACGAGCAAACGATTAAAGCGCTACCAAACAACTTACCTTGCTGGTTTTATCTTGATCCACCTTATCGCCCGATTAGCGAAACAGCAAGTTTTACTGCGTATTCTCATCAAGTTTTTGATGATAGTGAGCAACGTCGGCTACATGAATTTTGCCAAAAAATTGATAAATTGGGGCATCAGTTTTTATTAAGTAATTCTGACCCAACGACGCACAGCGAGTATGATGATTTCTTCGACATACTCTATCAAGATTTTAATATCGAGCGAGTAACGGCTAATCGTGCTATTGGGGCAAAATCAACCAGTCGCCAAGCCGTCAATGAATTATTAATACGGAATTATTAGTTATGGATAGTCAATTGTTTGCAGATGAACATTTTAAAAAGTTCATTGAGACACTAAATTTAAAAGGTATCACTCAGTTTGATTATTTTGTGAACTGGGGAAAGGTGTTTAAAAATATTACCCCAATCGAAAAAGAGCTGAATTTGTTAAACACTGCCATTGGTAAAGAAGATATCGAAGCGGCATTGTTCGATATTCTTAAGACTTATCCGAAGACAATTAAGACAGTACCCACTCTTTTGGCAATTCGAGACAAATCAATTGAAGTTTTGATTGATAGCACGGCTTTTATTTATAAAAATTTTGATTTTAATTTAAAAGAAGTCACAGATGAAAAAATTCACGATGTGGTAAATCTCTTGGTCGAAAGTGGTTTTGCGGAATTGATCAAAACCAAGCAAATTAAAAGTATCCCTGACTATTGTATTGGTGTAGAAGTTGGACTTGATTCCAACGGTCGAAAAAATCGTGGTGGTACATCGATGGAAAAACTCGTTGAATCCTTTGTCGCCATATTTTGTCATGAACACAATTTAGCTTATTTGGCTCAAGCCAATGCTAAGAAAATTAAAGACGTTTGGGACATGGATATTGCTGTCGACAAATCTTCGAGAATCATCGATTTTGTAATCAAAAAAGATGGGCAGTTATTTTTTATCGAGTGCAATTTTTATGGCGGTGGTGGCTCAAAGTTAAAATCCACCGCAACTGAATATATCGAAATGAGCCGATTTTGGGAGGCTCAGGAGGTTACTTTTATTTGGGTGACCGATGGGAAAGGTTGGCTGACAACTAAAAATCCATTACAAGACTATTTTGAACGCAACAATATTTTGCTCAATATTGAAATGTTAAAAGATGATTATTTGGGTAAAATTTTATTCCCAAACAATCTTATTAAGTAAGTCAGCAACATTAAAAAAGTAGTCCGATTGATTATCTCGAATATATTGTAATGGGTCTTTATATTTAGGCTTATCAAACCATTCGCTTAGTAAGTAATAAAAATGAACTTGTTTTTCTAAAGGGGTAAACATTTTCTGATATTGCTGGGTTTTAAAAGGAAAAGTTGTCAGTTTCTCATCAACTGACCCGCCTGTATTTTGAAACTTTTTCTCTATGATATAACATGACTTTTGGGTAATTAATACATCATCAGGCAATAATTGAGAGCTAATAAAATCTTGCCAATTTATTTGATTAAGCAATAAGTAATTTTTGTACAAGCCATACTTAGAAAAATGTTCAGCGACCAAAATATTTTTCAAATAAATTTTATTATTTACCGTATGAAAATTAGGTAGAGCATCAATCACTGTCAAAAGATCCATGTTTCTTTCAAAGGTTAGACCATTAATATTGGTTTGTGCCCCACCGCCAAAACTATTAGGCTGTCTTGCCATTATTTATCCTAAAAATCAAATAATTCACTTAACGACAAATCAAACGCGTTAGCAAAAATCTCAATATTGACTAACGCAGGATTTCGCTCGCCACGTTCGACCATGCCAATATAGTTACGATGAAACCCTGTCAGTTCTGCTAACTGCTCTTGACTGAGATTTTTAGCTTTGCGCAGTTGGCGAATTTTTTGCCCAAACTTGATTAAAATGTCATTTTCCATTGCGTTATTCTCACTGATTGATTAAAATTAACTACACACAATAAGTGTTATTTTGGAATTATTGACATGCATGTTGCTTACAAGTTCAATGATGATTGTGAATGGCTAGCGGATGAAGGTATCAAAGGCAAAATTGTGAATACCTTGCGAATGCTTAGCTTGGATAGTCGGTTAGAAAACCAGACGGTTTTCATTCCTGATGGTTGTGAAGACATGGGATTCTTAGAAGGGAGTTATGATATCGCGTCAATGTTGCACTTTATTGCGGATATGATGGAATGATTTTTTATCAATCAGAACTACAGGACTTCACGCTGTTGCAAGGTGATTGCTTACACATTTTGCCGACAATCAATGATAAATCTATCAATATGATTTTTGCCGATCCGCCTTATTTTTTATCCAATGACGGATTAACGGTAAAAAATGGCATGGTGCAATCGGTCAATAAGGGTGAGTGGGATAAATTTAGTGATGATAATGAAGTCTATATTTTTACTTATGATTGGCTAAGCCAAGCAAAGCGAATGTTGGCAGATAATGGCACGATTTGGATGAGTGGAACCCACCACAATATTTTTACGCTAGGGCGAGTATTATCACAACTCAATTTTAAAATCTTAAACATGATAACTTGGGAAAAACCCAATCCACCGCCAAATTTTTCTTGTCGCTATTTCACCTATTCAACTGAATGGATAATCTGGGCAAGAAAAACCCCAAAAATTCCACATTACTTTGATTATGAATTAATGAAGTCGCTCAATGGTGACAAACAAATGAAAGACGTTTGGCGACTGCCTGCGGTATCAAGTTGGGAAAAGCAATTTGGCAAACATCCTACGCAAAAACCGTTAGGATTATTGTCAAGGATTGTTTTGGCGTCTACCAAAGCTAATGATCTCGTGCTTGACCCATTTACAGGCTCATCGACAACAGGTATTGCTGCCAATTTATTTGGTAGAAGATTTATCGGAGTTGACCAAGATAGTAATTTTTTAACCTTAAGCAAAAATCGCTATCTTGGGTTGGATGAAAAATCACGCCAATATTTTAAAGAGAGAGTAAAACAACAGATTAGCTTGTAGCTTTCATTATTTTCGGCTCTTGAATCGGCAGATTGAGCACAGCAGCCAAGGCAGCCAGCGCCATATCGGCATACCACATATACTGTTGACTTCCTCCCCTCCCTATCGTTCGGGGATTCCTTCTACAAGACGGTCAAGCCCGACCGCAAGAATGTTTTTACTGGCGTTGATATCTCTATCATGCCATGTGCCACACGATGCACAAGTCCATTCCCTTATTCCAAGCGATGTTCTACCTTTCGGACTGTTGGCGGTGATGTCACCGCAACACGAACACCGCTGGGTCGTGTATCGTTCATTCACGATTTCAAAACGGCAACCTGCGTTCTCGCATTTGTAGGTCAGTTGTCGTTTCAGTTCAAACCAACCTGCATCGTAAACCGATTTGGCTAGCTTGCCTTTTTTACTGTTAAATTGATTGGTTTTAACGTCACCAACTACAATTAGGGCGTTGTCTTTGACTAATTGGGTGGTGAATTTGTGAATTAGGTCTTGGCGTGTATGTTTGATTTTGGCATGGATTGCCTTGACACGTTGCTTGTTGTTGGCTCTTTGAGCAATCGCTAAATCTTTGGCATATTTGAGCGTTTGCTTGATAGTGAGTTTGTCACCGTTTGAGGTGGTGGCACTTTCCTTTAAACCTAAATCAATACCTACGCTACCTGTACCACAAGTGGTTTTAGGGTATTCTTTAACAGTGATACACGCATACCAACGGTTACGGCTGTCTTGGACAATTTCCAGCGTGTTGATTTGATATAGGCTAAGGTTGTAGCTGTCCCATAGATCAATGACTAGCTTTTGCCCTTTGGCTAGGCTTAGTTGTAAGGTGGATTTTAAGCCTTTTTTACCTGTGACATGGGTGGCAATATGCTTAATGGCAGATTGTTTAAATGGTAGCCAACCCAAGCTTTTACGCTTTGATGTTGGGTTGTTGGTTCGCCATGATAATTTAGCCTTTTTAAATTGTTTACGGCTTTTGGCGTGGGTTTCGTTGATGGCTTGGATGGTCTGACTGTGTAAGCCAAGTAGTTCACCGCTACCTTTGGTGTAGTCGTTTAGGTCATAAGCACTAAAGAACTTGCCAGTTTTTTGTAGGTGTCTGTAACTCAAATCATTGACATAATTCCACACGAAATTGACTGAACCGCTTAGGCGGTTTAATTGGTCTGCGTATTTATCTCGTATGCGTAACTTGAGTGTTTTCATGGGTTTATTTTAACACATTTAGCAAAATTTTGTGCGTAAGCATGGTTACGGAGTTGCCTTATATCCACCGCCTGAAGTCGGTGGTTTTACGGCAACACAGGATAAATGCGCGATTTCGTACAATCAATATGTGCCAAGCAATCTTGATTAATTTAACTCATGAAAACAAAAAACCCTAGTAAATACTAGGGTCTCAGAGAATTTAATGGCGAGCTTAACATTTAACCAAACATTCGTTGTATTAAATTTACTTGCTTTGGAACCAAGAATCCGCACGGCTACGTGCAGTGGCGATGTCTTGTGATGACAAGTTTAATGCCAATTGACCGATTTTGCTTTGCGCGCGGGTACGTACTTGGTCTGATAGCATACCGTCACGAGCTGCTAGGTCATACCATTTGTAGGCATCGACCAATTTCTTTTCTTTTTCATCTAGCATGGCTAGGGTATAGCTGGCACGGTTATCACCCAGTTTTGCCGCTTTTTCTAACCAATAACGCGCTTGCCCAGCATTAGGCTGCACGCCTTCGCCACGAATATACATCATGGCAAGATTTAATTGTGCAGGTGCAATGTCTTGTTTGGCGGCGGTGGTGTACCACTGGATGGCTTGTTGGAAGTTTTGCTGAATGCCGAGACCTTTTTGGTAGCGTTTGGCTAGGAAGAATTGGGCTTGTTGGTTGCCAGATTTAGCTTGGCTTAGTAATGCCATCGGTTCCATGCTGTCATAGCGTGAGCCATTGAGTGGAATATTGGCAACCAGTTCAGCGCTTGCAACGCCTGATAAGCTTAAAAATGCAGTTAATACGGTGACTTTTAATAATTTCATAACCAACTCCGAGTATCAAGCTGCAGCCATCGCAAGCTTGCCTAGGTTTAGATAAAATAAACTTAATAAATAGGTAAACGAATTAACAGAAAATCTTAAATTTTACAATGATTTAGCCATTCGTTATATTTTAATAGGATAACGCAATCTTTTGATTGTTTTAGGTTAACACTGTTTGCTTTGCGTTTCAAATATTTAAGTGAAAATGTAAACAGTTGTTACAATATTTCACAGGGGAAACAAAGACTTGCGACACTTGGTGTCGCGTAGGGCTTTACTTTTGTGAGATATTGTTAGATTAGACGATAATTTATCGGCTCACCAAATCTTCATAGGCATAGAATCAGCGATAAAATAGCTTAGTTTTTGGTAACCCGATAGATTGCCACATCGGCAAGTAAGTTGGGGTTTTTACGGATAATTTGTGCAAGTAGCCAAGGGTAGGGCTTTTCACTTTCTTGTACCGCAAAACGATCGATGATACGGATTTCATTGTCATGACAAAGTTTTTCAAAGTCTTTAAAGGTACACAAGTGAATATTGGGCGTGTTGTACCAAGCAAACGGTAACGCCTCAGACATTGGCATCATGCCTTTGATACCTAAGTGAATACGGTTTTGCCAATGCGCAAAATTAGGGAAAGTGACAATCACTTCTTTGCCAACCCGTACCATGTCGAGGAGTAGTTGGTCGGGCTCTTTAACCGCTTGTAGGGCGCGCGCCATCACCACCGTGTCAAAGCTTGCGTCGGCAAACCGCGCCAACCCATCATTTAAGTCTTGCTCAATGACGTTGACGCCTTTGGTAACACAGTCATTGATTTTAGTTTGGTCGATTTCGATACCATAGCCAAACACGCCCAATTTGTTTTGCAAATGCGCGAGTAAATCACCGTTGCCACAGCCTAAATCCAAGACTTTGGCATTGGGTTTGATCCAGCGTTCCGCAAGTTGATGGTCGATTTTCATTCAATTCTCGTTAAATCTAAAGTTAAATCCAAAATTAAATATAAGTTAGGCGGTTAAAAAATTAAATACCGAGTGACGATAGGTTGGAATATCAAACAAAAACGAATCATGCCCATACGCGGCATCGACATTGATATAGCTTACGGGTTTACCATTGGCAATTAGCGCATCTACAATTTCTTGCGAGCGCTCTGGGCTAAACCGCCAATCGGTGGTAAAGGATATAATTAAAAACTTACATTGGGTGTTTGCCAATGCCAACCGTAGCGCATCGGTATCAGTCAAACTATCATTGATACCGTCATCCTCAATCGCGCCACGCGCTGGGTCAAAATAATCTAGGGCTTTGGTCATCAGCAAATAGGTATTGGCATCAAAACGTTCACTAAACTGCTCACCTTGGTAGCGTAAATAACTTTCCACTTGAAATTCTACATCGTAGTTGAACATCAGCTTGCCGGCTTTCAAATCCCGTCCAAATTTCACCCGCATCGCTTCATCAGTGAGATAAGTGATATGACCGACCATACGCGCCAAAATCAAGCCGCGTTTGGGGATTTTGCCTTGCTCGATGTAGCGTCCTTCACAAAAATCAGGATCGGATAAAATCGATTGGCGTGCCACCTCGTTAAAGGCAATATTTTGCGCAGACAGCTTGGGCGTGCTGGCAATAATCACGCATTTTTTTAGCCGACTCGGATAGTCAATTGACCACTGCATGGCTTGCATGCCGCCCATTGAGCCACCAACAATGGCATGCCAGATGTCAATGCCCAAATAGTCAGAGAGCATGACTTGGGTTTTTACCCAGTCTTTGATGGTGACTAAGGGAAAATCAGGACCATACGGCTTGCCGGTTTCGGGGTTGGTACTGGTTGGACCCGTCGAGCCGTAGCAGCTACCAATGTTGTTAAGACACACCACAAAAAAATGTGTGGTATCAATCGCTTTGCCAGGACCGATAAAAGTATCCCACCAGCCTGCTTTTTTATCATCGCTACTATGATAGCCAGCCGCATGATGACTGCCCGATAGCGCATGACAAATCAATATCGCATTGGATTTATCGGCGTTGAGTTCGCCATAAGTTTCCACCATTAAATCAAAAAACGGCAGCGTGCGATTGCATTCTAACGTCAATGGGGTATCAAAATGAATTTTTTGCGGTGTGACGATACCCACAGATTTGCCACCAGATTTGGCAAAACTAATAGGATGATCGTCGTCAAAATTTTTGGGGACAGTCAATTCAGCTTCAGGTAAAATCTTGGCATGTGGTTTGTGTTGCTGTGTGCTCACCCGCTTTCTCACTAATTTTTGATTGATAACGCATTAAAAGTATAGCTATTGTAAGGGTTTATATGGGTTATCACAACTTGGAATTCAAATGCCAAATTTAGCATCATCACCCCACCATACACTCCTATCGCTCACGGGATTGGCGCTCACGGGATTTTTGGCATTGACGTATTTGGCGTTTCATCAGCCGATGTTTTATCAGGCAACAGCGGTTTTGGCTGCCAATGGTAGTAAAGCCACAAGCGACACGATGGTCAGCTATCATCACAGCCATCACCCCCTCAGCCATCCAAACAGCCACCAAAACCAACAACCCAGCCACCAAGCAAACGGTGAATCAGCTAGCAGCCCCTCACAAAACGCAATCTTTAAAAGTAAAAGTCCTGCTAAAAGTCCCATACCCTCTGAACAAAATTCCCGCCTAGTGGATGCGCTATTGGTGATGGGTGGGCTAGGTTGTCATGGATTCAAATATAGCTTAAAAAATGTAACAATTGAGCAATTTTAGGTGATTATCCGGTACGCGCACCCTAGTAAATATGCTAATCTTAACCCCACTTTTTTATGATTTTTTGGATTAAACACAAATTATGAAGCCAAGCAATCCACCTGAAATTGCCGTTGTCCTTGTGAATTTGGGAACACCCGATGCACCAACTGAAGCAGCGGTGCGCCGCTATCTCAAACAATTTTTGTCCGATCCGCGCGTGATTGAAATCCCGCAGTTTATCTGGCAAATCATCTTAAACTTGTTTGTGCTACGCAGTCGCCCCAAACGGGTTGCCCACGCCTATGCTAGCGTGTGGGATGGCGACTCCCCCTTGCGTAAAATCACGCTTGCCCAAGTGGACTTGTTGCAGCAGCGTTTTGACCAACAGCAACTGCCTTGCAAAGTAAGCGTCCATGCAGCCATGACCTATGGCAAACCTGCGTTAACAGATGTGCTATCGGCACTAACTGCCAAAAAAATAGAACAAATCGTGATGTTGCCAGCTTATCCACAGTATTCCGGTTCCACCACTGGCGCGGTGTTTGATGTCGTCGCCAAATGGGGGCTTAAGCAGCGTAATTTACCCAGCATCAGCTTTGTCAAAGATTATTTTGCCCATCCGCAATACATCCAAGCCTTGGCTGAGAGCGTCAAACGCTTCCAAGATGAACATGGCAAACCTGAAAAACTGCTATTGAGTTTTCACGGGATTCCAGAGCCATATGAGCAAAAAGGCGATCCGTATGCCAGACGTTGTCGCTGTACCGCAGCGCATTTGGCGCAAGTGTTGGGGCTTGAGCGTCATGAGTGGGAATGTAGTTTTCAATCACGTTTTGGTAAGCAAGAATGGGTCAAACCTTATACCGATGCCACCTTAACCGAGTGGGGCAAGCAGGGCATCAAGTCAGTACAGGTGCTGAGTCCGGCATTTTCGGCAGATTGCTTAGAGACGCTAGAAGAGTTGGCAGTCGAAAATCGACAGACATTCCAGTCCAATGGCGGTGGGGACTATCATTATATCCCTGCACTCAATGTGGATGCTGCGCATATTGACTTATTTGAATCACTGGCATTGCCACACGTGCAAGCGTGGCAACAAAATCTGCAAGGATGGTATTAAGACTTATTGTTAAAGCTTGGGCTTAAAGTGGATTATGAAGTAAATCGGGTTATTAAGCGCATTAATAGCGAGCCTTATTAACAACAAGCCAATAAAAAAGGTTGGTAAGTTACCAACCTTTTTGGCGTTTCTTTTTGACATTTAAATACAAAAAATTTTAGTACAGAAAATCAGTCTTTATAACTTTCATCTGCGGCATCAGGGTCAGCGATATCACTAATGGTCGGATAATGCTCTTCGCTAAAGCTATCTTCAACCAATAATTCATCAATCCGCTGCTCATCAATATTTTGGCGATGAATCGCGGTCAAACCACTTTCACCCGCTTCAATATGGCTTGATGACAAAGATTCATCATCCAATTGCACAGTAAAACTATCCGAATCAATATCGGTCAAATTGCTAGATGTTGGTTTGGCTTTCATTTTTGTTCCTTAATTTTCATTTATTGTTTATTATCAGTGTTATGTCGCTATCATAGCCAGTAATCAGCATGACATCTATGTTGCCAATGTGATATTTGTGTTATGTTATCGAAAACAGTTTTGCGCACAGACAGCGTTTTTAACAATTTTTATGGATAAAACAGGAAGTGGCTATGTTTAAAAATCTTGCCTCAGATGCATTGGGTTTGAGTGACATCGGTAAAATCATCCCACCGAGCCAGTTTAACCAAACCGATATTGATGACTATATTTTTCACGAAGATAACGAGCGCATTTATTTTGTGATTAAGTCAAAAATGGACGAATATTGCTTTACCAATGTCGCCTTTATCCACCTTGATGGGCAGTCGGCGACCAGTAAAAAACGCCTGCTAAAACGCTATCCGTACCGCAATTTTCAGCCCGCCAATATCATGATTGAGACGGCAGGCACGATGGATATGGACGCTGAGCTAAAATTTAGCTTGGGCGGTATGGCATTTTCGATTGATATCGACAAAAATCAAATCGAGCAAATCCGTGACATCTATAAGGTGCTGACTGCGATTAGCGAGCAGTGCAAACGCATTGCCCATGAAGAAACGGTGCTAGAAAAATCCTTTAATACCGTCACCAATATGTTTAGCTTACGCGAACTGTCAGAAAACGTGGTGCTTAATTTGCCTGATGTCATCAACCAAACTGTGGCACAAGTAGAAAATGCCTATGGCGAGCGTTTAAAGACCATTCGTAATTATGACTTTGGGGCGATTTTTGAGCATTATTTGCGTCAATAATTGCTAAAATTTATGCAAACTGTACTCACCGCCTACGCTGAGCAAGGTATCAAACTTGCGATTGAAAGCAAACGGGTCAAACATATCAACTTTCGTATCAAATCGATTGATGAAGCACCGTTTACCAGCTTGCTCAGCGTGTCTTATCCCATGCGTATGCCACAACACCTGCTGATGCAATCGCTTGAACATCGCCTTGCATGGGCAATCGACTGTCAGCAAAAACAACGAAAACTCAAAGAACTTAAAGCCAAAAAACCTGCCTATATCAATGATGTTAAAGATTTGGCAAATTTGACCCTTGAAAGCAACATTTATTTTGAAGGGCAAAAAATGACAGTGCAAGCCTTATTTGAACGCCACTTTGAAAACTCGGATTTTTCAAAAACGGATATTCCACGCACCTTAACGAGTCTTTATAAAGCTTGGCTTGGTCAATTTATCCAAAACCGCCAAGCGTTTTGGCAAGACAAAGTGGGTAAATCCGCCAGCAGAATCACGCCCTACACCATGAAAACGCGCTGGGGCAGTTGTAGCACCCAAGCCAAAACCATTCGCTTGTCCGTTTGGCTGGCGCAATTCCCGCCAGACTGCGCGGATTATGTGTTGGTGCATGAGCTTTGTCATCTGATTGAGCCCAATCATTCGGCACGGTTTTGGGCGCAAGTGGCACGAGTCATGCCAGATTATCAACTGTGGCATCAGCAATTAAAATTTGGCGAGCTGTAATTATTCAAGCGGTCACGATTCAAGCTTTAATTATTAAAGCCAAAAAAAAGCCATCTCGCTATGAGATAGCTTTTTGGTAGCCGTAAAAGTTGCAAATTCTTAAAATCTATCTGCTAAAATATAACCCTATTTCAATATTTAAATATAATCACTAAAAAAGCAGCTAAAAAATGTCCCAAATTCATTACCAATTCGATTTTAAAAAATTTCGTGAACATCTTGTCGATGTCACATTGACCTTTACCGCAGACCACGACAACCCCGTTATTTGGCTACCTGCTTGGATTGCGGGTAGTTATATGATTCGAGAATTTAGCAAACACATTACGGCAGTCACTGCCACCATTCATGACCCCAACGCCAAGAACAATCAACGGCTTAAAAAACTGGATAAAAACCACTGGCAAATCCACGCCAAACAAGGCGACCGCATTAGTGTCACTTATGAAGTCTATGCGTATGACTTATCGGTGCGTGGGGCGTATGTCGATGAAACTCGCCTGTACGGCAACTTCACCTCCCTAGCATTAGCGGTACAAGGGCAAGAAAACCAAGCGATTAAAGCCGAACTCATTTGCCCGCAAGACTTTTATGAGGTAAACGGCGTGGAAGTCAGCCTAGCCACCGCTTTACCCGAAAAAATGCACCAACAAGCCAAACAAACCATCTATCAGCTAACTGCCGACAATTATGAGCAACTCACCGACAGCCCGTTTGAAATCGCTGAGCAAGATGAATTTTGGTTCGATGTAGAAAGTGGTGAAAACACCATTCCCCACCGATTTGTGATTTCTGGCGTACACCACAGCGACCTTGAACGGCTAGAAACTGACCTTAGCAAAATTTGTCAAAGCTATGTCGATTGGCTGGGTGATACGCCGTTTGATGATTATCTGTTTATGACCATGGCAACTTCAAGCGACTATGGCGGACTTGAGCACCTTGCCAGTACCAGCTTGATTACCCCACGAGATGACCTACCCACATTTTTTGAACAAGCTGAGCCAAGCGAGAGTTATCAACGCTTTTTGGGCTTGTGTAGCCATGAATATTTTCATGCGTGGTGGGTTAAAACCGTGCGTCCCGAAGTTTTTTTAACCGCCAATTTTAACCAAGAGACTTACACCACCTTGCTATGGGTGTTTGAAGGCTTTACCAGTTATGTGGATGATTTTATGCTACAAAAAAGCGGGGTTATTTCGCAACATAGCTATCTAAAGCTACTTGCTGAACAAATCAATCGCTACTATCAAACCCACGGACGCGCCTTGCAAAGCGTGGCAGAGTCAAGCTTTGATGCGTGGATAAAACTATATCGTAGCGACGAGAACACCGCCAATGCCGGGATTAGCTACTACAACAAAGGCGCGCTGGTGGCGTTATGTTTAGACTTGACTTTGATAAACCATGGCAAACGTATTTTTGATGTGATAAAAGTTTTTTATGACAAAGCCAGAGCCCAAGATAATCGCCGTTTTGGTATGACGGACGCCAATCTAGATGACGTCATGAATGAATGCTTACCCAAAGAGGTTTGGCAAGATTTTAGAGCCAATTATATCGATGGCACGACAGAATTACCGCTATTTGAACTGTTGTCAGAACAGGGTGTGAGTATTGAACAAAAAGACGATGATATTACTTGGGGCATGAAATATATGAGCGAGCCTACTGGGTTAAAAGTGCAACGTGTTGTGCGAAATAGCCAAGCCGCCGCTGCAGGGATTTCTGCTAATGATGTCATCGTGGCAATTGATGGGTTAAAGGCGAGCGAAAAATGGCTCAAAGCCACTGCTAAAACCCAAACAATTAGTGAAGACCCTGCCGTGTGTCATGTCTTTCGCCGTGATGAGCTGCTGGTGCTTGAAGTGCCACCTGTGAGTGACGCGCATGTTAAACAACCGCAAACATGGACGCTGATAGCAGGCGATACGATAAAATTAGACCATTGGCTTGAATGGAAATAACTTGCAAAAACAATAGAAAACCTTTAAAATTCGGCTTCCAATTTTATCAATCCATCCTGTGTTGGCTTTAATCGGTTGGGTGTTTGGGTGAATTTTTAACAAAATAAACATTCACGCCAAGCATACTAACTGCAGACCAAAGGGCAGGATAATGACTAGAGACCTAACCATGCGCGCAGATATCCATCCAGCTTATCAAGAAGTTCTATTCCACGACACCAACGCTGACGTTTACTTTTTAACTCGCTCTACTATCAAATCAAAAGTAACTCGCGAATACGAAGGTAAAGAATACCCATACGTCGCACTCGATATTTCAAGTGCCTCACACCCATTCTATACCGGCGAACAACGTAAAACCCAAAACGAAGGTCGTGTGGCAAGCTTCAACAAACGTTTCGGCGCATTTGCAGGTCGTAACAAAAAATAAGTTTAATCGCTTATTATCAAAAACCCTTTGCGATTGCGAAGGGTTTTTTATTGGCTGGAATGGGGCAATACTGGCTAATCCCTAACAATACGCCGTAAAAAAGCTCACCGAAGTGAGCTTTTTTTGGATTTATTTGTTTAGGTTTAATAGGAATGAATTTTTACGTTTTTGGGTAGTAACAATTCTTTTTTGAGTGGCAACTGCGGTGATAACTCAAACAAGGCGCGGCGATATACATTACGTTTAAATGCCACCACTTGGTTAAGTGGATACCAGTAACTGACCCATTCCCATCGGTCAAATTCAGGTTTTGCCGTATCAAAACGGATATGTTCTACATTGTTCTCATCTAGCTGGAGCAAAAACCATTTTTGTTTTTGTCCAATACACAAAGGATATTGTCCTTGTCGTACAAAACGTTTTGGCAACCGATAACGAAGCCAATTTTGGGTTTGTGACAACACTTTGACATGCTGAGGATACAGTCCGACTTCTTCCCACAATTCTCGATACATTGCATCAAGCGGCGTTTCACCAAAATCAATGCCGCCTTGTGGAAACTGCCAAGCATCGTGACCCACGCGTTTTGCCCACAGTACTTGTCCGTGTGTATTTGCCAAGATGATACCTACGTTGGCTCGAAAGCCGTCTGCATCAATCATGACGATTACCTTCAATTTAATGGTTAAAATTGGCAGGCAATCACATTATCAAGTTTTTTGGGTCACAAGGTTTACACACATCCTTGCAGACCATTATTAAAGTTTTGGTCAATCAAATCATCGGGAATAAACCCATCTCTACCAACAGACGCTTATTTTATTATTTTTGCTAAAAAACATGGACAATGTAATCACTGCCTTTATTACCCACTATTAAACCAGTTTTTATGTCAAAAGTGTAATGTTTATTTGCTATAAATTGTTTCACGGACATAAAAAGCGCATAATATCGCTTGATTTTATACAAAATATTTTTTTAAAAATTATAAGCATCTGGGGGCAGTATGAAAGCAACGGTAAATTGGTTAAAAAACGAAGACATTAATTTTGAAGCTGTGACCGAAAACGGCAATAAAATCATCATGGATTCAACCGAAAAATTGGGTGCCAAACCCATGGAAATGGTTTTGATGGGTCTTGGCGGCTGTGCCAGTTATGATGTGGTCAGTATCCTGCAAAAAGCCCGTCAAGCGGTGAGCGATGTTGAGTGTCAGTTATCGGCTAAGCGTGCCGACACGATTCCTGCAGTATTTACTGATATTCATTTACATTTTGTAGTCAAAGGTAATGCTATCAAAGAAGCGCAGGTTAAAAAAGCCATCGAGTTATCGGCAGAAAAATACTGCTCAGCCAGTCGTATGCTAGAAAATGGCGGTGTCAAAATCACCCATGACTATGAAATCATTGATGATACCTCTAATGAAATGACTGATAAAACGGTTAAAGGGTAGGGAATAACGGCATGTTTCCCTATCTAAGTGCTGTCCCTGCCACCAATAGCAGCGTGGTGCTGGCAATGATGGTTGCCAGTTTATTGCCCTTGGTGTTTGCGATATTGGCAAAGGTCTTTGGCGGATTTAAAAGCAAAGACAATGCCAATCCGCGCGAGTTTTTGGGTAAACAAACGGGCGCAGCAGCGCGTGCCAATGCCGCGCAGCAAAATAGCTATGAAACCTTGCCGGTATTCTTGGCAGCGGTGATTGTGGCGTTGCTATTTTTTGTACCGCTGTCAGTGGTGACACAGTTGGCGTGGTTGTATGTGATATTACGGATTATTTATGGGTTGGCGTATATTGCCAATTGGGCAACTTTTCGCTCAATTATTTGGTCGCTTAGCCTAGCCTGTCCGCTGATGTTATTTTATTTAGCGATACGGTTGAGCTAATTTGCTATGAGCAATCGCCAGCTTGGGATTGTGCTTGCAACATCGCAACAATGGTCTCAAGCTGTTTTTGTCTTTTTACGTTTTGCCAAAGCTCGCTGGCTTCTTCATAGCCTTGGGTCAACATTCCCAGCCACTGTTTGTAACGTCCCACCAGCATATTGTCGCTACGGGCATGTCCTTGCAAAAACGCAATTTGTAGCTTAAGTAGCGCTTGCCAAGCCATGTTTTTTACCGTGTCATTTTTATCCATCGCTTTGATTTGATTGACTAAGTCAGGACGAGTAACTGCACCACGTCCGAGCATGATATGTGGGGTGTTTGCTTGTTTGCGGCAACGCATGGCTTGTTCAGTCTGCCAAATTTCGCCATTAGCAATAATCGGTAAGCCCAGCCGCTGCGTCAGGGGTGCGATTAACTCCCAATAGGCAGGGGGTTTATAGCCTTGGGTTTTGGTACGGGCGTGGATAGTCAGCCAACTGGCATTGGCTGATTGCACCGCATCGCCGATTTCTTGGGTTAGAGAGGTATCTTCATAGCCGAGTCGGATTTTTGCTGATACAGGCGTATCCGATGGCACGGCTTGGCGTACTGCATGGATGATTTGATACAAGGTTTCAGGTTCGGTGAGCAACACCGAGCCACCGCGGTGACTATTGACAGTTTTAGCAGGGCAACCAAAGTTAATATCAATGGCTAACGCACCAAGCTCGACCGCCCTGACGGCATTACCTGCCATCAGGTCGGGCTCACTGCCCAGTAACTGTACATGTACTGGCGTGCCGTGAATGGTTTTGCCTTTTAAACCATCCTCATGCAAAAGTTCGGGTACGAATTTATAAAACACATGCGCGGGTAGGACGTGCTGGGTGACGCGAATAAACTCACTCACCGTCCAGTCGTAATGTCCGATACTGGTTAAAATATCCCGCATCAATGGGTCGGTCAGTCCTTCCATCGGCGCAAGGACAATTTGCGGCTGGGTAAAATCGGGGCTAAACTGCGATAAGTGACTAGCCATAAATCACCTTTTTATCTTTGAGTCCGTGAATCAAATCTTGAATATTAAAAATATCCAAATTTACCTTGGCGCGCGTACAGGCAACATACAGCAGTCGCAACTCTTCGGGGGAGATTTTTACCGCCTGAGAAGTCACATCATAATAAAAATCATTGTCAATTTGCACCCGTGACCATTCCAACCCTTTGGCTTTATGTGCGGTAGAGATGATATAGTCGGCTTTATCCAGTGTGGTCAAGCTGTTAATTGCTTGGTTTAGCGTTTCGGTGCCATGTTCATCGACCAATTTGACCAGAGTTTTTAAATCGCTGCCTTCGTTCGTCTCGCTATAATCCTGCACGTCGCGCCAATTGTTAAAGTAGGCAAGCTCAGGCACGCCATATGCCGCTTGTCCTTTTTTTAGGCGTTCGGCAGATTGACTAAATTTGAGCAAACGCTCTGTATCGGCTTGTAGCGCAACTTTATGTCCCATTTTAAGCCCAGATAACAGATTGACCATCGCACTGGCATTGGTACGGCAGAGAATGGCATCTTTTTGACCATGCACCATACTTTTGCCTAAGGTGGACGCCATCGCAGGATTACCGCGCAGGGGCACCTCTTCTTGTAGCGCTTTTAAAAACCCATTCGCCACATCGGCAATTTGTTCGCCAAACCGAAACGATTGGGTAAGCAAGGTTTGGGGTAGCGGCAGGCGCTTCATGGCATTGACAGCGCCGCGCCATTCATAAATTTGCTGATGCGCGTCACCCACATAGATAACTTGGTTGGGCTGATTGGACAAAATCCCCATCATCAAGGGGTCGGCATCTTGCGCTTCATCAAATAAGATAAAATCCGCAGGAATCACCGGTTTAGATAGCGCCCAGAGTTTGAGATAAATATCATGCCCAATCCCCGCAGGGTGGCGCGGGTCAATTGACTGTTGCCAGCGGCGCTCTACATACGGGTATAAGGTATCGCGCAGCTGCTCAGCTTCACTGGCAACCAACCAGTCAGGAAACTGCAAATGGCGCGGCGCGGGGTAACTGGCATGGGTACTACAAAACGTGCTCACCGCATCGGACACAAAGCGCGCTTGTCGCTCTGGCGTTAAGGTTACAAACTGGCTTTTGCCTTCAATTTGGCGTTTGACTTGCACAGGGGTCAACCCCAAATCTGAGGCGAGGCGACTGGGAGAAAAACGCGGTAGTTGTAGCTTTGCGGTGATATCGCGGGCAGTATGACGAAATGCCAATGAGTGAAAAGTGCGACAGTCGACATGGTGGGGAAATTTACGCTGGGCTTCTGAAGCAATCGCTTTGTTAAATGCCAAATAAATCCCGCGACCACGTAGCTGATTGCCAATCAGATTAAGCGTGGTGGTTTTGCCAGCGCCGGCATACGCTACCACCTTAAACGACTGGCGTGTGAGTGCCATATCGACAGCCTGCTGCTGCTCCCCTGTTGGGCGTTGGGTCGGGCTGTGGACAGGGGATTGGGTAGGGATAACGCTGGGGTTTGACATAAGGCCATTGCTAACAGAAAAGTGAGCTATTTTAGCAAAATTTGGCAAGTTTTGCTCAGTTTCCTTTATTTACTAAACCTGTATTTACTAAACCTTTATTTACTAGCCTTTATTTACTAAGCGGGGATGAATGAGAGGTTGACTGGGTTTTAGCTTTATCCAGCCAGATTAGCTGTTGTTCTGTAATAACGCTTTTTCTTTAACCAGTACTCGCGCCATGACCAGACCGAGTTCAAACAATAACCACATCGGGATAGCCAGCATCACCATCGACAAGCCATCTGGCGGTGTCACCAATGCCGCAATAGCAAAACAACCCACGATGATGTAACGGCGTTTTTGCGCCAAGCTATCCACCGTCACCACCCCAGCCAACACCAGTAGCAGCGTCAACACAGGAATCTCAAAGGTTGCCCCAAACACCAAAAATAGCTTGAGTACAAAATTTAGATAGCTTTCGATATCGGTCATCGGTAGCACGTTGTCGGGGGAGAATTTGATAAAAAAAGCCAGCACGCTTTTGAGCACGACATAATAGGCAAACGCAATCCCCAGATAAAACAAAATCACCGATGACAACAGCACGGGTAGGGCGATACGTTTTTCATGCTTATACAGCCCTGGGGCGATAAATGACCAAATCTGGTACAAAATATACGGCATCGCCAAGATAACAGCCAGATACAGCGTCAATTTAATCGGTGCCAAAAATGACGAGGTGATATCGGTTGCAATCATAGAAGAATTGACTGGCAACAACGCCGTTAACGGGGCGGAAAAAATATCGTAGATTTCCCGCGAAAAGCCTGCCAATGCCAAAAAAATCACCAAAACCGCCGCAAAACCGTGAATCAAATGACGACGCAGTTCAATCAAATGCTCAGTGATAGGCATATCTACCAAAGTGTTGTCTTGCGATGGTTTATCATCCTTAGCTTGTTCAATGGCTAATTGCTCAGGCGTTTTTTTGGTTTTGATAAGCTTAATCACTGGGCAACTCCACCCAAACTTGGCAACTTGTGCAGTAGCGGATCGGCTTGATAATTGGGTAAAAACGGTGGATTGGGAAGACGTCTGACACGGTCATAATCACTGAGCAAAAACCAACGATAATACATTGGCTCGGTGGCAGCGAATAAGGCTTCATGTAAGTCTTTAGCCACTGCATCGGCTTCGATATCAGCTTCTAGACCCAGCAAATAATCATCTGCTTTGATTTCTACCAGAGAAGATTCGTCAGATGGCTTGTCTAGTGAATGGTTTAGTGGCTTGTCTGGTAACAGCGCGGTGGTATCTGTTGTTGGTTCAGCTAAATGATTGGTTGGTTCATGACTGGGAGGTTCATGACTGGTTTGTTCAGTAGGTAGGCTAACTGCGTTAGTATCATGACCAAGATTAGGGGTTGTATCAGCCGACTGGGTATTGTGAGCTTGCATCGAAGGCACTTTGCCATGTTGCTGTAGTTCGCTCACACTGCTGCGAAGGGCTTCCATCTCACGCTTCATATCAACTTCAGCTTGGCGGATTTTTTCCAGCTCAAGCTGCATTTGCTTGCGCGTTTCGGCAAGGTCAAGCTCAGCTTCAATTTCTGATTGCAATGTTGCAACCGTACGGCGGAATTTGGCATACCACTGACCTGCAGTACGCGCCGCTTGGGGGAGTTTTTCAGGGCCCAGCACAATCAGTGCAATCGCCCCAAATAACAGTAGTTCGGAGAAACCTATATCAAACATAACAACCGTGGCAGCTAGGGATTAAAAACCAAAGAAAAAAGTAACGACTAGGGTTTAAACGTTATGTTTATCTTGTTGGGTCTGCGTGGTATTGAGCTCAGCTTTTTCGTGTTCAAGGACACGGTTTTTGTTCAGATGCTGTTCGTTTTCATCTTTGACCGCATCTTTAAAGCCTTTAACAGCACCACCCAAATCTTTACCGGCATTTTTCAGTTTTGAAGTGCCAAAAATGACCACAACAACAACCAGTAAAATTAACCAATGTGTGATTGAGAAACTACCCATGAGAATATCCTTTGATTAACCTTGACAATAGGGGTGAGGACAATATGAATTTGCAGTGTAACACATAACCATTGCGTTGGCATAACTGTGCAAAAAACGGTGTGAAACACGGCGAATTTTTCGCACTTTTAGCCAGCAATATTCAGGACTTATCGACTGTTTAGTGGCGTTTACTTAAGGGCGCTCACTTAAGGGCTATTACTTAAGAGATTTGACGTGCGGCTTTTTCGTCGATACCCGATAAGCCAAAACGTCTTGCCAATTCATTGGTGACAGCCCAAGACGGTATATTAAACCATGCCAATGTGACCATTGTGTGAAACCAAACATCAGCAATTTCATACACCAAATCTTTCACCGCCGTGTCATCGGCGACGGCTTCATAAGGGGTATCGTTGGCAATGTTGATATCTTTGGCAGCGATAATGGCTTCGGTGGCTTCTTCACCGACTTTTTCTAAGATTTTGTTGATACCTTTATGGTATAAGCTTGCCACGTATGAGCTATCAGGATTGGCATCTTTACGCCCAATCAATACTTCATCTAACGCGGTCAAAATATCCGCTGTCGTCGTAGGCGTTTGTATCGCATTGCTTGTTTGGGTTGGATTACTTGTTTGTGTCGAATTGCTTGCAAGCGGCGAGTGTTCATGAGTCGGTTTGGCGTTGTCACCATAAATCGCATCAGGGTCTTTGATAACTGCATCAGTAGTTTGCCATTGTAGCTGTCCGCGGTCATCGGCAAGCAGACGATAAAAACAGGAATGCCGACCCGTGTGGCAAGCAATCCCACCCACTTGGGTGACTGACAACACAATCACATCAGCATCGCAGTCTAAGCGGATTTCATGGACTTGCTGAAAATGCCCAGAGCTTTCGCCTTTGTGCCATAATTTACCGCGAGAGCGTGACCAATACACCGCTTGCATTTTTTCGGCAGTCAGACGTAATGACTCGCGATTCATCCATGCCATCATCAAAATGCGCCCTGTATGAAAATCTTGAGCGACTGCAGGCATGAGCCCATTGTCATCGAATTTTAGTGTATCTAACCAATCCATATTCACGCCCTGTATCATACTATGCAAGCCCTAACCAAAAAAAGCACCCACCAATCGATGCGGGCATTTATCATAATTCATCAAGCCCTAAATCTCAAAGGGTTTCACATCTAAGGCTTCTTTGATAGTAGCTGATAACGGGATTTCTTGGCTTTGACGATAGTCATACGCCACAAAGCCCATTTTGGCATACGCCACCAAGGAGTCATCAAACATCCGCGAGACTTTAAACACAAAATCCCCACCCAAATCGGTTAAATGCTGCACGCCAACCTCAAATAACAGTTCTTCACGCGCTCGTACCCGATCAAAGATTTGGGTCTCGATATGATTAATGACCAAGCCTTGGTACTCAGTATTAACCTCTTTAATGCCTTTTGAATATAAAAAACGAAAACGGGCTTCGGTCAGCAATGCCACCAAATTTTCAACCGTTAAATGTTG
Organism: Moraxella sp. CTOTU47618; assembly: GCF_032017425.1. Classification (NCBI taxonomy): domain Bacteria; kingdom Pseudomonadati; phylum Pseudomonadota; class Gammaproteobacteria; order Moraxellales; family Moraxellaceae; genus Moraxella; species Moraxella sp. CTOTU47618. The sequence continues at coordinate 35,294 of NZ_DALZPW010000011.1, read as the reverse complement.
TGCTAATCCAATTTCGGTATTGCGCACGCGCATGACGGTCTCAAACACGAAATGGGCAACTTCAATATTTGTGCTTAACGTTGACAAGAATTCTAACCTCATGATGTTGATAAAGATGAAAGAGTATTACACATTAAACTTTTCAGAAGCTTAAGAGCCCGATAAATACCTTAAGGCTAAACAAACTAACGCGAACTGTGTCCAAAATAGGGCTTACTTATCACTTTTAGCCAATTTAACCGCAGTTTTCATAAACTCAGTTGTTAACTTAATTAATGTAATTCCGTGATAGATTTACCAAGTCTTTATGTTAAGTAATTGATATCATTGATTTTTTAAAAATCCTACAAACAGCCCTTAATAATAATTTATCTATTATAGTAGAGAAATATTAAAGTAACATCAATAAAATGGATGTCAAAGAAAAATTAGTGATAACAATAGCGTGCATTCACCAATGATTTTTGATAAAATACCGCCTCCCACCTCAAGGCAAAAAATCCAGTGTGATGAGGATTTTTTGACAAACAGGTTAACTTCACTTGATAAAGATGTTTAATCCTTGTCAAAAACGAACAAGAGGCTATCATGAAATTAAAAACTCGCCGTGGTGCTGCCAAGCGTTTCAAAAAAACTGGTAACGGTATCAAACGCAAACAAGCATTCAAACGCCACATTTTGACCAAAAAATCTCCTAAGCGTATCCGTCAATTACGTGGATGCAAATTGGTACACGTGTCTGATGAGAAACGTGTTTACCGTATGTGTCCTTACCTATAATTTATAGGTATTCAATCAACTGATATTACAAAACTTTAGGAGTAAATTATGGCTCGTGTAAAACGTGGTGTACAGGCAAATCGCCGTCATAAAAAAGTATTGGCTCGTGCAAAAGGTTATTACGGTGCGCGTTCTCGTGTTTTCCGTGTTGCTGTACAAGCAGTTACCAAAGCAGGTCAATATGCGTATCGTGACCGTCGTAACAAAAAACGTTCATTCCGCCGTTTATGGATTGCACGTATCAACGCGGGTGCGCGCCTAAATGGCTTAAGCTACAGCCGTATGATCAACGGTCTGAAAAAAGCCAGCATCGAAATCGACCGCCGTGTATTAGCAGACATCGCTATGCATGATGCGCAAGGTTTTACGGCATTGGCAGAAAAAGCAAAACAAGCACTGGCTGCTTAATTTGTTTTAAAGCGATTTTTCAAAAAGCCATTAAGTGCAAGCTTAATGGCTTTTTTTATCGCCATATTTTAGTTAAAATGCCTATCACTATTGATAACCAAGATTGCAACGCTCATGACAGAAATAACGACTGACAAACTTATCCAATATTCTGAAAATTTAACCGATATCACCCAAGACCAATTCACCCAATTTATCAACGATGCCAAAGCCTTAATCAGCACCGCACAAAACCCCCAAGATCTACAAAACATCCGCGTGACTTTAACCGGCAAAAAAAGCCATTTGACCACCTGGTCAAAACAGCTAGGCGGACTCGATGCCGACGGCAAAAAGACCATCGGCGGTATGCTGCATCAAGTACGTACCCAAATCAATGACAGCCTACAACAAGTGCAAAGCGATTTAGAAGCCAAAGCCTTGGCTGCCAAGCTTGCCAGTGAATCCATTGACATCACCCTGCCAGCGCGTGGACAACAAGCGGGTAATTTGCACCCTGTCACCATGACTGCTGAGCGTATGCAAGGGTTTTTCCGTCAAGCAGGTTTTGAAGTCGCAACAGGTCCTGAAGTTGAGAGCGACTACTACAACTTTGAAGCGCTAAATATTCCAAGCCATCACCCAGCGCGCGCCATGCACGATACCTTTTATTTTGAAAAACAGCATTTTAATGCCAATTATGTGCTACGTACCCATACCAGTTCGGTGCAAATTCGCACGATGGAAAAAGGCAACCTGCCGATTCGTATCATCTGTCCAGGACGTGTGTATCGCAACGACAGCGACCAAACCCACTCACCGATGTTTCATCAGCTTGAAGGTTTATATGTCAGCGAATCGACCAATTTTGCTGAGTTAAAAGGCTTGATTCATGAGTTTTTGCAGGCGTTTTTTGGTCGCAAACTTACGGTGCGTTTTCGCCCGTCGTATTTTCCATTTACTGAGCCGTCTGCAGAAGTGGATATCCTTGCCGATACTTATGCAGGTGGGGGCAAGTGGCTAGAAGTGATGGGCTGCGGTATGGTGCATCCAAAGGTATTGTCCGATAGCGGTATTGACCCGACCAAATACCAAGGCTTTGCATTTGGGATGGGGATTGAACGCTTTGCCATGTTGTATTATGGGGTGAATGATTTGCGCTTGTTCTATCAAAATGATGTCAGATTTTTAAAGCAGTTTACGTAATAATTAAATTTGTTCTGAGATGAGATTATTTTGGAAGAAGAAGTTTATAAAACAGCATTGCTATTAGTGAATTTATTTGAAATAAATGCTAATCGTAAGAAAAATGGTCTGAAATCGACTGGTCGACATTCGAGAATTTTTCAGTATGCATTGCACCCAGAGATATCTTTTGTTGGCTATGGTAAGACAAAAGAAACTTTAAACTCATCTTTAATTCATCCAGAACACGTTGTTCCATGTACTGTTTTGATTAGCGAATGTACTCGTTTACTTGAATCTGATATGACTAAGGAAGAAATTGCATCTTTGCTTACGAAGCATTGGAAAATTGTTTATATCACTAAAGAGCAAGCAACCTTTTTGGATACCAAAAAAGGTATTTGTCTTAAGCATTCGATGCCTAAGGGATGGAGCTTTGAAAATGGTAATACATTTGCACGTTTAAAACTCGCAAATATCATTCAAGACGAGAAAGAACTCTTACCTTTAGATTAAAAATTATAGATTGAAAAGTAGGGTGCGTTTTACGCACCGATTGATAATATGACGTTTAAAGGTGCACTTTACGCACCCTATGAAGCAAATTTTGAGACTTAAACATGAAAATTAGCGAAAACTGGTTACGCCAATGGGCAAACCCAAACTTAAGCGCTGAGCAAATTGGCGAACAACTGACGATGGCAGGCTTAGAGCTTGATAGCTTGGATAAAGTCGCCAAAGACTTTAGCGGGGTAGTTGTCGGTGAAGTGATTGATGTTACCCAACACCCCGATGCTGATAAACTGCGCGTTGCCAAAGTGAATGTCGGTGAGCATAGCGAAGCACCCCTACAAATCGTTTGCGGTGCGCCCAATGTGGCCGCTGGCGTGCGTGTACCTGTGGCACTGGTGGGCGCCAAACTACCACCTGCACAAGGGGATGAACCCTTTAACATTAAAAAAGGCAAACTGCGCGGCGTAGAATCGCACGGTATGCTGTGCGGTGGTAGTGAGATTGACTGTGATGATGGTGTTGATGGCTTGTTAATTTTGCCACAAGACGCCCCGATTGGCATGGATATCCGAGCGTATCTTGGCCTAGACAATCATGTGCTAGATATTTCAATTACCCCAAACCGGGGGGATTGTTTTAGTGTGCGCGGTATCGCCCGTGAGCTTGCAGTGCTCAATCATTTAACATTTCAACTACCCTTTGACAACATCACCGCAGCTGTGACCGACAACGCTAGCCAAGCGGTTAGTGTAGAGACTACGGACTGCCCACGTTATTACGCGCAACTGGTCAGTGGACTGACAGGCACCACGCCATCACCTGATTGGATGAAACAAGCCCTGAATGCCTCAGGCGTCAAGCCACGTAATCTACTGGTGGATGTCACCAATTACGTACTACTTGAGCTCGGTCAGCCGCTGCATGCGTTTGATGCCGACAAGCTGGTAGGCGCAATTATCGTGCGCCATGCCCAAAAAGGCGAAACCCTTGAGCTATTAAATGAGCAAACCATTACCTTACAAGGTGATGAGCTGGTGATTGCCGATGAACAAGGTGTCATTGCGTTAGCGGGAATCATGGGTGGACTTCGCACCGCAGTGACCGAAAGCACTACTCGAGTGGTAATCGAAAGTGCATTTTTCAAACAGTTGGCGATTGCAGGTAAAGCACGCCGTTTTGGCTTACATACCGATGCGTCACAGCGTTTTGAGCGGGGTGTTGATTTTGAATTGCCAAAATTGGCACTCGACCGCGCGGTCAATTTATTGGCAACATTTGGTAATGGCTCAAGTGAGGTTAGGGTCGGTCAAATCACGCTAGTTGAAAACACCGCTGAACTGCCAAAACGTACGCCAGTGACGCTACCGATTGTCAGTATCAACAAATTGTTAGGCGCGGATATCGCCACCGACAAAGCCATAGAGATTTTAAATAGTCTACAAATCAGCACCGAGTTACAAGGCGAAAATCTGGTTGCCACGCCGCCAAGTCATCGTTTTGATATCGCCTTGCCCGAAGATTTGATTGAAGAAATCGCTCGTATTTATGGCTATAACAATATTGCCAACAAACTGCCGGCGTTTACCAGTAACTTGTTTGACAATAAACGCCAAAATGATCTGCATAACTTAAAAATGAGCTTGGTCAATCAAGGTTATTTTGAAGCGGTGAGTTTTAGTTTTAGTGATGCCAAAGTCGAAGCTTTGTTTGATGGGGCGCATTTTGCTGCACCACTCGCGCTTGCCAATCCAATCTCAAGTGACTTAGCGGTCATGCGTCGTACCCTGCTGTCTAGTTTGTTGCCTTGTGTGCAATATAACTTAAACCGTCAACAAAACCGCGTGCGTCTGTTTGAGACGGGTCTGCGTTTTGATGGCAGTGATATCGCAAGCTTAAACCAAGTTGACACTTTGGCGATGGTGGCAGTCGGCAGTACCCACCCAGAACAGCATCATGACAATCGTGTGATGGATTTTTACGACTTAAAAAATGACGTCGAATCGGTTTTTCCGCGGTTTGCCCAGTCGGCTATCAGTTATCAACATAGCCAGCAGCCGTTTTTACACCCCGGTCAAAGTGCCGATGTACACTATCAAGGCAAGGTGATTGGCTGGTTGGGTCAGTTGCACCCACAGATTGCCAAAGCCTTGGATTTGCCGACCACTTGGGTGGCGCAGCTAAACTTACAGATGGTGATTGACATGCACCAACAGGCATTGACCATTCTGACGCCAAGTAAGTTCCCTCAAGTACGCCGTGATATCGCCGTGGTGGTAGATCAGTCGATTGCTATGCAATCCATGAAGGATACTATCAAACAAGTCGGGGGCGAGCTATTAAAAGATATGTGGTTGTTTGATGTATATGCCGGCAGTAATTTGCCTGAAAACCAACAATCGCTTGCTTTTGCACTGGTGTGGCAAGACCTCGATGCCACGCTTTCTGACGAGCGTATCAATGTGCAAATGGAAGCTGTCATCGCTGCGCTACATGAGCAGTATCACGCAACGCTACGTATGTAATCTTGGACTAGCAAATTATGACAGTCGAGACAATGTTTTTCTTTGATTTTAAAGTAAAAATAACTATCGACTGCCTTTGCTAGAATCGCTAGAATAGGAACATTTAGTAGGGTGGGTATGATAATGAATATGCAAGTTGAAGGCAAAACCTTAACCAAATTAGAAATGATCAATCATTTGATGGAAAATTTGGGCATGACGCGCCAAGACAGCCGCGCATTTGTGGAGAATTTTTTTTCAGAGTTGTCACAGACGTTAACCAAAGGTCACCAAGTCAAGCTATCGGGTTTTGGTAACTTTGAAATCAAGGATAAAAGCCAACGTCCAGGTCGCAACCCAAAGACTGGCGAGATGGTTCATGTCACAGCGCGCCGCGTTGTTACCTTTAAAGCAGGGCAAAAAATGCGTCGTAGTATTGAAGATAAACTGTTCACAGAATAACGCGCTTTATTATTTTTAGATTATTTCTAGTTAATTTAGGCGTTTTAAAATCAGTTAGCAAATTTTGACCATAAAACATTCTGTCCATAAAGTTTAACCATAAAAAAAAAGAAGCTTAATGCTTCTTTTTTTATGCTAGTAATTACCCATTATTTGGCAGCAGAGGCGGTTGCACTGGCAGCGGCTGGTGTTGCAGGGTTCTCACCCCAGATAGCTGGGTATTTATAACCTGGGAAAGTTTTGTGGGCGTATTGTTTAAATTCTTCTGAATTATACGCATTGGTCACGTCTTTTACCCATTGTGTGTCTTTGTCTTTGGTGCGAATCGCTGACCAGTTGACATACGCATAGCTGGGTTCTTGGAACAGCGCTTCAGTCAATTTGATACCTGAGCTGGTCGCATAGTTACCATTGATGACTGCAAAGTCAACGTCTGAGCGCGCACGTGGCAATTGTGCGGCTTCTAGCTCTACCAATTTGATATTTTTTGGGTTTTCTGCGATATCATTTTTTGATGCAGTGAGTGGGTCGATATTGGCTTTAAGTTTTACCCAGCCCAGTTCGTTGAGCATTACCAGCGCGCGTGCAAAGTTGCTTGGATCGTTGGGTGCAGCCACGGTGGTACCGTCTTTGACTTGTTTTAGGTCATTTAATTTACCTGGATAGATGCCAAGCGGTGCAGTAGGCACTTGGAAGGCTTCAACGATATCTAAGTTGTTGTCTTTTTTGAAGGTGTCGAGATAAGGTTTGTGTTGGAACACGTTGATATCAATATCGCCATCGGCTAAGGCTTTATTCGGGCGCACATAGTCAGAGAATTCAACCAATCTGACTTTATAGCCTTGTTTTTCTAACTGGGGTTTGACAGAGTTTTTGACCATGTCACCAAAGTCGCCCACGGTAGTACCAATCACAATTTCAGATTTATTCGGGTCGATACCTGTGCTTGCCGCTGTTGTGGTAGTCGTTGAGCTTGCGGTAGTCGTGGTTGTAGTTGTGGTGGTGCTGGCTTGTGCTGTGGTTTCGGTTTTGCTTTCAGGTTTGCTACAACCGACTAGGGCAATCCCTGCCACCCCTACGGTTGCTAATAGCTGCGCGATATGGCTTGATAAATGCGTTAATTTCATACCTTCCTCCAAAAATGAAAAAATAAACGGATAAAACAATCAGCTTACCTTAACATACCTATAAAAAAAATGTTATTGAGAGTTAACCTATGGATATGAAATTTTTTCATAATTCCTAGAAAAACCATCAATAACAATTTTTTAAACAGCCATCAGCTAAAATTAACGTTTATCCAGACGGTGCGCCAAAATATTACCAACCGATTGGATAATAATCACCATCACCACCAATAAAATCACCATAAAAATCATCACGTCATTTTGGTAGCGGTTATAACCATAGCGAATCGCCAAGTCACCGAGACCGCCACCCCCAATCATACCCGCTGCCGCACTGTAAGAGAGTAAACTAATCATCAAGGTAGTAATACTCAAAATCAAACTTGAGCGTGACTCGACCAATAACACGTTGCGAATAATCGTCCCTGTACTTGCACCCATTGATAACGCTGCTTCGATGATACCTTTTGGCACATCACGCAGATTTTGCTCAACGAGCCTAGCAAAGTAGAAGATACCGGCGACACTCAAAGCAAGCGATGCCGCGATTGGGCCAATGGTGGTACCGACAATGAGGCGAGTGACAGGAATAATCACAATCATCAAAATCACAAACGGAAAAGCACGCATGATATTGGTAAAGTTGCCAAGTCCTGCATACAGCGATTTGTTGTCGGCGAGCTGATTTTTACTGGTCAAAAAGAGCGCAACGCCGAGCAATGTACCAAAGATGACTGACGCAACCGTTGAGATACCCACCATAATCAGTGTTTCCCAAAACGCTTGCCAAATTTCTGCCTTCATCCCCAAAAGATTATCAACCGCGCTTTGCCAAGTTAATGTATTTGCCATGAAATTACCCAACGATTCAATTTAAAACTTAAAAAATTATCCAGTCATCGACCATGTTTGTGCGCCGTTAATCATCACTGATTAGCAGTTGCCCAATCGGCGTGGTGGCATGAATTTGCCCCGAATGTACGTCAGCGACTTCTAGCAATCTGCCTTTATCAAGCAGAGCAACGCGGTTACACAGCTTGCGAATCACGGACATTTCATGAGTCACAATCACGATAGTGACGTTAAATTTGTCATTAATATCCTTGAGACAGGCTAACACCGATTTTGTTGTTGCAGGGTCGAGCGCAGAGGTAGGCTCATCGGCGAGCATTACATGAGGTTTGGGCGCTAACGCCCGTGCGATACCTGCCCGCTGTTTTTGACCGCCAGAGAGCTGGGCGGGATAGTGGTTGGCGCGATTGACCAAATCAACAATTTCAAGACATTCCATCACCCGCGGCATGATGGTCGCTTTTTCCCACCCGGCAATCTCTAGGGCAAAGGCAATGTTTTGTGCCACCGTGCGATTTGCCATCAGATTAAACTGCTGAAAAATCATACCGATATTTTGACGGGCATGGCGCAAATCGTGGGTGGATAGCGAGGTCAGCTCCTTGCCATCAATGGTGACAGTGCCGCTATCTGGGCGTTCAAGTAAATTAATCAAGCGTAGCAAAGTAGATTTGCCTGCGCCCGAATAACCCATCAAGCCAAAAATCTCGCCTTGTTGGATTGAGAGCGATGTCGGCTCTACCGCGGTAAACCAGTTGCCATCTTGGGTTTGGAAGCGTTTGGTAACGTTATCAATGGTAATCATGATAATAAAAAATTTTGCAGTGGCTAAAAGAGGGTAATTTTAGCACAGCTCGTCGTCAGCGTTTAGTCGCTTTAACGAATAAATAAATGCCGAATGGTGGGTTTATATGAATAATAGAGTAGAAAACCGAAAAAATTGTGATAAAACTATAGGCAGAGATAAAAGCGGTTACGATTGGGTGATAGGTAATGTGACCAAAAAGCGGGTATGACCATGCACTGTGTCGGTGATAATACTACCGCCATGGGCTTTGACAATCTGCGCGACCAAAGATAGCCCGAGCCCTGAGCCTTTTTTCTCTTGTTGTAGCCGTACAAATGGACTGAAAATATCGGTACGTTTGTCTTCAGGAATGCCTGTACCTTGGTCGATAACCGCAATACACACCTGATGAAATTCTGGCAGGTGTACAACGTCAGATTTTTTACGTGAAAAAATAGACGATTTATTTTTTGGTTTATTAGTCAGTTTGCTCGAATTTGCTTCGCTAGCTGCTGTGTCCGTTGCTGTGTTTGTTACTGGGGGTATAGTGGTCGCTGACATCGTAGTATCAAAGGTGATGTCATCGCCGTTTGTAGGGGCACTGGTGGCATCTTTTATAGGGGCGGGGAAAGCTATTTCATCTTTTTGAGCATCGGTATCTTTTCCGGTATCGGTATGTTTTTGATTATCGGTATCTTTTGTACTCTCTTGCATCGCTGGTAGGGCATCAATTGCCAGTTGATTACCCGCATCATTAATGGCATACAGCTGTACGCTTACAGGTGGGACGCCATGAAGATGGGCATTGTCGAGCAAATTACGCACGAGGTGGGTGAGAAGTTTGGCTTGTCCTTGAATGATAACGTGACCACCCGCAAATGTAGCTTGTGGGTAGTGCTGAATCTCGTTTTTAATTAACTCATATAAATCGACGTCTTCTACTTTTTCTATCGCATGACCGGCATCCATACGACTGACGAGCAAAATACTTTCCACCAAATCATTAAGACCCGTCAAATCACGGTTGATGGCATCAGCACGTTTTTGTACCTTATCTTGTATTGTTTTGTCAAACTGACTTGCCAGCATCGTCATCATTTCAACTTGTAGACGAATACGGGTAATTGGTGTGCGAATCTCATGCGAGGCATGGGCTAACAGCAGTTTATTGGCATTCATCAAGGTTTCGATACGTTCAGCGGTTTGGTTAAAACCGCGTGCCAAAATGGTAATTTCATCGTTGCCCACAGGCGTGACACGGGCAGAGAAATCGCCATCACCCAGTTGGGTGATTTGCCGACTTAGCTGATTGATACGCCATGTCATGGTGCGCGCAATCATCCATAACATGCCCGACATAATGAGCAGTAATAGCAAGGTGCCTGTCAGTAAATTAATCGCGGGCGAAATCGCACGGCGGTTACTAAGTTTTGATTGGTATAACAGCACATAACCTGATTGGCTATTGACTTGAATTTCGGTCGGGTGTTTTGGATCATCTCTAGGAAACAAGGATAAAAAAAATGGCGGGTTTGGCGGTAAGGTGGCAGGCAGCCCACGCATGATCATAATCGCTTCGCCACTTTTGCCATCGTATAGACCAAATTTGGCGTTGAGTGAATCGCTATAGATATTAAAACTACGGCGTACGAGGGCAAGTAGATAGCGGGTTTCGAGATTTTTTTGTTGGTCTTGAGCGGTACGCAGTTCAACTAGTAACGGGTCTAGCTGCTGGGTGACTTGGCTGGCAATGACTTGGTGGCGGGTGTTGGCAGAAGTATCGTGTACCAAATGGCTTAAAACTACCATTGCCCCAGCAAAAATGACCAATGCCAGCATAACGCTGGCAAATAACTTGCTAAATACACTGTTAAATTTTATGCCGCTCAATCGCACACAGAATCCAAAAATCGTGGGTCATCACACGCTATTATAATAGCTTTGCTAGCATAAATAACCAAGTATGATGACCTTTTGCGTGTTAAATTTGTCAAGCAATCTTACACTCTTACACTTGGTCAGTGGCAAACTGATAGCCGACACCACGCACTGTGATAATGCGTTTTGGCTGGCGAGGATTGTCTTCAATCAGCGCGCGCAGACGTGAAATATGCACATCAATGGCACGGTCAATATTATCACTGCTGTCATCGTTTGGCATCGCATGCCACAGCTGTTCACGGCTCAGTACTTTACCTGAGTGGGTAGCAAAGTAATGCAATAATTGAAACTGGTGGGTGGTCAAACGCACCGGCTCATCATCAATCGTCACTTCATGGCTATCTGGATAAACCTTTAAGCGACCAAATACTAAGTTATCTTCTTTTTGCTGGTGAAGCGGCAGGTCGTGACGGCGCATCACCGCACGGATACGCGCCAATAGTTCACGCGGTTCAAATGGTTTTGAGACATAATCATCCGCGCCCATTTCAAGACCCAACACACGGTCAGTGGTGTCACCTTTGGCGGTGAGCATGATAATCGCCGTTTGCGCCAGACGGCTATCCTTGTGCTGACGAATACGTTGACACACTTGCATACCATCCATATCCGGCAACATCAAATCTAAAATCACCAAATCAATGGATTTTGAAGGGTTAAATAGCATCTCTAGCCCTTCTGTTGCCGTTGGGGCATGCTGAACCTCATAATAATTCATGCCCAAATATTCGCTAATCAATTCGGCTAAATCTGGGTCATCCTCAATCAATAGTACGGTTTTAGTACCACTATTATTATCTTCCATCACCAACTCCAAAAATTCTCTAAAAATAAATCAGTTGTTATTATTGCTTTTGCTCATCAAAGCCAGATTTCTATCATTAATCAAGAGCCTATTATCATAAAGCAAGATGCTATTATCATAAAGCAAGAGACTGCCAATATGATAGTGTCTTACACAGATTTATAAAACTTCTTAGCTGCCAATCACACAGCCCAATTAATACATAGCCCAATTTAAAATTGTACCGGGCTACTCATTCTTAAGTTTCTTTACACTGTATAAAATTGTAATGAATTATTGCTTAAAGTGAGTCGTGGCGCTCTATCGCAGGGGTTTCTGCTTTCTTTTTAGCTAATAATCGAAAAAACCGCTGTTTGCCGTCATCTAAATAGGTATAAATCACAGGCACCACAATCAAGGTCAATAAGGTTGAAGTAATCACCCCGCCAATAATGGCGTGTGCCATCGGTGCTTGCTGCTCTGACCCTTCACCAATACCCAGTGCCAGCGGTATCATCCCCATCACCATGGCAGCGGTAGTCATCAAAATGGGGCGCAGGCGCGTTTGCCCTGCCAGCATAATAGATTCAGTACGGCTCAAACCGTTTGATAAGGATTCTTTAATAAAATCAATGAGCAAAATTGCATTTTTACACACCAATCCCATCAGCATAATAATGCCGATGATAGAAAACATATTAAGACTAGAGCCGAATAAAAATAACGCAAAGAACACACCAATTAGTGATAACGGCAGCGATGCCATAATCGCCACAGGGTATAAAAAGCTATTAAACTGTGACCCTAACAACATATAAATAAACACGATTGCCAGCCCAAGTGCGGTTGTGGCGTAGCCGATGGATTCGGCCATGTCCTTATTAGAGCCTTGTACTGCAAAGCTGTAACCGGGTGGCAGTTTCATCTCGTTTTGGATTTTCGTGATATCCGCGCCGATATCACCTGCCGGTCTGCCGTCCGTGTTGGCTTGAACTACCACCTCACGAAACAGCGAACGACGGTTGATTTGTGGTGCACCCAAGGTTTCACTAAAATTCGCCACTTGCGATAGCGGCACTAGCACTGGCTGACCATTTTGATCCGTACGGCTTGATGACAAGTACATGGATTGTAGCTGCGAGATGGTCTGGCGGTTGTCGTCATTTAAGCGCACGTTGACATCGATATTGTTGCCGTTGTCATCTTTAAAGGTGCTCACATTATCACCGGCCAGCAGTGGGCGTAATGCTTGTCCGATTTGTCCAATCGAAAGACCGGCATCATTTGCTGCTTCCCGGTTAATGGTGACATTGACCATTGATTTGGGCTGTTTAAGGGTGCTTTCCAAATCTACCAAGCCATTGACGTTTGAGAGTTTTTGCATAAACTCATTGGATAAGCGTTGCAGCTCATTTAAATCATTGCCTTTGATGGATATCATAATCGGCTTAAGACCACCGCTGACCGCCATGGCAGCGGCTGCCACTGAGGTAACTTTAATACCGCCTACCTGCTGCAATTGCTCACGCATGGCACGGTTTAAGGCATCTAGTCCGCGCGTGCGCTCATCTTTGGGTACTAACGATACATTCACTTGTACCCGATTGTTACCGCTATAGGACATGGCATTAACCGTGGCATAAGTATTGGTAACTTCAGGAAAACTTTGTAATACCGCGTTGACTTGTGCTGCTTTTTGTTGGGTGTAGTCAAGATTGGCATTGACAGGTGTTTCAAATTTGACTTTGATTTCATTCATATCCGCTTGCGGGACAAATTCTTTGCCCACCAACCCCACGGCAAAAAACGCTGCAACCAGTGAGCCAATTGCGATGAGCACAGTTATCAAACGATGGCGTAAACTCCATGCAAGAATATGGCTGTATAGATTGGTCAGCCGATCTAACAGGCGCTGAAACCCATCTAATAGCCAAGCAATCGGTCGCTTGCGAAATGAAACCCGTTCATTGACGCGGTCATGTTGGTGCGCGGCATCTGGGTCTGGCCAAATCGAAGACAACATCGGGTCAAGCGTGAAACTAACAAATAACGACAGCAATACAGCGGTAGAAACAGTCACACCAAACTGATAAAAAAAGCGTCCGATAATCCCGCCCATAAAAGCCACGGGTAAAAATACCGCCACAATCACCAGCGTCGTCGCTAGCACGGCAAGCCCGATTTCTTGGGTGCCATCAAGCGCCGCTTGGCGGTGATGTTTGCCCATACCCACATGGCGCACGATGTTTTCCCGCACCACAATCGCATCATCAATCAGCAGTCCGATACATAATGCCAGCGCTAGTAGGGTCATCATGTTGATGGAAAAACCAAACGTCCAAATCGCCGCTAAAGTACCAAGCAGCGAAATGGGCAGCGTCAATCCTGTGATAATGGTCGAGCGCCACGACCCTAAAAACAACCAAACAATAAACACCGCCAATATCGCTCCTTCAATCAAGGTACGCACCACATTATTTAACGAGCCGCGAATACTTTTTGAGCTATCAGCCACCACCGTCATGGTGACACCTGGGGGTAGGGTCGCTTGGATTTCTGCCAGACGCTGTTGGGTTTTATCAACCACATCAATCACATTGGCATCCGACATTTTGATAATATCCATGGCCACCGCAGGTTGACCATTTTGTAGCGACGCTGACTCAGCCTCGGCTTGCCCATCAATGACTTCGGCAACTTGCGATAAGTACACAGGCACGGTAGCACCCGTACTTGAGCGATTTTGGGCGACAATGATTTGGTTAAACTCATTGGGTGTTTTGACCAACCCGTTAACTTGAATCACCATTTCTTGGTTTTGATTGTTGATGGTACCGACAGGTAATTCGACGTTCTCTGAGCGTAGTGCATTGCTAATTTGATTGACTGAGACTTTATAGGCATTCATTTGGGTGGGATTGAGCAGCACACGGATTTGACGCTGCCGACCCCCCAATATATCAACACGACCCACACCTGTGACTGTTTGTAGCTGTTTTTTGACCGTGTTGTCTAAGTAAGTGGATAACTCCCGAAGCGACATTTTGTCAGAGCGAAACGTGACGGACACCACAGGCGCATCGGCAGGATTGTACTGCGCAACGATAGGTGTGGTGACTTCATCCCGAAAGGTGGGGGTCACCAGTGCCAATTTATCACGCACGTTTTGCGCGGCAACATCGGACGGGATATTTAAATCAAACTGCACGATAACTTGTGACAAGCCTTGTTGGGTGACGGAGGTCACTTCTTTGACACCGGCGATGGTATTGACTTGGTCTTCAATTTTTTTGGTAATGTCGGTTTCGATGACTTCAGGCGAAGCACCACTATAAACGGTATTGACCACCACAAAAGGGAATTCAATATTAGGAAATTCCTCAACTTTCATGCGAAATGTTGCCAGCAATCCAATGACCATCAGCGCGAGCATGATCATGGCAGCAAACACAGGATTGTTGATACTGACGCGGGTGAGCCACATAGCAAATTCCTAATACCAAAATTTTTAACAGTGAAATTTTTAACAATATTGAATGATTGAATGAAACACTATCAGTAGGTTATTTGAGCACGACTTTTTTACCCACATCATTGGCATTGAGATTTGCCACAATCACTGTGGTGTTAGGCTCGATGCCAGCAATTAAATACTGACTGGTATCGTCAAGGTGTTTGAGTACCTTGATAGGCTGTTTGGTAATCACATTGTCTTTACTGACCACCAAAATCGTGCCAGCTTCTAAGGTTGGATTTGTGGCGGATTGGTCGGTGGGTTTATTGGCTGCGCCTTTTGCTCTAGATTCTAGAACCACCGCTGACATAGGCACCAATACCCCAACTTGTGCAACCCCATAATTAAGCTTGCCTGTGGCATACATGCCCGGGCGAAGTCCAAGATTACGCTGAGAAGGCTTAACCGCGATATAAATGGTCAGTTGGCGAGTGGCGGCATCGACTTGGGGCGAAATGCGGCTAATTTGTCCGATGTACTGATTGGTTTGATTACTAATAGTAAAAGGCACTTGTTGACCAAGTTGTAGCTGTGTTTGTGCTTCGCTAGGGACATTGGCGGCAAACTCAAGTTTATTGGGGTCAATGATTTCCATCAAGGCTTGGTTTTGCGTGACTACCTGTCCGACATTGACGCTGCGGCTGCTGACAATCCCCGTGGTAGGGGCATAAATCGTGGTATCACCAAACATTTTTTGTGCACTACTTAATTGGGCTTGTTTGGCTTTGATGGCTTCACGCTGGGCAATGCTGTCTGCCACACTACGCTCATACTCTATTTGTGAGACAAAGCCTTGCTCGAGCAAAATTTTGTTGCGCTCAGCAAGTTTATTGGCGACGATGGCCTGTGCTTGGGCGGCAGCAACATCGGCTTGCGCTTGAGCGAGTTGGTTTTTACTATCACTGATATCAAGTCGCACCAGTGGCTCACCTTTTGCCACCGTTTTACCCACATCAGCGAGCACTTGCTGCACTTGCGCATTTACGGTTGATTGCACCACTGTGTGGTCTGAAGGCTGCAGTGTCCCTGTCACGGTGACACTCGGTTCAAATCGGTCTGCTTTGGCAGTGATGACATCAGCGGCTAATAGCTGAATTTCGTTATTGGCGATTTGCGTGGTGGCTGACGCGGTGGTGATTTGGGTCTTTTGGGTTGACAACGGGCTTTTGCTATCGTTTTGCTGTTTTTGGCAACCGCTCAAACTCATAACAGCGCTAGCCATAGCTAGGCTTAATGGTAAAACTTTGGTGATAAACTTCGGTGTTATCATGAAAGAGATGTCCTCAGCGCAAACAATCAACTTAAAAAAATATAAAACGATGTAGAAATAGCCAGTGCAATAAACTTTTCTAAGCTTATCTCAAGATGTGTCACTAGCATCATGGAATCCGTGTATATTAACATGGGTGTATGGGCAATCTACAAAGCAGTCAATAGATCAAACCTGAATCATCATAGGATGTTAAAAATGAACGGTAAGTGCATCGATTTAAGCATACTTTGCAGCAAAAAAGTATGGTAGTATTTTAAAAATATCACCATACAGTTGGTTTGTAACTATACTGTATGAAATATTTGTTATATCTTATAAAAATTATTTAGAATAGCTTTGTTTAATTGTCAAAAATTGTACCAGTTGCTTTTGAGGGTTGAGGCATCATTTGATAGTTGCCCCAACGCCTATAACTTAAAGTTTTGAGCAATCGCTATAGGACAATGGGTAGCAAAATCGTAGCGAAACAACCATTAGGAAAATATTATGGATGCAAATTTTGAAGGCCTAAAAGTCATGATTATTGACGATTCAAAAACCATTCGTCGTACCGCAGAGACGTTACTTGCCAAAGCAGGCTGTGAGGTGATTACGGCTGTTGATGGCTTTGACGCGTTGGCAAAAATTGCGGATACCAACCCAGATTTGATTTTTGTCGATATCATGATGCCACGCCTCGACGGTTATCAGACTTGTTCACTAATCAAAAACAACGCAGATTTTGCTGCCACGCCCGTGATTATGCTGTCATCAAAAGATGGCTTGTTTGATAAAGCGCGCGGTCGTATCGTCGGCTCAGATGAGTACTTGACCAAACCATTTAGTAAAGAAGAGCTATTTGATACCATTGAACGTCATCGTCCTGCGTCTTAATGCGCTGTGCTTCTTCATGCGCTGGGTTGAAGCTAAACAGCATGCCATTGCTTGCAACTGTTGTTAACCCCTAAAATCTGCAATCACTCGATATGACTGAAATATAAGCCCAGATTGCAACCTAGCTAGACGTAGATTTGGGATGCGTGTTTAGTTTAACCGTTGTGCTGTTGGGTTTTTATTCCCACCGACATACAAAACAGTAAAATATTAATGCAATCAATAATTAGGTAAAAGGGTAAGTGTATGGCCAAAATCTTAGTAGTTGATGATTCACCATCAGAAATGGCAAAATTTCGAGATATTTTGACTCGTCATCAGCACGAAGTCATTGAAGCGCATACAGGCGAGGATGGAATTCAAAAAGCCAATGAGTTTTTCCCAGATGTGATTTTGATGGATGTGGTCATGCCAGAGATGAACGGCTTTCAAGCAACCCGCAAACTTACCCGTGACCCAAAAACCAGTCATATCCCTGTCGTCATCATCAGTACTAAAAATCAAGAAACTGACCGTGTATGGGGCAAGCGCCAAGGCGCACGAGATTATCTAAGTAAGCCGATTACAGAAGAAGCCTTAATCACTGTAATCCGTTCCGTGATGGAGTAGGTTTCGTGTCTTCAAATGGCTTTATTGAGCTTTTACGACTCGCTAACCGCGGTATCAAACGACAAAAAGGTACTCACTTTGACCAAAGACATCAGTGGCTAGGGGTCGCGTTTTCGCTCGGTGGCCACCACTTGGTAGCCCCACTCGGTGATGTGGCTGAGGTACTATCTTTGCCTGCCTATACCTCGGTGCCTTTGTCAAAACCTTGGCTGCTAGGGATTGCCAATGTTCGGGGACGGTTATTACCGATTACCAATTTGTCGAACTTCTTAGGTTTACATCCATCAGGCTCAAATTACCAATCAGGCAATCAAAAGATTTTGGTGATTGATCAACCCAAGCTATTTAGTGGCTTACAAGTTGATGAGGT
Organism: Moraxella sp. CTOTU47618; assembly: GCF_032017425.1. Classification (NCBI taxonomy): domain Bacteria; kingdom Pseudomonadati; phylum Pseudomonadota; class Gammaproteobacteria; order Moraxellales; family Moraxellaceae; genus Moraxella; species Moraxella sp. CTOTU47618. The sequence continues at coordinate 17,336 of NZ_DALZPW010000011.1, read as the reverse complement.
ATTGGGTATCCAAACCTTTAGTCGTGGGCAATATCAGCCTATCGAGATGCCGAACGATTCGCCGCTCGCGCAGTATACGCATGGTCGTTTTAGACAAAACGAGCAGATTTGGTATGTGTTTATGCCAAGCTTATTGGCGCAAGACACGCGTTATTTAGAAGCAGCGTTATAACCTAATTTTCTAACTCATTAAAACAATTGAGGGTTTACCATATCATGGATACTAAAACTTCGACCCTAAGTACCAATACCAACTCCCCTGTCGCGGTCGGGCCTGGCAAGAGTAATTATCGTTTGAATAAAGGGGACTCAATCAACTGGATTATTTGGGCAAGTATTTGTGGTGGTGTTGCTAGTTTGGCATTTATTTATCGACTCTACCAATTGATGATTTTGGTACGTCAACAGAATAGTGTTGCCCATAATTTTTTGACGATTTGGTTGCCCTCTATTTTGATTGTATTAGGCGTCATTGGGGCAATTTACTTTTTGACCCGCCAGATTAATGCTAAAACCTCTCGAGAGAAGGCAGAAGGTGAGCGTGAAACGCTGCGTCAACGTCATGAGATGGAAGTTGAATCTGAGCGTGCCCGCAGAATCCAAGAAGAAAACGAACGTAACCAAATGGCGATTTTGCGTTTGCTTGATGAGTTAGGCGATTTAGCGGAAGGTGACTTGACCGTGAACGCGACAGTCTCAGAAGACTTTACAGGGGCGATTGCAGACTCGGTCAACTTTGCAATTGACCAATTGCGTCAACTGGTTTCTGCGATTAACGTCACTGCAGAGCGAGTCGCGCGCGCCTCTGACCAAACCCAGGCAACGGCAGTTGAACTAGCCCAAGCCTCTGAAAGCCAAGCGCAAGAAATTGCGGGAGCCTCTGCAGCGATTAATGAGATGGCGGTGTCTATTGACCAAGTATCTTCAAATGCCGCCGAATCTGCTGCGGTTGCGGACCGTTCGGTTGCGATTGCCTATAACGGGGCAGAAGTGGTACAACGTACTATCGATGGTATGAATACCATTCGTGACCAGATTCAAGAAACTTCAAAACGTATTAAGCGCCTCGGTGAATCATCGCAAGAGATCGGCGATATCGTTGGACTGATTAATGACATTGCTGACCAAACCAACATCCTTGCGTTGAATGCAGCGATTCAGGCATCAATGGCGGGTGAAGCAGGGCGTGGTTTTGCGGTTGTTGCTGACGAGGTACAGCGCCTAGCAGAACGTTCAGCCACAGCGACCAAACAGATTGAAACACTGGTTAAAACCATTCAGGCAGATACGAACGAAGCCGTGATGTCGATGGAATCAACCACGGCAGAAGTTGTACGCGGTGCGAAACTTGCAAAAGATGCGGGTGAGGCGCTTGAAGAAGTACAAACTGTATCTAACAACTTGGCATCATTGATTCAGAGTATCTCAAATGCGGCGCGTCTGCAGGCAGCCTCAGCGGGTCATATTTCAAATACCATGAACATCATTCAAGATATTACCTCGCAAACCACATCAGGTACCATGGCAACCGCTCGTTCAATCGGTCAGCTTAATGAAATGGCAGCAGCGCTGCAAGAATCAGTATCGGGCTTTAAATTGCCAGATAATGCTTTAGCACATGCTTAATGGGTAATGATTGATGGCTAATTAGGCTTAGTACTCAACAGTTAGCTAAAAGTAAGGGGTGGTTTTAACCACCTTTCTTTTTATGCGTGTTAGCTCTTATGTGTGTTAGATCAGGGGTTGCACGCTGTGGTTTTAATCACTACCTTAAAGACGTTGGCAGGGATAAATTTTCGCTAATACCAACAATAAAATCGCAATGGCAGTTTTTTAGCAAAAATTTGGTAGATGCGCAGCAACCGATGCCTTTAGAGGCAGGTCAATGCCAACTGGTTGCCCGCAACAATGTGTTAATTGATGATTTTCGGCAATTTGAGTAGCGCGATATCGTGCGTTATTTAGCCCGTTATTTGATTGCAAAACGGTTGTCCTAGATTGGCTCAAAGCATTGGCAAATATCGCAGCGCGAATGGGTGAACATTATAACTTATAAAAGGTATCAACCTGAGTTGACGCCAGACAGCGGGTAAGTTATTTTAAGTGATATAAGAAATTAATAAACGACTGCGTTACAGCTACCTTAAAATCGATAAAAATCGTCATCGTTTTTGACAGTCGTTGTCCTAGGAATATGGTATGAGTAAACAACGTAATTTGATCGCCTTAGACTGGTTGATGCCTGTTTTAAAAGACGTATTTGGTGAGCTTAACCAGTTGCTACAACGACATGACGCGCAGCCAGCGTGGCAGTTAATCGGTCAACATTTGCACCAAATCACCGGTGCGCTCGCGCTTGCCAACCAGCCTGCCTTATCAAAACTGGCGAAAACGCTTGATAAAACCACTATCGCCATTCAGCAAGAGACTTTATCCCCGCAGTATTTTAGTCAAATCAGCCATGCGGTGAGGTTGTTGCAATTTGACATTGAACAAGTACAAGCTAAACAGCAGATTCATACCGATTGGGTCAATGACCGAATCGCTTATTTTGAGCAGCTGCTTGGCATAGCATCAACTTATGAGCCCATCCCACCTGTCACAGACAATGCTTTATTATTTTTAAGCCAATTAGCCACACCAGACATCAAACACCCATGGGACAGTGCCCAAGCCGATGAGTTACTTAAAGTCTGGCGTTATAACAGTTTGCAACTACTACAAAACGCGACCAACGATAGCAAACATTTAGATGCGCTGACTAAGGTTGCTGGCTATTTGTCCCAGGCTGCCATCAATCCTGCTTGGCGTCAATTTTGGCAGTTGGTCGCAGTGTGGTGCAATAACCTAACCCTCAATGAGCAGCCTGTGCCAACCGCTTATGCTTCGCTATTAAACAGTCTGTCATTGGTGCTGACGCATGATTTGACTCTCACTCCTGATATTACGGCGTCTCGTTTAGCAGTTGATGTGTTATTAGCGCTCAATGCGTTAACGCACAAATCGCATGACGCTAAAGCTCTGCTATCAAGCTTGGATATCAATAGTAGTGACACGCTTGATAATTTATTTAGTCAAGTATTAGAAAAACTTGAAAAAATTATTTATCAAGTGCATGAGCCGCTCACCATTTTGCCGCTGCTTGAATCGGTCAAAAATAGTTTGGCAAATCGCGGTTGGGTGTTTTATGAAAACCAAATGGCGCAAATTATCGATGACGTGCGCTTGATGACGCAAGATACCTTTATGGCGTCATCTCTCAGTTGGCAGGTAGAACGCCAGCTGCAAGATTTTTACAGCCAGTTGCTGTCAACGGTTGAAACCCTTGATAGCCAAATTGGCTTACAGCATTTTGCCTATGCTAGCAATCCGCAAAATGAAGCGGTGCGCCAAACGCGCGTGCATGTTGAAAATATCAAGCGGTCGTTTAATCAATATATCCAAACCCGTGATTTAAATAAGTTAACAGTCAATGACGAATTAATTGCCACCATTCAAGTTTTTGGGGCATTAGGCTTAACACGTCCCAAAGAATTGGTCGAACAAATTCGCTTATTATTTAGTCGTATTCATAAAAATTCGGTACACGTCTTAAGCTGGGAAGCCAGTGATGCCATCGCCGACATGATTGCCCGCTTTGAGCTATTTTTGGATTATTTATCCAATCAGTCTGTCAATGAAGAATTTTTGGATCAAACCCAAACACAGCTTAACCGCGCTAATTTATTGCTTAATCGTTTAATCGAAACGCCATTAACCGCCGCTGAAGTGGTAGCACCCACCAAGCACTTTGGTAGAGATACGGTGATTTACGATGATGAAGGCGAACGTATTGCCAGTGATATTGAATCACCAATGCAAGCACTAGCTACTGCTAGAGAAGCGCCTAACACGCAAACGGCTATCACGCAAACGACTGGCGTGCAAGAATCGCAAGCGCTGGCGGCTGCAAGGCAAGCCCTCAAAGATGATGACTATAGTATGGATGAAGATATCCGAGATATTTTCATTGAAGAGGCGCAAGAAGTCCTCGCTGAGTTGGGTGAGAAGATTCCCGTATGGGAAGTGGATACCCATGAATTAGTCGCGCTCAAAGATATCCGCCGAGGTTTTCATACCTTAAAAGGCTCAGGTCGTATGGTCGGCGCTCATCAAATTGGTGAGATGTGTTGGGCGGTAGAAAACATGCTCAACCGTGTGCTAGATGGCACTTTAGCGATTAGTGATGCGTTAGTGGGCTTTATCAAAGATACCCATCGCAAACTGCCGACACTGGTTGAAGATTTCCAGCAGCAGCGGGCGCCAAGTATTGACCCTGCGGTTACCGTGTTGCAAGCGACTAATCTATTACAGCAGCAGCCGATTAACACAGGCCTGCCAGAAACCAATGGCTTAGATAACCTTGTATCAGTCAGTGCTAGTGTGGCTAAAGACAGTGATAAGGTGGCTCAAGGCAATGAAGCTGCGAGCGACGTTGCGCCATCAACTACAGGGGATATTCATGCCCTACCTGAGGTGGTGGCTCGCGAATATGAGCAGCTAACGACGGTCACAGATGCGGTCAGCGATCCCGATATTCAAGAAATCTATATTGAAGAAGCCAATGAAGTTATCGAGACAATTGCACCGCTTAACCAAGCTTGGCAAGCCAAGCCCAATGATTTTGATACCTTAAAAGAAATCCGCCGAGGTTTTCATACCTTAAAAGGCTCGGGTCGTATGGTTGGCGCCAATCAGCTAGGGGAGCTTGCTTGGTCAATTGAAAACATGCTCAATCGCGTGCTTGATCATACCATAACAGTAGACGAGGGGGTTTTACACCTAGTTGCTGATGTCATTGACGCATTTGCTGGACTCATCACGATTTTTGCCCAAAATCGTACAGACTATCCCGCAGTGATTAAACTGTGGCAAGCTGTCGCTAATAGCTATGCCAAAAAACATGGCGACAGCTTTAGCTACCCTCAAGTCTTGTCCGCCTTTATGGGGCAGGGGGCCGCCTCGCCGAGTGCGCTACACACAGATGCGGCGCTTTCGTCTAGTCACGCCACCGCACAAACGCAAGCGCTCCAGGATGTCAGTGGCATTAGTGACATCAGTAGTGAAATGGATGTCGCTGATGACGTATTTATTGAAGAAGCAGACGAGTTATTGGTCAATATTGATAACTTTATCACCCAGCATTTGGGTGAGCCTGCAACGCATGTGCCTGATGCCATATTACGCGCATTCCATACCTTGCGTGGTGGCGCAGCGCTGATTGAACTTAACAATGTCTATCACTTAAGCGCAGCGGTAGAAGAAGCACTGGGCGACTTATTACATAATGAAATGCCGCTCACCGCCAGCCAGTTATTGACCCTGCAAGAGGCCACAGATCTACTGCGAACCTACATTGATGAGCATAAAATCCATCATGATGTAACGGTTATAGAAGATAACAATGACATTGTTGCCGACTTGATTGAGCGTCTAACCGATGCCAATGCTGAGCCTCATGAAAGCAGCAAACTGACAGTCAAAGACCTGATGGCGCTTGGGATTGATGACTTACTCGCTGCCGATCAGCAAGCGCAAGCTAAGTTTGCTGGCGAGAATGAACAAGTTATTGCCTATGCCCAGCAGCTTGAACAACAGGCAGCAAGGCTTGCGCAGGCGTCTGAAGGTTTGAGCTATTTTATCATTCCAAGCACCTTACAGTTTGCCTATAAAAAACTGACTGATTATCCGCAATTTGCCAAAAACGAAGATATTTATGATGCCTTAATGGGCTTACATAATCAGCTCATCAATATGTTTGACGCCATTGCAGCAGGCCTGCGCGTCAATATCGATGAAGAGGCGATTGAAACCTTAAGAAAATTATTGGCAAAAAATCAGTACCAAGCCGAGATGGATGCTATCGAGTACCAACCAGTTGCTACAGATGATGAACTATTGCAAATTTTCTTGGATGAAGTGCAAACCATTCAGCCCGACGTGCAAAATTACTACGACCAATGGCTCAATAACCTTAGCAATTTAGCGGTCACCAAAGAACTAGCTAATTATATGCACATGTTAAAAGGGGGTGCAGAGCTACTCGGGGTAACGAGTATTGCCGAGATGGCGCTACGTGGTGAGCAAGTGTATGATGCCATTGATAAAGGTATTTTAGCGAGTGATGCCGATACCGCTTCATTGGTGCAAAAGCTGCATGAAACCATTGCCTCGCAGCTCAAGCAAGTTCGACAATTTAGTCGCTCCTTCAACGCCAGCGATTTTGCCCAGCAAATTGATGAGGTTATCGCTGGTACAGTGCAAAGTCGAGACTTGGTATTTGCAGTGCCGATGATTGTTGAAGCCAATCCTGAAGAGTTGATGGAGCAAAAACAACTTGCCCAAGAGGATGATAGCGCGATTGCAAAAAATGACCCACTCTACATCGAAGAAATTATTAACAACTTTGAAGGGCGTCGTTTAGAGACTTGGAAAGGTCAAGAGCCTGACGAAGATATCTTAAAAATTTATCTTGAAGAAGCCAAAGAGCTGATCGATAGCAGCAGCCAGCATCTACAAGAATTCCGTAGTAATAACAGTGATCTTGCAGCCTTACAAGCCTTGCAACGTGAATTGCACACCATCAAAGGGGGCGCAAGAATGGTCGGAGCTGAAGGGATTGCCACGTTGGCTCACGAAATGGAAACCATCTACGAAGAGCTAGGCAGCCGCCGCAAACCTGCGACGCGTATGATTGGCAACCTATTGGCGGTGTGTCATGACTGGTTAGCAAATGCGATTTATGTATTAGAGAATAAATTTAACCCACAAACGCCTGTGGCGTTGGTTGCTGCGCTGCAACAATTCTCGCGAAAACCTGATAGCTTAAAAGAAATCCCCAATGCTAACCTAGCCAGCCAAATTGAGCAAATTGATATCTATCGCAGTAGTTTGGGACAAAACACGTTAGAAGTCAAACAGCGCGACCTAAGCGTCATGCCGCTGATGACGGGTAACTTTGAATCTGAGCAAGATCAATCGAACCTTCATGCTGAGACACTTAGGATTTCTGCAAGTGCTATGGAGCGCATGATTAACCTATCAGGTGAGTCCGCGATTAACCGCTCGCGAATCGAGATGGGTATATCAAGTCTATCGAACAATATCGAAGAGATGGGCGCAACTGTACAGCGTCTAGCAGATCAGCTACGCCGTATGGAAACAGAGCTTGAGATTCAAATCTTGTCACAAATTGGTGATGAGCATGCGTTAGAAAGTGACTTTGACCCGTTAGAGATGGACCAATATTCATCGCTCAACCAATTGTCAAAATCGCTCTCGGAATCAGCATCGGACTTGTTAGACATCAAAACGACCATGCTCGATAAAACCCGTGAAACCGAAAACTTGCTACTGCAGTTATCACGCACCCAGTCCGATTTGCAAGAGGGGTTGATGGATTCACGTACTGTGCCATTCTCGCGTATCACGCCACGTCTGCAACGGGTCGTCCGTCAAATAGCAACCGAACTGGGTAAATCTGTTGAACTGCGAATCCTAAACGATGAAGGTGAAATTGACCGTAATATCCTTGAGCGTATTACCTCGCCGCTTGAGCATATGCTACGTAACGCCGTTGACCATGGTATTGAAAAATCGCAAGAACGTATTGAAAGTGGTAAATCAAGAACAGGCTTAATCACGCTTGAAGTGCTGCGTGAAGGCGGTGAAATCGTTATCAACTTAACCGATGATGGACGCGGTATTAATGTCAATGCCGTACGCGAAAAAGCGATTGAGCAAGGCTTGATTTCTGCCAAAGATACCAGTCTAAAGACACTGGATATCATGCAATATATCTTTAACGCGGGTCTATCCACCGCCAAATCCGTATCACAAATCTCGGGTCGTGGTGTCGGTATGGACGTGGTACAAAGCGAAGTCAAGCAGCTGGGTGGTGTAGTAACCGTCGACTCTGAGCCTGGCAGAGGCTCACGCTTTACCATGCGTCTACCATTGACAGTTGCGGTGTCTGATGCCTTGATGGTGAGGGCAGGGGATAAATACTTTGCTGTACCATTGGTGCAAATTGAACGTGTGATGCGTGTTAATATCGATGCGATTGCTAATTTTTATACCACGAATGCCGATATTATCAATATCGATGGACAAGCCTATCGTTTGCGCTATCTTAATCAGATTTTGTATGGCAGCGACCCGGTGGATGCACTAGCGCACCAGTCAAGCAGTGTGCCAGTGATTATTATTCGTACTGACTTAGGTCAGCGCATGGCGCTACAAGTGGATATGATTGCAGGCTCTCGTATTGAAGTGGTCGTCAAACCGCTCGGTCGTCAGCTCTCCCATATCGATGGAATTTCTTCTGCCACCATCATGGGTGATGGCTCGGTCATGCTCATTCTTGACTTGGTGGCATTGATGCGTAATGTCAGCAACATTACCAAAGTCGAGCTGCAAAAAGCCAATAAAGCGGCCAAACGAGCGCACAAACCGCTGGTATTGATTGTGGATGACTCAGTAACCGTGCGCAAAGTCACCTCGCGCTTACTAGAACGTCACGGCTATGAGGCCCAAGTGGCAACAGATGGTATTGATGCGCTAGAAAAACTGCAAGAAATGCTACCTGAAGTCATTGTATTGGACATTGAGATGCCACGTATGGACGGCTTTGAAGTGGCCAACCATATTCGCCATAATTCACGGCTCCAGCATATTCCTATTGTCATGATTACATCGCGTACCGGCGAAAAACACCGTGAACGCGCGTTTGATATCGGGGTGAATGAATACATGGGTAAACCATTCCAAGAACAAATGCTGTTAGACACGTTAGCGCGCTTTACCCAACAAGCAAAAACTGACTAAAACTGACTAAGCCGACTGGCCAGGTAAAGGATACAATCATTCATGCTGTCAAAGTACCCACCGCTGCGATTTTTTATCGTTGCTGAGGAAAATCAGCAACGGCTCGCCTTTAGCGATACCATTCGTTCTTGGGGATTTGAAATCGTGGCATGCTTGGCAGCGTCACAGTTGTTCGAAAAACATTTTCAGCAAAAAGTTGATGTGTGGCTAATCGATACCCCAGACGATTACGCCGTCATTCAAAATGTTGAAAAACAACAGAATGTCAATTTGACTAAGGTTGTGCTACTGGGCTTTGTCACTGCGCCTTATATCAATGAAAGTCTGTTATATGCCAAATGGCAACGCCAACTCAAGCGAAAAATTGCCAACATGCTAGAACGTAGCGATTTGTTAGAGCCCTATGATGCTGCCAAGAGCGAAATCAAACCGTGGAAATATGTGGTGTTGCTCGCAGCCTCGATGGGCGGACCGCTCGCTATTAAGGAATTTTTAGATAATTTGCCCGAAGATTTACCAGTGGCGCTGTTACTAGCGCAGCACTTTAACCAAAATACGCTAAACACCTTGCCAAGAATTTTAAATCGTCACAATGAGTGGCGCTGTGACATAGTGACCAATACCCAGCAATTATTGACAGGACGTTGTTTGATTTTACCGATTGAATACAGCGTAGTGTGTGATTCCAATGGACGGGTAATTTTGCAGCGTAAACCTTGGCAAGGCAGTTACAAACCGCCAATCAGTGAGGTCATGCGTAACTGCAGCGAAGCGTTTGGCAATAATTTAATCACTATTGTGTTCTCTGGTATGGGCGATGATGGTAGTGATGCGGCAGCGACGGTCAAAAAAAATGGCAGTATTATTTGGGCGCAATCCCCTGACAGTAGCACCTGCGCGAGCCAGCCACAAAGCATGATTGAAAGCAACCAAGTCACTTTTGTTGGCACCCCTAAGCAGTTAGCTCAGCAGCTAATCGCCTTGTGTGGCTAATACGGCAGGCTAGCAGCGACCCCTAAACTTCTTATTAATCAGTAAATGAGCAGGCTATGGCAAACGATTTAAACCGTTATTTTAAGCAAGATGAGGATGTAGGCGTCCTAAGTATCACCACAGGTCAATTAACCATTGCTCGAATTCCTTCTAGCAGTTCGCCTGACTGGATTGTGCCGCAAGCTTTGATTTTGAGCATTGATAACTATGATGAGCGCATCTGGAATTATATTTGGCGCGGTCAAGAAGTGCCGGTGTATCACTTGTTGCCAAAAGATGATAAGCCCACCCACTTAGTGGTGTTAGAAAGCGTCACCGATATCCATCGGATTGCCTTGCAGATTCATGGCGAAGTGACTTTTCATTCTGTGCGTATTGCTGATCTCAAAGACGCTGATGACGCGACTTACCAAGCTGAATTAGCGACTCACTACCCTGACTTATTAGCCGCCTTAAACGCGCCAGATGATGAGGTCGTCGAGCGCTCACGCGCACCGAATTTGGCAGACTATAGCTTACAGCAGGACTATATTTTTCAGCCAGTCATGTTGGCAGGTGAGCTATGTGTGGTGCCAGATTTGGACAAGCTCTCGCATTTCTTGGTGGATTTAGATAGTTAGACGCAGTCCGCCTTTGTGCTATTTTGCCAACAGTCTGTTACTTTTATTTTGCCCAAACATTGCTAGAATAACCCAAAACAAATCATGATAAGGTAAAATTCATTATGGCATTATTTCCTGCAAATGAAGCGCCACAGCCGATTGCCCCACACGGTATCAACAAATGGTCGCTATCGTCACGTATTTTCCATTGGATTAGCGTGGTATTGTTGATTGCGACTTGGGCAATGATTGAGCTGAATGAAGATGCAACTGACTTTACCTATTTTGATTTGCATAAAGCGTTTGGACTCAGTGTGTTATTTTGGACAGTAGGTCGGATTATCAATCGTTTTGTCACCAAAGCACCTGCCGATGTGCCGATGCCAAAATGGCAAAATAAACTATCGCATTTAACGCATTTGGCACTGTACTTGATTTTACTTGCCATGCCTTTGGCGGGCTGGTTTTCTGTTATGTTTGATGGGGAAGGGGTGAGTATGTTTGGGCTGTTTGATATCCCAGCCTTTGTCAGTGAAAACAGTGATTTGTCAGGCACGTTAGAAAAAATTCATAAAAATCTGTTGTGGACGTTGCTGCTGGTGTTCACGGCCTTGCACATCATCGGCGCGCTGTATCACCAATTTATCCAAAAAGACCATTTGATTCGCCGTATGCGCTAAGTCAGCCCATAGTATAAAAAAGCCCATGTCATCATGGGCTTTTTAGTCACAATTTTTTAAATGCAGCCTAGATTAAGCGCAACATGAATTATTGGCGTGTACTATCAGGCAAGCTGATATTCATCTCCAGCACTTCCATGTTTGCTTCATTGTGATGTTGAATATTGACGTCATCAATGTTGACACCTGATACGTAGGTATTGACCACTGCCAAAATCTCACGTTTCATTTTTTCAATACGCTCTGGGGTTAACCGATTGTGCAAGCGGTTTTCGCTGGCAACGATGACCTTTAGGCGCTCTGCGGCAGTATTGGCACTGTTTGACTTTTGCTCACCGCCAAATAAATTACTCCAAAATCCCATAGCCTAACCTCCAAACCAGCGTTGTAGGAAACTTTTCTTCTTCACCTCGATATGGCGATAGGGACGTTCTTCCCCCAAGAAACGAGCGACCATGTCATCATAAGTTTGACCGGCTTTTGAATTTTGATCTAGCACCACAGGCACACCTTGGTTTGATGCCTCAAGTACGCTATTGCTTTCAGGAATCACGCCAAGTAGTGGCACTTTTAGGATGTCATTAGAGATGCTGTTGATATCCATCATCTCGCCGCGCTCAGCACGCTCAGCGTTGTAGCGGTTGATAACCAAGTGCTCACGTACCACGCCTGTACCTTCTTCAACTTTTTTAGTACGGCTTTGCAAAATACCGATGATACGGTCTGAGTCACGCACCGACGAGATTTCTGGGTTGGTCACGATGATGGCTTCATCGGCATGGTACATAGCTAGCTGGGCACCGCGCTCGATACCAGCGGGCGAGTCACACACGATGTAGTCAAATTGTTTGGCTAACTCATTAATGACTTCGGCGACTCCTTCGTCTGTCAAGGCATCTTTGTCGCGTGTTTGGCTGGCAGGTAAGATAAACAAGTTATTGAGCTGTTTGTCTTTTACCAACGCTTGTGACAGGCGCGCGTTCCCTGAGATAACATCAACAAAGTCATACACGATACGGTTTTCGCAGCCCATAATGAGGTCAAGATTTCTAAGACCCACGTCAAAGTCAATCACCACAGTTTTAAAGCCGCGAAGGGCTAGACCTGTAGCGAAAGAGGCACTGGTGGTGGTTTTACCTACCCCGCCTTTTCCTGAAGTTACAACAACGATTTTTGCCACTTTGGCATACTCCTATTCATAGCACGGTGTCAGTGAGGCAGTATTGAATCATTCAAGCCATACACACATTCACGCTAAACTGGTTTGAAAAATACGGATATAAATTAACGTAAATCGTTAAAAATTAAGACTTAAATTTTAGTTAGCCTAAATTTGGTTAATTGGACTAGTTTAGCATAAAAAACTTTTCGAAGTTAATCGAGAGATTGACGATTTTTGCATAGATTATGGTATAAGTGGTTGTTTAGGTGATTGTTATTCCATCAACTCAAACACCAAGCCTTGTCCATCCAAGTAGCTGACTTGTACCGCTTTATCCAAATACTCAGTAGGAATATTTTCTTTTAGGCAATAAGTCCCCGCAACTGACACCAGTGAGGGGTTAAAACGCAAACAGAATATTTTGGCATTGGTATCGCCCGTCGCCCCTGCCACCAATCGCCCTTCGGCTTTGCCATACACGTGTAGGCTATAATCGGTAATCGCTTCCGCGCCGGCATTAATGCCTTTGGTCAAAATCACGTCGCCACCAACGTGGTTGATACTTTGACCTGAGCGCAACATTTGATTATGCACCAAATCGCCTTCAAGCTGCGATTGGTGATGCGGTGAGGCGACAAATTTTTCAGGTGCAGCTCCAGTATCATTACTTGTGGTCTCATTGCTTGCGGTTTTATTGGTTACGATATCACTGGCGGTTTGGCTTTGTCGCTGAGTCGCTTGACTGTCGGATGCGGGTGATTGGTTAGGGGACTGCGCAACGTGCTGAGAGGATGGAGTATTGGCTGTGCTGTTTGATTTTTGCTCACTACCCGTCGCCAAATTTTTTGGTGCTTTGCCGTCAATACGCTGCCCATCCGTTGGAAAAATGGCAATGCGAAGCTCATTGGCTTGGGTATCATTGGCGCCTGTGACCAACCCAATCGGCTGTAACCCTAGCACCCATAAGCCGCCCCAAAGCTGCGCTAAATTTAATGGCTGTTGACAACTGACAATCACCGGTAAGTTAGACTGACGTTGACGGCCTAGCTTTTGTGCAATCTTTGTCAAAATTACTTTGATATCATTGCCTTCAATATGTAGGCGGGTAAAGTTCAGTAGTCTGCCCGTAAGTTTCACGCTAGTGGCTACAGGGTCGGTGGGTAATGGGTTGGCTAGCTGCTGACTTTGCGGTGAATCCTGCTCTGATAGGTTAGATACGCTTTGTAAGTTTTGTGAGGAACTATCTTGGGTCAAGTCAAGGGCAGCGGGCTGTGTCATGAAAAACCTTTTTATAATAACTTTTTATACATCAAAATCGATTCATACCGCATATTAGCAAGTATTATTTAAAACAACAACCATTCACCGCGCTATTTATTGTTTGGCAACCAAAGCCATAATAGGGCGATAAAAAAAGCGTTGAATAGCGGTTATCGGCGCCAGATCGGTGGATTCAATCAGCGTATTTGGTGCTTCCATTGTTGAATGCGAACTTGGTTGGCAAGTGACGTCAAACTATCATCAATAATATCGCTAACTAATTTTTCTAGCGCAGGGCTAGTGACGTCAATTTGCACCAAGCTTTTGGCGATTTCTTCATACATCAGCGTGAGCGTTTGCGGTTTGGTAAGGTTCGTAGTCAAGCTTAATGTCAGATTTTCTCCAATGTGTTGCCCGATGCTGTGCATTTGGTTTTCTATCAGATTACCAGCAATCGGTATCAATCGTAATATGCGGTGCAGCTCGGGCGTAGCGGTTAGCGCTTGCTGAATAGCGATGCCCACTTGTTCTGCCAATGGTTTGGCAAAGATGGCAGGATGGGCGGGCGTGGATTGTAATAACGGTGTGGCCTCTTGCTGCAGCACATCGACAATGACCTTTTGGATGTCATCCCGATGCTTGTCGATGATGTTTTTGACCAAATGCCCATCGGTGTTGCTTATTTCGGTGCGGATATTGTCAATCGCAGTTAAAATCACCCGATCAGAAATCTCTTCCATAATCATTTGGTAATAAAATTTGATCGTGGCAAGCCAACTGGCGGGCAAAACTTTGTAGCCCAGTTCATGCAGACGATAACCAATCACGCCAACGCGCAGCAGTCGCAATGCGCGCAGCTGCGGTGCACAGCCCAACACTTCATACCAATGCACGAATGGAAAGAAAAACCAGCGGTAATGGCGTTTTTGGACGATGGCAATCAACCAGCGAACCACAAGCTCTGCTACCAAAAAGATGGTAAACAGACCCCCAGCTACTTTGATTGGCTCGTGCCATCCTTGCTGATAAGTGATGATACTGTCAAAAAACCCTAGCCAATTTGCTATTTTTGCCATAAAGCTACTTAGCATCAAAGCGTCAAACCCCATGAGCAGCAAGTCCAACACGATGGCAACCATCATGATGGTATCGTAGGCTAACTGCCAACGACTGGGTTTGGCAGGGTGGGCAGCGAGCGGTTGGCTAATATTCGAGCTTGGCATTGGATTGGGCTTTGGGTCTAAATTAGCAGTTGGCATAAAAAAGTGCTCAAAATGGGGTCAATACCGCAAAAAATGTGAGTGAGGACAAGGCAGGCAAGTCATACCTTGCATGGCTTACCTGAGATTTTAACTAGTAGGGTCACTAGTGATATGTTACTAGTCATGTGCCGTTAGGGATGACGGGTAAAATCATCGAGCATGGCTTGGATACGTTGGTCTTTTTGCTGCCACAAGCCATCAAGCCAACGGTACATATCTATTTTGGTTTGTTCATCCTGTTGGTATTTGCCATCCATGAGCCGCTGCAGCAAGTCATCTGGCAATGCAATTTTTTGAATATCCACCCCGATGCGTTTGATATTACCTTTCCATAAATCTTGATAGGTAGGAACACCGTCAGGATACACAATCGTCATGTCGAGCACCGCGTCTAAATCGTCACCTAACGCACCCAATGCAAGCGCAATGCCGCCCGCTTTGGGTTTTAGCAAATGTTGATACGGTGATTGTTGCAAGTCATGTTTTTTTTGGGTAAACCGCGTGCCTTCGATAAAGTTAAGTAAGGTAAAAGGCTTGTCGAGTAAGTTTTGACAAGCGCGTTTGGCTTCGATGATATCGCGGTCTTCTAGCGCTGGATTTTTAGCAATCGCTGCCTTCGAGTAGCGTTTCATCATCGGAAAGTCTAAAAAATAAAACGCTTGTCCCACAATTGGGATATACAGTAGCTCGTATTTGGCAAAAAATCGCGTTAATGGCAGTCGGTTTTCACTGATATATTGAATGACAGTGGTATCGACCCAAGATTGGTGATTACTCAGCAAAATATATTTGCCATCGACCGATAAGTCATCAGGCAGGTTGACGCGAAAATCAATATCGGGCAGGATGTTGTCAATCAAACGATTGTTGGTATTGATCCAGTGATTGGCTATTTTTAACACGGATTTATCTGCCAATGTATGACCCGTTAATGTTTTTACCGCGCCCATCGCCCAAAGCGGTAGACTAAACAGCACTGAATTGCCGGTAATGGTGCCTGCCGCCACCGCTAAGCTGGCGTTTTGCGCCAAAGGTAATGATGTTTTACGCAGTTTGTTGAACGTGTTTTTGAGCAATGATGGTTTATTGTTATTTGTCATATTTGGCTCCCACAAAGCTTATTCAAAAAAGCTTATTTGAATGAGACATAAGAAAAAATACTTGGCTTCATTAATTTGGCTTCGTTAATTGTAAAAATAAGTGTTAGTTTAGCAAACGTCAAAAATGTTCACTAATAAATTTTTATACACTGGCAAGCACAAATCTTGCAGGTTTATTGGTGCTGTGCTATACACCCCAGTAAAGTTAATTGTCAAAAATTTTTATTAAAAATTAACAAGTTATTGAATAATCTGTAGATGATAGGTTGACTATGCAGCATAGTTTTCAACAAAATCACGAAGCATTTAATATATAAAAATAAATAATATAGATAATGAATACTTGAAAATATTTTGTAACAAATTATGCCATCCTACAACATCCTTAAGACAAATCATTACATATAAAGGAAAAGTTTATTGCATAATGAGCTCAATCACAAAGCAACTGAGTGTTGTCAGGTTTATCTGGCAAATGAGATAAAAACAACAAGTTGGTGCGTGACAATTATAACTAAGTAATTATAACTAGAGGAATTCAAAGGAGATTACTCATGCGTACTAAATTATTAGCAGCTACTTTAGCATCAGGTGTTATCTTAACAGGTTGTGCAACAACGCCAACTGGTACGACAACAACAGGCATTACCGACAATAAAGCGCTTATGGGGGGTCTATTAGGGGCAGCCGCAGGCGCGGGTATTTCAAAAGCAACGGGCGGTGAAAAAACCGGTCGTGATGCGGCAATCGGTGGTGTACTAGGTGCAGGCGTGGGTTACTACATGCAGCAACAAGAAGCAAAACTTCGTGCAGAAACCGCAGGTTCTGGCGTGACGGTAACGCGTGACCCAGTGACTAATAACATTAACTTGTCTATCCCAGAAGCGATAACTTTCCGCGTTGGTGATTCTACTATTCTACCTAACTTCTATAATACGTTAGACAAAGTAGCTACCACACTACGTGACTATAACCAAACTAACATTCAAGTAAATGGTTACGCCTCAGTGGAAGGTGATGCAAATAGAAACCAAGAGTTATCACAACGCCGTGCATCAGCAGTCGCTAATTACTTAGTCAATCGTGGCATCTCTGGTAACCGTATCAGCGCTATTGGTCGCGGTGCGACAACACAATTTGGCTCAAGCTATGAACCAAACCGCCGTGTAGAGATGACTATTCTTGCACCCCAGTCAGTTAACTAATCAGTCAGTTAACTAATCAAGTCAAGCTAGCTGATATTTTCATCCGCGAATTGATAAAAAAAGCACCTTTTATAAGGTGCTTTTTGTTTAAGGAACTTTTTATTTTAGGTGCTTGTTATCGGTTCAAAAAATAAAAAAGGTACTATATCGGCTTTATCCTCTGTTGCCGTAAAACCACCGACTTCAGGCGGTGGATATAAGGCAACT
>NZ_DALZPW010000010.1:62657-95940 GCF_032017425.1 Moraxella sp. CTOTU47618 | reverse complement strand
CTGACTGCTTTTTTTGTTATGATAGCGCTTTTTTAAAGGGCTGCGTAACTTCAGTGATTAATATCTCATACTCTAAGGAGATTGCAAGAATTTTTGTGTAAACCTAAAAATAGACCCAAATTAGCGATTGGTTAAAAAGCAAACAAATATTCTATATTAATACCCCTCCACCCGATGACCGTATAACATCACAAACTGTCTCATTGCAGGTTTCCAATCTTTAATCGGCATCGTCCATTTCTGCATCGTATTGATAAGCGCCATATAAATCGCCTTAAATACCGCATCATCATTTGGGAAAGTCTTTTTGGTGCTCGTCACCTTTCTTAAACTGGCATTCAACGATTCAATGGTATTGGTGGTATAAATCACCCGTCTGATGTCTTTGGGATAATCAAAGAACGTGGTTAATCGACCCCAGTTTTCTTGCCAGGACTTGGATATCTGTGGATGTTCGCCGTCCCATTTTTCGGCAAAGGCAAGTAAATTATCTTCAGCTTCAGCAAGGGTATCAGCCCCATAGATGGTTTTTAAATCTGTGGCGATTTCCTTTCTTTGCTTATAACTGACGTATTTCAGCGAGTTTCTAACTTGGTGGACAATACACAGCTGAACCTTAGTTTTAGGAAATACCGTTTCAATCGCCTCAGGAAAGCCCTTTAGCCCATCGCAGCAAGCGATAAAAATATCTTGGACACCCCGATTTTTAAGCTCGTTCATTACTGAAACCCAGAACTTGGCCCCTGAACGAGGAGATAGCGAAGCATCGCTTCGCCCGAGTGCAAGGCGAGAGCTGTGCTCGAGTGATTCTTGGCAATCCAAAGACCGAGCAATTCTTTACGCCCTTCAGTATTAATGCCAAGCGCAAGGTAAACACATTTATTATGAGCAATACCTTCTTCTCGGTTTTTGACCACCAACCCGTCAAGATAGACGACAGGGTAAATTGGTTCAAGTGGACGCTGTTGCCATTGTTTGACTTCATCCAGTACGCTGTCGGTGACGGTGGAGATAAAGGTAGATGAAACGTCAAAGCCGTTTAACGTGCGTTCATGCTTTTTAACAAATTGTGGCTCGAAGCTGCCTACTCGATCCCTTGGTACGTCAAGTTCTATTTTACCAAAGTCAGTTCGGACGGTTTTTTTAGTGGTGCCGTTACGGGCATTGCTTTTTTTACGAGCGGGTTTGCCTGCAAGTGATACGGTTTCTTCGCTTATGGTGCTAGGCTGGATAGTTTCTTCTTCAGCTGATGGCAGTTCTTCAAGTAAATCATCATCGGTGTTGTGATTGATGAAGTCATCAAGCGTTTCTTTATTAGCTTTGCTTTGGTAGTCGTGTTTGGCGTAGCCAAGATGATGGGTCATTTCGGCTTGTAAGGCTCGTTCGGCAAGTCGTTTGGTGAGTTGTTTTAAAATACCGTTTTCACCCAAGATTTGTTCGGGGGTTTGGTAGTCTTTTAATAGTTCGTCAAGTAAAACTTCTGTTGAATCTTTCATTGATATTTTCCTGTGTAAACTTATGTTTTATAATGAGGTTTACACAGAATATTTTACAGTCTCGGAGAAGGAGGAACGCTCGATAACGTTATCCGCTATGCCATGTCGGTAGGGCTAGTGAATGAATTTGCCGACCTGTTTGCAAATAACCCTAAGACGATTGATGAAGTGATAGCACAAAAAACGCTACGCAAACGCGCTTCAAGCAAATTGTAAGTGATATGGATATTAGACTACAATTTGGTATTTAGCCACGAGATGTGAGAGGAAGTGAAAGGATATGGCTATTCAAAAAATCCTTCAATCATCAATACCAGATGTCAACATCGCTTAGCTTAGTATCTTCGGGCAGTATGGCAGTTACC
The DNA here is from genome assembly GCF_032017425.1 of Moraxella sp. CTOTU47618. Classification (NCBI taxonomy): domain Bacteria; kingdom Pseudomonadati; phylum Pseudomonadota; class Gammaproteobacteria; order Moraxellales; family Moraxellaceae; genus Moraxella; species Moraxella sp. CTOTU47618. The sequence continues at coordinate 94,079 of NZ_DALZPW010000010.1, read as the reverse complement.
TGCTCTATGAAGTTTTTTTAAAGGCTTCTTGGGCGTTAATGTCAGCCTGCGGGTGCTTACTTCTGGCACTTATCCAACTCATACCAATTCGAGCTAGTAGTTCGTAGATGCCATTGACGCTATAGCTTGTTTGGAAATGCTCGTGAGCAAGCTTTTGGATGTCTTGTCCTGTCAGTCTGCCGCCACCCCGTTTTGCTTGGCTGTCGACAATCAGTTGTTTAAAGCTTTCTATGTACTCGGGAGCCAATTTGCTGTTTCTGCCGCTTCTTGGTTTGTCATAGAGGCTATCAAGCCCTGATGCTTGGTAGCGTCTACGAGTACGTCGTGCAGTCTCAATGTTGATGTTGAGGTTTTCTGCAATCTCAAAGCTGTGTTTGCCAATGCGATATTGGTAAAGGATGTAAAGACGTGTTCTGGCTCTGGCGTTACTTTCAGTTTTGGCCAGTTCGCCAAAGTCATAATCATCTAGGCTGTGTTTTGGGTTTGATTCTTTCATATAGCTATAATACTATATTTTATGGGTTTGGTATAAGTACACCGCTTTCAGCTTTTCTGTGCCAGTTCGCTAATGTATTCATAGGTATGCCGAGTTCTTTGGCGGTTTGGCTGATATTGTTTTGATTTTCTTTGATTTTGGCGATGGCTTCGGCTTTGAAAGTGTCGCTGTATTCTACTCTTTTCCTGGTCATGGTAAACTCCTGTTTAGGTTGTTAGTTTACCAAATATTTTTCTCCGTTTTTTTCAGCATACATCACTCCTAGTACTGAAGTAAAATACTGTTATAAAATTCATCATTTGCTGTTTTTTAGCTTGACGTACATATTGCTATGCCCTGTTTCTGGGTTTTCTCTCATCTCAAATTTAAATAAATCAGTATACTTTTTCACCAAGTCCGTTAATTTTTTACAACCATAGGTTCTTGGGTCAAAATCAGTTTGCAGTAATCGCCATTTTTGACCCAGTAGCCCTGCGGATATCCATTCGCTTTCACTGTCTTCAAATATTTTTTTAATGGTATCTTTGGGTAGTTGAATATCTAAGGTGGGAGCAACTTGCTCTGTAGCTGGTAAAGCCTTTTCATTTGGCTTTGTAGATTGTTCAGCCTTAATGTTTGGTTCTTGACTTTCTAAGCTTTGTAGGTTTTCAATGTAGATAAAGCGAGTGCAGGCATTGCGAAAAGCTTCTGGGGTTTGCAATTTGCCAAAACCATAGACAATTGCCCCTTGCTCTTTTAGGCGAATCGCTAATGCCGTAAAGTCACTATCACTGGAGACCAAGCAAAAACCATCGAAACGCCCTGTATACAGCAAATCCATCGCATCGATAATCATAAAGCCATCTGTGGCATTTTTACCCGTGGTAAAGGCAAATTGCTGCATCGGCTTAATCGCATGGGCATTAATCGTTTCTTTCCACTGGCCATTTTTAGAAACGAAATTACCATAGATACGTTTAACCGTGGCTTCACCATATTTGGTGACTTCTTCTAAAATGGCTTTGATGTCTTTAGCAGCCACATTGTCATCATCAATAAGCACGGCCAGCCGATTGGTGTTTTCTTCAACAACGTTTAACGTGGTTTTGACGGTTGGCATAATTTGCTGTCCTTAGCCTATTAGCGATTATTTGGTTAAAGCATCGTCTAACGCTTTATCATAAGCTTCACGTTTTTCTAGGACTTTATCCAACAGTGCAATACTTGCATTGATATTGCCTTTAGCGGCTCGGGCTTTAAATCGGGTTTCAATATCGTATTTGGCAATCATTAAAGTCATGGCTTCATCGATTAATTTATTAACACTCACCCCGCGAGATACCGCAAGGTTTTTGATGCGTTCATGTTTATCATCAGTGACTCTAAGTGTGATAACGGACATCTGGGTTCTCCAATAATTGTTTAGGGGTAATCACTTTAAAGCTATCAAATACAAGTTCGCTTTGACGAAAGTCTTTTAAATTCTTGGTGACAATATAATCAGCATTACCTGCAACCGCTAATTCCACAATAAAGTTATCGCCTTCATCCTTTAAATTTGGTCGCCATAGATAGCTGACATCAATTAACCGACACACTGAATATAACGCATTAAATAGTATTTCTCTTTCTTCAAAGTTTAGCGCAACGGGATGGTCAAATACAGATTCTCGACCTATCAAATCTTCATACTCAAATAAAAGTGCATGGCTAACTAACGGTTTAAAATCTCCTGTTAAACAGCCTCGAATAACCAAGTTGTCATAGCGTGAGCCGAGGCAAGCACCAACAAGGATGTTAGTATCTAGAATAATATTCATAAAAATTGCTATCATATGTGATAGCATTGATTATAATAGATTTATGGGCTAAATGATAGGGCATAAACATTGACTATAAAAACGGCTTTCTACCCCTTTATAATACTCCCAGAAAACTGGACCAAAAAATTGTAGCAAATAAGATAGAATAGCCCTTAAGCAAAGAGGTCTATCTAATGACAAAAGTTCGTAAGCGTCACAATGCTGAATTTAAAAGTAAAGTCGCTGTTGAAGCTATTAAAGAGCAAAAGGCTGATACTAACAATCTATTGTTAACTGCAACGGTTATGAATACCCTACGGCTTGAAGACTGGCTAGTAAGTATGTCGCATATGTCAGAAGTTATTGAGCCAAAACCACTACGGGAAAATGTTATCGAAAGGCTTAAAAATGCATTAGCTTATTATCAATGAGTGTTAGCGTTAGTTAGTGTCCGTACCAAACAAGAATAGGTAATGCACGATAAACCGCAACAATGACGAAAACTGCCAAGTCAAATTATTGCCAACGGATTCCTTATGGGCAATCCCGATTTCATAATCAAAAGATGTTTTACTTGGAACAAGATGGAATTTAGGTTCTTCATTTTGCTCGTGATAGCTCTGAAGTAGCGTGGTTAACTTACTATAAATCACACTATCAGATTTTTGATACTTGATAAGCCATTTCTCAGCAGGCAGTAATGTTAAGGCAATGGGTAAAAATTCAACCAATTCTGCATAAGACAGTGGTAAGGCAGGCTGTCTGGTGCTCAGTTTTTGAATTCCCATTGTCAGTAACTTTTGATAGCCTAAATCCTTCTGGGTAACCAATTGACGCAAATTTAGCATCAGCGCTTGACGTAACTTTTTTTCATCATCATGAAAAACCGCTATTGGTGATAATTGGTTTGGCTCAATGGTAAAACGCGGTTGTTTTTTTCTTGTTTTTAAATTTGCTATTATTTTTGCCCTATCAATTAAATGTTGAGCAATATCATCATCAATGGAACTTTGCTGGATAATTTGGCTAAAGTTTGCATCCAAATCTTGCTTATAAATTACATCGGCTTTAGTAAGTAAAGTTAATACCTGATTGACGCTATATTGATGAAAAGCAAAGGTCAAAAAGTCTTGATTCGCGATATCATCTTTGTCATCAAACATTGAACCCAACATGGGCAACAGTTGTTGCTCCCCTACTCGCTGCCAACTATCTTTGATAGCTTTTCGCTTGTCCAATATTAAACGATTGAGCAAAGGTTGCAGAGTTTTTAAATTCAAGCTATCACCCTCAAATTGATAGCCATTTTTGCCCAGTTTACGCCTATCAAAACCTGTGATGTTTTTGAAAGTAGCTAAAGGAATTATGATTTCCGCCTGGGTAATTTTATCTGTCGCCATCAACATAGCCGTATGAATATAATACTGGAAAGTGCGTTGTGGGCTGATATGCCCAACAAAACTGGCTATCGCGTGCCACTTGTCTTGAGCATCATGGACACCTAATAATTCGCTATGCAGACGTTGTCGCTGTTCATCTGTCTGCTGCGTTAATAATCTAGCGAGCGTTGGGGTGGCATTAAGTGATAATGCCAAATTGGTGGCGGTGCAATGTCGTAATCCGTGAAGCGTAATTTCTTGCGTTGCCCCAATGTCTGCCAACACTTGCTCTAGCAGATTGTTGGGTAAAGAATCGCCAATGCCTTGTATGCTATCAGCAAAAACAAAAATTAACTGATTCAATTTATCGGGTTTACTCAGCTTAAAAAAATCACTCACAAAATTGAGTTCATCTTGGGTCAAAACCGCAAAAATCGGCACCCGCCGAATTGAACCCTCAGTTTTGATAGAGCGATGTTCATTGGGACGAATCAGCAACGAAGGATGCGGCGAAGATAACAGTTCTATATCTGAGAATTTTAGCCCAAGCAGTTCCTTTTTTCGCATACCTGTTCTGAAAGCGAGAATATAAAACACCCGAACCATCATGCCATCAAGTCCTTGGGTATTCAGGGTCAATTGCTCTAAGAAAGCCAAATACTGGTGGACTGAGAGCAGTTGAGCTCTTACCTTTAGCTTACTCTCTGCTTGTTCAATGGTGACTTTTGTGAGCCCAAAATTTGTTTCAGCAAAGTTATGTAAGCTCTGTAATCGCCGAGCAGCATAGGTGATATCTTGGTTACCTAATATACTTTTTTTATAATCGAGCATTTCATCATACGTTTCAGTAAAGTCTTCATCCGTCCAGCTATCAATGGGCTGAAAATTGGTAAAATAAATCCATTCATAGCCGATGGTGCTTAGGTATTGTAGAATTGACTGATAATTGGCAGATTGCCGCTTTACAAAATCAGCAATCCACGCGATCAAAATTCGTTCACTTAAACTGATGCCAACATGATGCAGTGATTGTAAGCGGTATAAAATATATTCTTCTTTTGTTGGTTTTTTATTGAGTGTTTCGATAAACTGGGGACGATATTTTTTATCCATAACTTTATCGAAAATATTGTGAATATCTTTGACCAAGTCTGATCGTCTCACCTTTTCTTTATAACCTGCCTTTGTAGCATCAAGCGGCTTTGTGCTTTGAATATCAAGCTTGGCTAGTATCATCAAATCGTAATTGGCATCCAATTTTTTCGACGCTGGATTAGCAGATAACAAGTTTTCGAAATCGGCCTTTATCAGTCCCGTGGTACGATGTCTTCCCTGCATAATACCCACCAAGGCTTGGTCAATATCAACGCCGTCAAGCATTTCCCAATGATAACAGGCATTTTTTAAGAGCCAACTAAGCGTGATTTTTTTAAGACCTAATTGATTGGTGATAGGCGTAAGACCTGTTAATAACAACGCATTGACATTAATGGCTCTAGGATATGTTTGACCACTTTGTTTATAACGATATAGCCAGCACAGACTCAACGCATCAAGCAAAATTTGCTGGGTGTTAAATAGCGTTTCATTCTCAAATTCATTACCGTAGTGTTTTGAAAGGTAACGTATGCTCAATAACAATCGATAATCATCAAACACTAAGAAATCATCAATATTTTGACAAGCTTTTAGCAAGCTAGTCAGCCAAGCTTGTAGCAGCGTGGCATCATTAATGCCGCCGTAGATAATGCCACTAAAAATCAGCCAACTAAAGCTTTCTTCTGTTGAAAAATCATCATGTGTCTGCCAATGGTGATGGACAGCTTTAATGATTTTGCGCAGCTTCTTGCCATTGGTGACATAACTATCAGTATAGCTAAGGGGATTTTCCTTGGGCTCAACATCAATCGGTGGCGATGGCACCCGATAATGATATTCTTCAATAATCTGGGTATTTTGATAAGTGATAAACTGGGTTAAATGGCGATGTGCCGACAGATAAGTTTTTTTATTATCATTGTAATACTGATTAATAAAGCCTTGAGCAGACAGTAAGAATTGCTCAAAGCCTAATTTTGAGATAGGAATAGCGATACGCCATAAGCGGGTAAAATCTTTGCTAAACTGTTGATTAAGTGAATGATAGGTAGCAAAGCATGGATTAGGACAAGGATAAAAAATTTGTTTGGCAAAAAAACGATTGACGTATTTATCTGCCTTGGCCCATTTTCGATGCCCTGTGTTATCTCGCTGTTGTTGTCGCCATAGCGATGAGAGTTTGAGAAATAACACTGATTTTCTATGTTGCCGAAGGGCAAAGTAAGTTAGTGGTTGGCTTGAGAATTTACTTGTAGCAGCTTGATTACGATTTGTGTCACTATGATTGACAGGCGCAAAATCCGCAATGAGTTGCTTGGGAAATTTTAAAATCATGGTAAGTTATTTTTCTTTTAATTGATGAAGTTGCTGTTCAAGAAAGTGAATACTGTTATCTAATGCCAAGTCTGTAGCGATATGTTCAAAGGTATGGCGAACATCATGGACTTGTTTTTTTGAGGTTGAAGAAAATTTACCAAGGGCTTCTTGTTGGTTTTTCTCATGCCCTATCACGGTGTTTATCAGATGTATCGACACTTGCCGTTTTTCTAATTGAGTGCGAACAAAATGCCGTGTCCAGTAAACATCAAGCTTAATAAAATCCTGTAAAAATGCATTCATATCGCCCCGTTTGATGGCGTGTAATTTATCAAATTTTTCGGAGAGTAAATTGAGCAAGGTAATATCGGCATCGTCAAACGTGACTCGATGTAATCTTGCTGTGATAGCAGGGTTATCAAGGGATTGGGTGCGTAAAATAGCAAGGATTTTTTGGTAGATGACCAAATGGTTAATTAGCGTGTCGCATAAAGGTATCAAGCGGTGATTTTGCACTTTCTTATTGGGTTTATCTTTTACCATTATCCAGCCAACTTCCAAATCGATATCTCTCACCGCACCCAGTGCATTGTTAGGACGAATGCCTGTCAATACACAAAACACCAGCCAGACATAGCAGCTTAATCGATTAAATAGTGGCTCAAAATCATTGGTACTAGCAATCCAATTTTGTACTTCTTCAAGCAATGATTTCACGCTGTCTAACGTTAATGCAAATGCTGAACCGACATTTGCATCGGTTCGCCGATTAGAATAGTCAAACACTAAATGATTCTGCGTATTAAGCTGCTGTAGTGCTTTAATGTAGTGTTTGACGATTTCACTGTTAGCATGACTGCTATAGTACATAGCAGGTGCGTCAGGGGCGGGCATACGGCAAACTAGTTCGGCAATATGTCCATGACTACCAGCCAAATACCTTATCAATAGGGTCGCCAGTGCCATCTCAATGCGGTTAATGGATAAGTACGGCAGTTCGAGTGATTCCCGTAACACCTTTAAATAGTCAGCAATTTCATTAATTTTGTTTTGGCTAATATCCGCTTCGATATTTGGCAAGTTGTCAGAATTGGCTAAATGATGTATCAATGCGACAGGCAATGGCAAACTGACTTTATCGCTATTATTTTCAAAAACTAAATGGGACTGTTCAATTTTTCTGGGGGTAATACCCAGATGGTAGCTAAGTGTCACTTGGGTTTTCTGGATGATAAATAAAGAACTGGTCGCTATAAATAATGGCTGAATCAACGTTTTAATAGGCATTGCCGTAATAAAACTCAGTAATAACAATTTAGCAGCATTTTTATGAGCCACTGACAATTCACTTGCTTGACTAACTAACGCATCAAAAGCCAGGCGGTTAAACAAGACTTGATATCCCCACTGTGATAAAGCATGTGTGTCCGTATTAAAACGAAAATCTCGCCGAGAAATATACAGTTGCTGTAAGGTCAACTCAACCGATTGCAGTGGCGGATTATGAGCAATACTGGCACTAGGACGATCTTGATAAGTTAAAAACTGCTGAGCATTTTCGACAGCTTCTTCAAATGTAATATTGGTTTGGGCATTACTGTCAATGTTAGGTAGTAAAAATTGTGTCTGTATATCAGGGGTAGTGTTTTCTAAATCTCGGTCAAATGGTGGCTTATCCCAACGATAATCATAGCTCAAAGGTAGTTGAAAAATAGGTTCTACGACTACTTGAGAAGATTGTGACGGCGTGCTGTTCCTATCTCTGAGTGCTTGAAATTCTTTGATGGCTTGCTGCTGATTTTGCTCATGTTGCTCATCATCACGCTCAATTTTAGCTCTTTGCCTTTTACCCTTATAAAAGCTTAATTGAATGGCTTTGGCAATGTAATGCAATTGACGAGAACGTTTTTCTCCAACTTTAGCATCATTGAGAATTAACATTTGATGAAGATAGTTATCAGCTGTTTGCTTTAGTCGTGAAGTAAATTGCTCAACGGCGGAGCTTGTATTCTCAAAGTCAATTTTATCCAGAGGTTCGGATTGTAGTACCTGCCAAATCCACTGATAATTCGGTGAGTTGGAGAAAATCGCCAATTTGATACGCAAAATAATGGTTTTATAATAACTCTTCAAACCTACAATTTTGAGCCGAACAGCAATAAGCAAAATCAGTAGCAACCATTGTTTTTTTAGCTGATTTTTTTCGGTTGTTTCTCCCAATCCCAAATAGTGCAGCAAAACTATCAGTTGTAATAAAGGCGGATAAGCATCTAGTTGTTTCTTTTGAAAGCCTTCAAAGGTTGACTGAAACACAGGCAACTCTGATAGTAATGGCTCATCAATAAGCTTTGATAGATCAATGTGTTCAATGGTGACATAATTGTTTAGCTCAATAACCAATTTAACCAAACTAGACTGCAAATTAGCAAGGATATCGTCATCTGGAAAATGATTACTTTTATTAATTGATTTTTCTTCGCTAAACAGCATTTCAATTGCTGTGATGATTTGGTCAGCCTTGATAGCTATCAAACCGTCTTGGTTTTCGATAGCATTGTTGGGGTTAGCTCCGATGCCAATTGAGGTTGTGATATCATCATTATTTGGCATCACTTTTTTCCTTGCCGTTATAAGCGGTGGCAATTGACATACCTAACAGCGGATAAAATTTGTTTTGGGTAAGCTTAGGATGACCAATAATTGATTGCCACTGTTCTTTGGTTAATAGAGATGCAATCTGCCGTCTAAGTCGTTCAAGTTCATCATCAACATTGAGCAATTTTTTCTGCCGAGCGATAAATTCGATGGTTTCAAAAAAGATCATCCCTGCATCTAGCTGCTCATCATCAAAAGTTAAAACAGTTAATGGACGAACCAACTGCGAGCTAGCAAAGTAATTGTTCAAAATAGCGAATAAGACAGGAAGGTTATTTAAAAAAGTGTTTTGATTAGCCGATTTTTGCAGGAATATTGGCTTCTGGATGGCTCGATTGATTTCCACCTCCAATTGCAAGTCATCCATTTTTTGAAAAATTTGACATTGAATGTCATACCATTGCTTTAGTTCGTCTGCATGATTCGAAGTTAGTTTTTGTAGGTATATCAGTGTCGGATTTGATAATTTAATAGTCATAGTCTTGTTAGATTAAAAAGTTTTAAACAACATTTTAGTTTATTCTAACAAAATGTAAGGTTTTGGGAATAAGTGGGTGTATTCGCTGCGACATCTTATGTCGTTTTTTTTCGCGCTATTTGATTGATAAGCTATAATGATTTTTTGAAAAATTAAACTTCATTTGGAGCACTTGAAAAAGTTGAAACAATAACTTAATTTTTAAACAAACAAAAAAATACCGCCAAACTAGACGGTATTTTTGTAGAGCATATTTAAAATGGACAATCATCATCTTCTATATTTACTAAAAAACTGTGTAAATTAATCACCCCTCTTTGCTTAAATATTTTGCAGTCGTCACACTGCCAGCTCATAAAATCATTTGGATTAGGTAGTTTACATGGATTATTTAACTCATACATTTTCCCGCATGTGTCGCAGCGGATATAAGAATCGAAAGCTTTTACCATCGATAGTCTCGTGATAAGCTCTTCAGAAGTCACATCATAATGATGGCATATATGTTTAATATGCCATTCAAGCGAAAATGGATGTTGGTTTGGATAATTAAAAGGTTGCCAATAATCCTGGCACATTTTTAATGAATAGCCATTTAGCATATTATTTGTCAGTAATCGTACACGCATTTTAATGCACCTCTTCTATAAACTCTGAAAAATTGGCGTAAAATAGTCGACGAATCTGACGATATCTTTCAAAATCCGTTTCATCACTATCAATTAATGGCAACTGTTGCTGTACCCAAACCATTAGCGCTTTATGTGATTTGTATTTTTGTTCATTGAGCCATTCAGACAGCTTATCGTCATTAGCAATACCATACTCAGTAATCAACTTTCTTGCCAAATCACAGGCAGTTTGGCTGACAAAATTCAAATTATTATGCGGTTTAATGGCTTGTCGCAGTTGTTCATAATCAATCACTGGCATGACTACACTCCCCTTTTTGACTGGTAGCTATTAAGGCTTCAAAGGCACTGCCATCACGGCGTGTCATATTCGGTACATAGCGACTATAAACCTTAAACAACATGGTAGTATTGGCGTGACCCATCTGCCTTGCGATCCATTCTGGCGCCTCTCCTGCGGCTAGCCATAGCGTTGCAGCCGTATGGCGGGTTTGGTAGGCGTTACGGGCTTTTAACCCTAACAGTCGAAGCGTGGGATGCCACACTTTACGATTGACATTGTGATAATCGAGTGGCTCTCCTTCTCGATTGCAAAACACGAATTTTGAGCGACCATGTGAGACTTTGTACTGCGCTTGTAGCGCTTCATAAACCCAAGGTGACATGGCGATATCGCGATTGGATTCTTGGGTTTTGGGCTTACCCATCACGCCTTTAACATACGCTTGGCGAACACGGATTTCACGGCGGTCAAAATCCACATGCTCCCACGTTAGTCCATCAATTTCGCTGGTTCGCATGCCGGTGAAAAACCTTACGGTGTAATAGTTTTTATAGTCTTTACGCACGCCATTGATAAATTTCCAAACCTCTTCAATGGTGAATGGCTCAATATCAGGCTTATCAAGTTTTAAAACCTTGATATCCTCATAAGGATTTTCAAATTTATAGCGTTTTGCCGCTTCTTGCAGTATCATACGCAAAGTGGTCATTATCGAATTAATTCTGGCTGCTGACAGATGCTTGTTAGCTGTTCCGTAGGTCACTTTGGCGAGAGAAGTACGGAAGGCTAACACATCTGCCCTTGTAATAGCGATAACACTGCGTTTGCCAAAATGTGGCACCAGATACTTATCCAAAATATCTTTGATTTTGCCGATGTAGCTTGCTCGCCATTCAATTTGCTTTTCTTCAAACCAAGTTTCAGCAAAGTCTTTAAATACGGGTGTGTCAGATTGAAAACTTTGCACACGCTCTTTGAGTGCCATCAGTTCAATGCCTTTCTCACTTTTTGGGAAATATTTGAGATAATCAAATAGTCCAAGGGTGATTTCTGCTTCCATTTTTTGGATGATTTTTTCCAGTTTTTTTCGATTTTCGGGCGTGTCGATTAGGTTGGTTGTTTCTCGACAGCGTTTATTCAAAAAGCGAAAATCAACAACAAGTTTATCGTAGCGCTTTCTAATTGAAGCCATTTATTTTCTCCCGTTTTATTGTAAAGCCATTGCATTAATGGTACCCAACAAGGTGTTACGCATATCTTTTTCAATTTGTTCCCATATATATAAGATTTTACGACCACCAAATGGACGAATATAATGCACTCCTTCAATGAGCACATTATCCTTAAGGGTCACACGAATTGTGCGTGGCGTATACTTAATGCGTTCAGAAAGCTCTTCTGTTGTCAGATATGTTTGTGTCATAATAACCTCTTAAGAAATGAAATTTATTATATATCGAATAACAAAATTGTTTTATGAAAATATTTTGTTATTCGATAGAAGTAATTTAATGCAAAATGTAGTTCAATGCAAGTACTTTTTAAGTCAATTAAGGTTTTTTATATGATAAAAAGTAATTTACCGGTACTTTTGGCAGAAAGACGTTTGAAAGTGGCTGATTTAATTCGAATGACAGACATCAGTAAATCAACGATGCACAAGATTTATAATGATCAAACCACACGAATTGATTTTGAAACGATTGATAAAATCTGCGAAGCACTTGATGTGCAGGTGGGAGATTTGTTCCAATATGAACCTAATAAAACAGGTAGTTAAATTGTTGGATAAGTCAGATAGTGAATTTATTTTTAGTAATTTATGAATAGGCTATTGTTTTTTTGGTAGTTACTAATGAGGCTGATAGATTTAGAGCGTCAAAACTTAAAGCCACATTTTTTTAGGAAAGGTAAGTAATCAGCGATTTTTTTAGCATCTTTTTGTAGTTCATTAGATAAGCGATTGATAAACTCATTCATAGATTCACCTGAACGAGCAAATTTACCCCCAAAGTTATTGTCATTGGCTAGTAATTTAGCAAATTTATTAGCTTGAATCGGTGTAAGCGTTTTAATTTGCTGAATTGAAGCTGTTGCACCACTATTGGCTGATTCAAATTTTGATTTGACAGACTTAATGGCGATTTCAAAGTGGCTAATACTCCGTCCCGTTTTTGTGGTTCTAAGTGTTAATTTGAACTCGCCTTGTTTATTGATTTGTTCAATAGCAGGTTCAAGTACACGGCGCTTAAATTCTGAAATTTGTGGGTATTTGTCTGCGACACCGAAAAATTCTTTCCATTCAAACACGCTCATGGCAGGGACTTTTCTGATATCTTGCCATTTTTTCACTAATTCATATAGACGTTTACTGCTACAGCCTGTAAATTCAATGGTTTTAACATAATCATATTTTGTGTAGGCCTCATTGGTTCTTTCAATCAAAAATGCTAATGGGTCAGAAAAGTGCAGAATAATATAGCCAAGTTGGTCTTGATAAGAAATTCCCTGTAGCCAATTGTATTCGGCTCGTAACGTCGTAAAATGAGAATGATTTGGCTTGATGACAGTTAGCTTATCTTCTTCTTTTTCAGTGTGACGAGTTAAGTCAAGATATAGGGTAAATTTAAGTTTCTTATTGCCTAAGGTATTCGCAGCTTCTTTGAGAGTTTGGTACGCATAGTTATCACTCACATTATTAGCCGCCGCAAACTCCTTAGCACTAATCATCACCTGTTTACCACCTGTTTTTTCTTTGTGCAGTTTATTGACTGCAAGCGTCATCAAATCATGTTCGGCAAAAGTCAAATCATAACCCGCTTCAATTAAAGTATTGGATTTGGTTATCATAATTTGGCTATTACCTCTGCCATAAAAGTTTAGCTCAGACACGTTTTTACTCAACACAATAAAATTGGTTAAATTATAAAAACGCTAAAAATTTCGCTCAAAATATAATGTACCTTAATATACATGACTTACAGAAGCATAACAAAAATCCATGATGGTTGAAAATTTTGTCTTAACCAAGAATTTGTACATTAAAGGTAAGAATCTGTACAGGTAAGGGTAAGAATCTGTACAACTCATTCCAATAATTTGTACAGATTAAGGTAGCAATCTGTACACATTTAAACGCTGAAATGCAGTGCTATGGCGATATAGTGAATTATCTATAACTCTTATAATATTGATAACTCTTAAATCAAGATTTTTTTGATAATTAAAATCCATAACAACCAAATTTTAACAATTAACTAGATAAACACCCTACTACTACAAGTTATGAGATTAAATTTTTCTAAACGTCACTACTTGTCGTTTTACTATAAATACCCTATTGCATTCATGAACATGGTTTGACAGACTAAAGAAAAATCAACTTATGTCATCTCTATCATGTCAAACGCCAATCCCTATACCGACAATAGCTTTACGTCTTCTGACTTAAAGACCATCCTGCACTCCAAACGTGCCAATATTTACTACCTACAATACTGCCGCGTCATGCAAAAAGACGGGCGTGTGTTGTATCTTACTGAAGCCGAAAAAGAGAATCTTTATTACAACATCCCGATTGCCAACACCACTTGTATATTATTGGGCACAGGGACATCAATTACCCAAGCTGCCATGCGGATGCTGTCGCAAGCGGGGGTATTGGTCGGGTTTTGCGGCGGCGGTGGTACGCCTTTGTTTATGGGAACCGAAATCGAGTGGATGACGCCGCAGTCAGAATATCGCCCGACTGAATATGTGCAAGGCTGGCTATCGTGGTGGTGGGAGGATGGCAAGCGCTTGCAAGCCGCCAAACACATTCAATTTGCGCGATTGGCATTTTTACAAAACATTTGGAGTCGCGATAAAGATTTTCGGCAAATGGGTTTTGACAGTAGAAGTGACGCTGTGACGAACTTAATTGAACGCTATCGCGCTGATATTCCTAAGCAAACTGAAGTTATGCACTTATTACAGCTTGAAGCCCGTATGACTAAAGAATTGTATAAGTTAGCATCAATTCATACCGATAATGCAGGCTTTAGTCGTGAGCATGACGGGATGGATAAAGCCAATGGTTTCTTGAATCACGGCAATTATTTAGCCTACGGACTCGGGGCAACCACTGCTTGGGTGCTTGGCATTCCGCATGGTTTTGCGGTCATGCACGGTAAGACACGGCGTGGGGCATTGGTGTTTGATATTGCGGACATCGTTAAAGATGCAATTGTGCTACCGCTTGCCTTTATTTGTGCCAAAGAAAATGCCAGTGAGCAGGAATTTCGCCAAGAATGTCTGAATTATTTTACCACTTATAAAGCCTTGGATGTGATGTTCGATACGGTGAAAGATTTGGCATTAAAAAAAGACTTTGAAACATTGTAAGCTTATGAAAATCAATGGATTGGAAAAATTAATTTATGCTAGTGACGTTTATTTCGCAATGTGAAAAAAAGGCGTTAAACCGTACCCGCCGTATTTTGGATGCCTTTGCCAATCGCATTGGCGATAACGTATGGCAAACCGCCATTACCGAAGATGGGCTGGACACTGTCAAAAAGTTATTACGTCAATCGGCAACCAAATCTACCGCCGTGAGTTGCCATCGGGTAAGGACACGGCAACGCAGTGAACTGGTGTGGGTGGTGGGTAACCGCAAAAAATTTGGTGAGCAAGGGCTGGTGGCGGTCAATCGGACCAAACGCAATATCTTGCACAGCGAATGGGAAAATAACTGGCAAAATCTCAATGCCATTGCCATTATCAGCACTTTATCTGCTCTGCTGCACGATATTGGCAAATCCACCAATGGTTTTCAGCATAAATTGTTTCATCCCACCAAACTGGGCGACCCTTACCGACATGAATGGATTTCGCTTAAACTATTGATTTGGCTAATCAAAGACTGTCAATCTGATGATGACGTTTGGCAAAGATTGCAAAAACTAGATGAATTTTTAGCAAGCCATCAGCCGACCACGCAAAATTTGCAAGGCAATATCGAAAAAAGTGAAATGGATAAACTGCCACCTGTCACCCAATGGGTAGCGTGGCTGATTGTCACCCATCACCGCTTGCCGCCTTTGACCGAATATGGTTTCGCCTCCAAAGTCAAAGAAAGTTTTTTGCAAATAGGCAATAGAAACTTTGCCATTGATTTAAACCTTTATTATCAAAAAGCCGTTAAGGCAATTCCTTTTTGGGTAAAAAATCCCAAATCCATCGAAGAAATGACTACCAAAGAAAAAGAGCAATTTTTTAGCTTCGATAATTTGGTGTTAAATAGTCCAGA
Organism: Moraxella sp. CTOTU47618; assembly: GCF_032017425.1. Classification (NCBI taxonomy): domain Bacteria; kingdom Pseudomonadati; phylum Pseudomonadota; class Gammaproteobacteria; order Moraxellales; family Moraxellaceae; genus Moraxella; species Moraxella sp. CTOTU47618. Next base: position 78,670 of record NZ_DALZPW010000010.1, on the reverse strand, counting down.
TTGGCAAAAGCAAGTTAAACGCTATGCCAAAAAAGCCCAGCAGGATGTCGTTTTACAGCAACTTAGCCAGCAATCGACTGCGATTGCCAATCCGTTTTTGCTGATGCTCTCTCGGCTGAGTGTGATGGTCGCTGACCACAATTATTCCAGTCTAACCAATGCTGACAAGGCAAAACGAGTACAAGGTAGTAAAGCGTGGGAAGACAAGCTAATTGCCAATACCGATCGTAAAACAGGCGAAAAAAATCAAGCCCTTGATGAACATTTATTGGGGGTCGCCCGTTTTACCTCAGAATTTTGTCGTTGTTTGCCGCTCTTGCATGAGAAATTGCCCACCTTAATCCAGCATGAACCATTGATAAAAAATACAGGCAATCCGCTGTTTGCTTGGCAAAATACCGCCTTTAAATTGGCGTTGTCTCAAAGCGAACATAGCGAAACGCATGGCTTTTTCGGCGTGAACATGGCTTCGACAGGGTGCGGCAAAACCATTGGCAACGCTCGTATTATGTATGCCTTGGCAAACCCCAAAAAAGGGGCAAGGCTAACCATTGCTTTGGGCTTGCGGGTTCTAACCTTGCAAACGGGGCAAAGTTTTCGCCAAAATCTCAGTTTGACCGATAGCCAACTGGCGATTTTGGTTGGTGGACAGGCTCAAAAACAACTGTTTGAAATTAACCAACAAGCTGATGATGAAGCGAGTTTTCTTGCCCAATTTGGTAGCGAATCAGCAGAAAATCTGGTCGATGAATGGGTCGATAGTGATGATTTTGACAGTATTTTGGACGAGTTAAAGCTAGGCACAGTGGTGGAAGACCGTACGGCTCGCAAGCTCTTGGCTTCACCCATTGTGACTTGCACCATCGACCATCTGATGCAGGCAACCGAATGCAAGCGTGGCGGCAAATATATCGCGCCGATGCTTCGCTTGTTTAGTGGTGATTTAATTTTGGATGAACCCGATGACTTTGATCACCATGATATGCCTGCCCTTTCTCGGCTAGTGCATCTGGCGGGATTAATGGGTTCTCGTATTTTGTTGTCATCGGCAACCTTACCGGCCGATATGATCGAAGGACTATTTCTAGCCTATTTAGCAGGGCGAAAAATTTATAACGAGCAGTTTGGCTACGCCGCTCCGCAAGTCGCTTGTGCATGGTTTGATGAAAACCGAGCCATGAGCGAAAACTGTCATAACAGCGACGTGTTCAATGTCGCCCACAACCAATTTATCCATAAACGTTGTCAATTCTTACACAAGCAACCTGTCAGACGCAGGGCAACCATTTTGCCGTTTGATATTGAATATCATGGTGAACAACAACCAGCATTTTATCAAGCGATTGCCGAACAACTGCTAAATCATGCGTGGCAGTTTCATCAGCACCATCATGTCACAGCCAAGGATAAAAATGTGAGTATTGGCTTGATACGCATGGCAAATATTCAGCCATTGATAAAAATTGCCCAAGCCATGCACCAATTACAAGCCTTTGATCACCAAGCTGATACCCAGCTTTATCTGTGTTGCTACCATTCTCAGCAAGTATTAGCGTTACGCAACCGCCTAGAAAATCGCCTAGACAGTATTTTGACCCGTAAAAATGTGTCTGCCGAAGATTTTATCAAGCGACCTGATATCGCCCAAGCGATGGGCAAAAATCCACATAAAACCCATCATATTTTTATTGTACTTGCCACGCCTGTGGCAGAAGTGGGGCGTGACCATGATTATGACTGGGCAATGGTCGAACCAAGTTCCATGCGGTCAATTATTCAGCTTGCAGGACGCGTGTGGCGACACCGTACGGAGCTTGTGGCAGACACGCCAAACATGGGGATTTGGCAGTACAACATCCGAGCGTTAAAAAATCGGGTGCAGAAAAATAGCCAGTCTCCTGCCTTTGCCCAGCCTGGATTTGAAGACAAACACTATCCATTGGCAACCCATGATATGACGGCACTTGTCCCTGCCAAAACATTACAAAAAATCGATGCGGTGAGCCGTATCCAAAAATCCGCCGGACTCAATCCAAAAACCAGCCTTGTTGATTTGGAACAGCAAGTCATGGCAGATTTGATGAATAATTCACAGTTTAATGTGGTCAATGCCTACTTTAAAGACGAACAAACCGCCAACCGTCACCATGTCCATTTAAGCGTTTTGACACCATTTCGGGCAGGTCGTGCCAATATTGAGTACATTATTAAGCCCGATGATGACACTTTTAACGTTTATCACAGCGAGAGTGTCAAAGAGTATGGTCTTTACCATGCTAATACTGTCAATAGTGTAATACAGCCGTATGAGCTACCTACCGTTAGCCCATTTGTGGACGTTTGGTTAGACAGTCATTTGGCGAATGTGTTGGCAGAATTAGGGCAAAAATTCCCTGAACTCAGCCCTAATTCCATTGTGATACGCTTTTCCAACGTCGCCCTGGCAGAGCATCAAAATGGCTACTATTTTGATGAACGCTTTGGCTGTTGGAAAAAAGACTAAACCGCCTGTGTGGCGGTGAAGATTTTTTAAAACCAAATTATTTCCTAAGTCACCTATGTGGCGATAGCGAAATTTTATGCTAAAGATTAAATTTTCTCAATATTTTAGCTTTTAGAACCACATTATGGTTTACTAAATAGATTAATTATGATTAAATGGTTTTAACTAAACATTAGTAGGAAGATAAATATGATTGAAAATATAACCGAGCTACAAGTCAAAGATGCCATACAAGCATTCTTGACCGCTCAATACGATAAGAAAACGGAAAAAGAGCATAAGCAACTCGCCAAAGCCATTGAAGACAATGACGTAGCAAAAATTGCTGAACTCAATGCGTTTTTACAACCGTTTAAAGATAAATACCAAAAAGCCAATTGGCTTATTGAAGCCCAGAAAATGGCAGAAAACGTCCAAGTCGGTACGCACGTTTCTAAAGGCGTACACCCCAGCTCTCGGGGCGATAATGTCAATTTTCGTCAAGCCGTTCAAAACAGTTATGTGAATACCCAAACACTGGCTAGTCGATTTTTGGATGCCAACAGCCCCCGTGGGGCGATTGACTTGCCGTTAGTGACTTTTTTTGAATGGGAAGTCGTGGCGGGTTCGGGCATCAAAATGCGGGATGTTATTTTGCAAAATTCGCCAGCAGTTGCCCATAGTTTTGCCGACGATGAAGCATTATCAAAGCATTATCAGCAAGCCTTTTTGGATTGCTTAAATAATCAAATTAAAGCACCCAAAACCCATGAAACCAATAAACAAATTTTATGGGCGTTGCCACAGGATGAACCCGATAGCGATAATTATGTGACTTTAGTGCCACTTTATCCTTCTGTTTTGACCCATGAAGTTTTTCACAAAATCAATCAAAACCGCTATTCAGATGACAATAAAACCGCTCGGGATAATCGCAGCAAAAAAACTGCCGAACAAAAACCCTATATTACGATGAAAGATTTGGCAACGGTGCAACTGGGTGGCACAAAACCCCAAAATGTCAGCCAACTGATGAGCAAACAAGGCGGTCGCAACTATCTACTACCGTCAGTGCCACCGCTTTTCCGCCAGTCGCAAGATATCCGAATTTCGCCTAATGCTACCAGTATCTTTGCTACCAAAGCCTTGCAATACAAAGCCAAAGAAGCACTCAATGCCTTGTTTACCCTGATTAAAACCGATTACAACAATGTCAATATCCGGGATGCTCGTAAAGCAATTTTGTCTGACATCGCCTATCAAGTGATTAGCTTAGGTGAAACCTTACAAACCATCCGTCCAGCAGGTTGGACAAAGGATTATCATAATTTATCGATGAACCAAAAATACTGGCTTGACCCACATCGAGCGGATTTGGAAGGCGAAGAAAATTTTAAACAGGCACGAGAAAGCGAAGACTGGCGAACCGCCATTGAAGTCGATTTTGCTAACTGGCTACAAGGCATTTTAAAAACAGAATTTAAAGCTTTTGCCCATGATTTTGCTGACCCAGAGCATAATGAATGGCGAAGTGAAATAGCAGATGAGATTAAAAAAGCCTTAAGACTAGGCAAAGGGGGCTTAGCATGAGTTTTATTTATCCAAATTTACACTGCGTGGGCTATCTGTGCCTAAATCGTATTCAAATCAGCAATGCCAATGCCATTTCTAGCCCACTCACTTATGGCTTCCCTGCGGTAACAGGCTTTACAGGGGCAATTCATGCGTTAAGCCGAAAAGTGAGCCGAATTGATGGTTTAGAAGATATTCGCCTTGATGGGGTGCTAATTGCTTGCCATGAATGTCAGCCACAGACCTATCGTGAAAGCAGTTATAAAGATTTTACCTTTATCCAAACTCGTAATCCGCTCAAAAAAGACGGCAAAACCGCTTCAATTATTGAAGAAGGGCGTTGTCATTTGACGGTTTCGTTAATTGTTGGGGTTTATTCCGATAGCCTTTTCTTCGATGAAGATGATGACCAAATCGACTTATTGCAACAAACAGTAAAAAATTTAATCCAACAACAACGCATTGCGGGCGGTAGTGTTATCGGCTTGAATAAGTTTGCGCCAGTCAGTTTTCGTGTAAAAGAAAAAATTTCTGAATTTACTGACAAACTGTTACCTGCGTTTGTCTTGACCGATGCACACGACGATTTACAAACCATCACCGCAGGACTCCAAACAAAAAATCCCGAAGCCACTGCCTTGGATGCGTTACTTGAAACCGCCACGCTTCATCATGTGCCAAGCGATGCACAAGGCTCAAGTTGGACGGTTGAATCGGTTAAAAAAGGACGGGGATGGCTTGTACCAATCCCTGTTGGCTTTCAAGGGATTTCACCACAGTTTGATGCATGGCAAATGCAACATAGCCGCAACCCTGAATATCCCAGTCAGTATGTCGAAGCCATCTATAGCCTTGGCAAATGGGTATTCCCCTATTCAATCGCTGAGCTTAGTACCGCCCTTTGGTATCAACAGTATGATGCCGAGCAGGATTTATATTTAGTCAGTCATAACGTTTAACCTTTAACTCTAACCTAAGTTTCACGCCATTTATAGGAGAATTATCATGGCAAAAACTGAACTAAAAACCGCATCCGTATTGGCATTCGAGCGTGTCTTGGATATTTCCGACGCTTCTTTTTGGCAAAAAGACAGCCAGAATGCCGACAGCCAAGCCAGTATCGTCACCGTGCAAGAAAAATCAGTGCGTGGCACGATTAGCAATCGCTTAAAAAATGCTGTTGCTAATGACCCTGCCAAACTTGATGCCGAAACACAAAAAGCCAATCTACAACGTGTCGATTCAAGTAGTCTTGATGAAAGCAACGATACCTTAATCGCTAAGTTCACTTGTAAAGTATTGCCATTTACAGGTAAGCCCAATGTGTGTAACGACCAAGATTATCAACAAGCCTTATTGGCAGTGGTTGCTGATTATCAGCAAAGCCAAGGCGTAAGTGAACTCGCCAAACGCTATGCTACCAATATTGTCAATGCCCGTTGGCTATGGCGCAACCGTGTCGGGGCAGAAAAAATCACTGTCACAGTGCGTTTTAATCAACAGACTTTAACCTTTAATGCCAAAGACTTTGCATTAAATGCATTTAATGCTGATGACAAAAACTTAGCCCAACTTGCCCAATGGATTGAACAAGGTCTGACAGGACAAGCCTTTGTGATTTTATCCATCGAAGCCCAAGCCCACGTTGGCTACGGTCAAGAAGTCTATCCATCACAAGAGTTGATTTTGGACACAGGTAGTAAAAAAAGCAAAGTGTTGTACCGTGTTGGAGACATCACCAAAAACCACGCAGGGATGCACTCGCAAAAAGTCAGCAATGCCATCCGTACCATTGACACTTGGTATCCCGAATATGAAGACAATCACTTCCCGATTGCCATTGAGCCGTATGGGGCGGTGACGACCTTGGGTAAAGCGTTCCGTCAACCAAAACAAGGCAAGGATTTTTATAACCTATTTGATAAATGGGTATTAAAAGGCGAAAAACCCGAAGTTAGTCAACAGCATTATGTGATGGGCGTGTTAATTCGTGGCGGTGTCTTTGGCGAAAGTGGCAAGGAGTAAGCGATGAATTTCTACCAAGAAATCACGCTAATACCCGATGCCGAGATTTCACCTTATTTCTTATGGAGTAAGGTTTACACTCAGCTTCATATCGCCCTTGCCCATGTCAAAAATCAACATGGCGTAGACGGTATTGGTATCAGCTTTCCTAATTACAAATATGAAGAGAAAGACGGCAAAACCTTCGCCACACTCGGCAACAAACTACGCATTTTTGCCAATACTGGCGATGAACTCGACAAATTGGCATTGCCTGTGTGGCTTGATCGGTTGATCGATTATGTGCATTTGACCAGTATCAAAGAAGTGGGCGATAAAGCAACAGGTCATGTCATTGTCAGACGCTATCGATATAAAGACTTTGACAAAAAGGTGTCGGAATTTGCCAAGTTTAAAGGCATTAGTGAAAAAGACGCATTGGCTCATTGTCTTGAGCATAAACGCCCTATCAAACGCTATCCTTTTATCAGCTTAAAAAGTGAAACCAACCAGTCTGATTACAGATTATCGATTTGGCAAGAAACCGCCAATGAAGCTAAAACAGGCAGTTTTAATACTTATGGCATCAATAATATGTCAAATGACGTGACCGTGCCTAATTGGTAAGTTATAGTTGAATTATAAAGTAAGGGTGAATAACCCTTATTTTTGACTCAATAAAAATAGGTATAAATTTCAATCAGTTATATCTAGGCAAAAAATGTAGGGTAAGAAGGGTATTTTTACTTGGTAAGCCTTGCTATAACTGCTTTTTTTGGGATAAAATTCCTCTTCACCGCCACATAGGCGGCTTAGAAAAAACTACGGCATATCTGTCAGTAAAGACGCACCTTCACCGCCACATAGGCGGCTTAGAAAAACGCAAAAGCCACTTGCCTTAATTGAGTACTCTTCACCGCCACATAGGCGGCTTAGAAATGTGCGTGATGAATACGCCATTGCAAAATATGCTTCACCGCCACATAGGCGGCTTAGAAAGTGCTGCAAAGCCTGTCATCTATCTTTCGTGGCTTCACCGCCACATAGGCGGCTTAGAAAAATTTCGCGCTCAACTGAAGACATACGATAAACTTCACCGCCACATAGGCGGCTTAGAAATGGCGCAAAAAAAACCGCGTTTGTGGTATCTACCTTCACCGCCACATAGGCGGCTTAGAAAAATGCCACAAATGGAATCAACAGACATAAGTTCTTCACCGCCACATAGGCGGCTTAGAAACCAAAGAGGATTCCCCCGCCCCATTGTTAGGGCTTCACCGCCACATAGGCGGCTTAGAAAGCTACGATTGTTAAGTTTGATGTTACTTATTCCTTCACCGCCACATAGGCGGCTTAGAAAAATGCAGGTTAGGCAATTAGTCGACTATATGACTTCACCGCCACATAGGCGGCTTAGAAAAGGAGTGCGATAAACTACTATAATAAACACAACTTCACCGCCACATAGGCGGCTTAGAAATGGGAGCGGCAAAACGCTTTATGCTGTTTCCCCTTCACCGCCACATAGGCGGCTTAGAAACCACAACATTACTAAGATTATCCGGTGACAAACTTCACCGCCACATAGGCGGCTTAGAAAGCCGCTCTGCTCACTAATTTAACCTCGGTTAAGCTTCACCGCCACATAGGCGGCTTAGAAAAGAGCCAGGGGAACAAAAACCGCCTAAATTATCTTCACCGCCACATAGGCGGCTTAGAAATGGTCGATTATCATTGTGATTATGTGTTTTATCTTCACCGCCACATAGGCGGCTTAGAAAAGGCGTTTAAATGACCCTCCCAACCCAAACGCCTTCACCGCCACATAGGCGGCTTAGAAAAATCCAGGGCCGCAACTTGCCCAGGGGCAAGGCTTCACCGCCACATAGGCGGCTTAGAAATTTGGTGGTGGTTGCACCGCTTACAATAAATACTTCACCGCCACATAGGCGGCTTAGAAACAATGAAGCAGCTAGTTTTATAATCGGATTTACTTCACCGCCACATAGGCGGCTTAGAAATAAGTGAAAAATCGCCAACATATCCGCAGATACTTCACCGCCACATAGGCGGCTTAGAAACACGGGTGATACAAAACAGAAGTGCCAATAGTCTTCACCGCCACATAGGCGGCTTAGAAAAAAAATACATACCAAAGGCAGTAACTAATCTTCTTCACCGCCACATAGGCGGCTTAGAAAAGCCGCATCGACCTTTTCACCAACCGCATCAACTTCACCGCCACATAGGCGGCTTAGAAAAGACGGGGTCAAGGTCATCCCACTGGCTGAAGCTTCACCGCCACATAGGCGGCTTAGAAAAGTTGGAAAAAAAGGGATGGGTGGGTACGTGCCTTCACCGCCACATAGGCGGCTTAGAAACAGACCATCACGCGCTATTTGCTTGCTCAGATTCTTCACCGCCACATAGGCGGCTTAGAAACAAGCGAACACACTGACATTCTGGCAAAAGCACTTCACCGCCACATAGGCGGCTTAGAAATGCAGGCGGTGTGGTCGTCATCGGTACAGGCTCTTCACCGCCACATAGGCGGCTTAGAAATTTGGATTCGACTTCATGCACAGCACGCATGGCTTCACCGCCACATAGGCGGCTTAGAAAACCAAAGGATGTCATCATAGCGGCGTGTCAGCCTTCACCGCCACATAGGCGGCTTAGAAAAATACAAAGATGAAGGCACGCAACTTGACACCCTTCACCGCCACATAGGCGGCTTAGAAAGTGCAAAAGTGATGCGAGAACGTCCAGACCTTTCTTCACCGCCACATAGGCGGCTTAGAAACAAGTAAGGGATTTGTGCATTAATATTGTCATCTTCACCGCCACATAGGCGGCTTAGAAAAAAATGGAAACCAAAATCCTACGGTCTTGAAGCTTCACCGCCACATAGGCGGCTTAGAAATGCACCCAAACCTAAAAGCACGTGTCCTACGCCTTCACCGCCACATAGGCGGCTTAGAAAGCTAATCCCCGCGGCTAGTGTGCCTTCAATCCCTTCACCGCCACATAGGCGGCTTAGAAAAGCGAGATTGATAAAAACGCGATTAAGTGCAGCTTCACCGCCACATAGGCGGCTTAGAAAGTGATATGGGCTTCAATCAAGATTATCAGCGACTTCACCGCCACATAGGCGGCTTAGAAAAGTAGGCGTTTGGATGCTCGAATGGGTCGGGGCTTCACCGCCACATAGGCGGCTTAGAAAACTTAGCCCACTTAATGACCTCTTTTTGCTCTCTTCACCGCCACATAGGCGGCTTAGAAAGCGTTACTTTTGGCGCGTGCTTAAAAATGATTCTTCACCGCCACATAGGCGGCTTAGAAATACAAGTAAAAAAGCAGGACAGCCGACAAAGTCTTCACCGCCACATAGGCGGCTTAGAAAACTGGCAGCAGTGCCTATAAAATTAATGTATCCTTCACCGCCACATAGGCGGCTTAGAAAATCATCAGCGAGTTTAAAAACAACATAGGCGTCTTCACCGCCACATAGGCGGCTTAGAAACAATAAAAAAGCTAAAAAACTCTTTATAATTTCTCTTCACCGCCACATAGGCGGCTTAGAAAGGGAATACCAGCCCCATTATTAACTACACTCACTTCACCGCCACATAGGCGGCTTAGAAAACAAAAATTAGACCAATCAAAAAGCGTAAATTCTTCACCGCCACATAGGCGGCTTAGAAAACTTGATACAGATGAAACGGTAGCCACCAATGCTTCACCGCCACATAGGCGGCTTAGAAAACAAACCCCACAAAATCAGAAATAGATACATCCTTCACCGCCACATAGGCGGCTTAGAAAAGACGATTATCCATCACTTCACATTCAAAAATCTTCACCGCCACATAGGCGGCTTAGAAAAACTTGCCGATTATCATTAAACCGTTAGACATCTTCACCGCCACATAGGCGGCTTAGAAAGCTTCGAGTGATGATATCCACCCCGTAAAGCCCTTCACCGCCACATAGGCGGCTTAGAAAAATATGTCGCTTTCATCGATGTATGTTTCCGCCTTCACCGCCACATAGGCGGCTTAGAAATATAAGCGCAGCCATTTCTATCCCCACTATCTCTTCACCGCCACATAGGCGGCTTAGAAAATTTCGCCAAACACTGGGGCATCTTGCCCTGCCTTCACCGCCACATAGGCGGCTTAGAAATGTTGGCGGGCTTGTTCTTGTCCGGCCAACATCTTCACCGCCACATAGGCGGCTTAGAAAAATTCGTAAGCGTTCACGTCGCTGTCGTAATTCTTCACCGCCACATAGGCGGCTTAGAAACCGTGGAAGCGATTGTCCACAGTCACCCAAACCTTCACCGCCACATAGGCGGCTTAGAAAACGCGGCAAAAACTGGTGGCGGCATGATTTACCTTCACCGCCACATAGGCGGCTTAGAAAATAGACATTGTGACCTTGCAACAGTTTAAGCGCTTCACCGCCACATAGGCGGCTTAGAAAAAGCACAGATAAACCGCGATGAATATAATCATCTTCACCGCCACATAGGCGGCTTAGAAAAATCTATAAAATCACAAACTTTAGTAGCCCATCTTCACCGCCACATAGGCGGCTTAGAAAATTTTTTTTGTGATTTCTTTTGTTGACTCTTTCTTCACCGCCACATAGGCGGCTTAGAAAAGCATGACGGTGCTTTTCAAGGCTTTTAACCCCTTCACCGCCACATAGGCGGCTTAGAAAGCATATCCTAGCCTTTGCAAGTACCTAGACTTCTTCACCGCCACATAGGCGGCTTAGAAACATTGACCTTTTCCATGGCCGTTAGCGGCAGTCTTCACCGCCACATAGGCGGCTTAGAAAAATAGCCGTGCAAAATTTACAGGTCATTAAAGCTTCACCGCCACATAGGCGGCTTAGAAATAGTGTTTGATTAACGATATAGTCAAGTGGTGCTTCACCGCCACATAGGCGGCTTAGAAATAGCATATCTCTATCAGCTTCAAGCTCTATATCTTCACCGCCACATAGGCGGCTTAGAAACTTAGTCCCTTTGAGTGGTGGAGTACAACCCTCTTCACCGCCACATAGGCGGCTTAGAAAGACAAGACGCACAGTAAAACCCTGCTCGGTTTCTTCACCGCCACATAGGCGGCTTAGAAAAACAACACCAACAACACCAACAACGCCAGATACTTCACCGCCACATAGGCGGCTTAGAAATTAACCAAATCAACTTTACAATCTGCAACAACCTTCACCGCCACATAGGCGGCTTAGAAATTGTAGCCCAGACCATAGCCCCAAGTCATCAACTTCACCGCCACATAGGCGGCTTAGAAAAATCGCCACCACGTCGGGGACGATTTGGCGGACTTCACCGCCACATAGGCGGCTTAGAAAGTTTGGCATAGCAACATCACCCAATAACTGCACTTCACCGCCACATAGGCGGCTTAGAAACCGTGGAAGCGATTGTCCACAGTCACCCAAACCTTCACCGCCACATAGGCGGCTTAGAAAACGCGGCAAAAACTGGTGGCGGCATGATTTACCTTCACCGCCACATAGGCGGCTTAGAAAATAGACATTGTGACCTTGCAACAGTTTAAGCGCTTCACCGCCACATAGGCGGCTTAGAAAAAGCACAGATAAACCGCGATGAATATAATCATCTTCACCGCCACATAGGCGGCTTAGAAAAATCTATAAAATCACAAACTTTAGTAGCCCATCTTCACCGCCACATAGGCGGCTTAGAAAATTTTTTTTGTGATTTCTTTTGTTGACTCTTTCTTCACCGCCACATAGGCGGCTTAGAAAAGCATGACGGTGCTTTTCAAGGCTTTTAACCCCTTCACCGCCACATAGGCGGCTTAGAAAGCATATCCTAGCCTTTGCAAGTACCTAGACTTCTTCACCGCCACATAGGCGGCTTAGAAACATTGACCTTTTCCATGGCCGTTAGCGGCAGTCTTCACCGCCACATAGGCGGCTTAGAAAAATAGCCGTGCAAAATTTACAGGTCATTAAAGCTTCACCGCCACATAGGCGGCTTAGAAATAGTGTTTGATTAACGATATAGTCAAGTGGTGCTTCACCGCCACATAGGCGGCTTAGAAATAGCATATCTCTATCAGCTTCAAGCTCTATATCTTCACCGCCACATAGGCGGCTTAGAAACTTAGTCCCTTTGAGTGGTGGAGTACAACCCTCTTCACCGCCACATAGGCGGCTTAGAAAGACAAGACGCACAGTAAAACCCTGCTCGGTTTCTTCACCGCCACATAGGCGGCTTAGAAAAACAACACCAACAACACCAACAACGCCAGATACTTCACCGCCACATAGGCGGCTTAGAAATTAACCAAATCAACTTTACAATCTGCAACAACCTTCACCGCCACATAGGCGGCTTAGAAATGTTGGCGGGCTTGTTCTTGTCCGGCCAACATCTTCACCGCCACATAGGCGGCTTAGAAAAATTCGTAAGCGTTCACGTCGCTGTCGTAATTCTTCACCGCCACATAGGCGGCTTAGAAAATGAAATAAACACAGACGCTTTGCAGTCGTTTCTTCACCGCCACATAGGCGGCTTAGAAAATTCAAAGGACTGCCCCTGTGGGTCTTCGGTCCTTCACCGCCACATAGGCGGCTTAGAAAAAAATGACCGATGACCAAATCAAAGCATTTGGCTTCACCGCCACATAGGCGGCTTAGAAAGTACTCGCAATATGCGCGAATCGGTTACAGCCCTTCACCGCCACATAGGCGGCTTAGAAAAACGCCAGTAACTTTATCGCCCACAGTGGTAACTTCACCGCCACATAGGCGGCTTAGAAATTTGTTAAAATTTTTCAGTAATTCAGCGAATACTTCACCGCCACATAGGCGGCTTAGAAAAAAGCAAAAAAAACAAGAGAATTAATTAATGACTTCACCGCCACATAGGCGGCTTAGAAATAGGTGTTAAGTCAACACAATGCAGTTAAAAACTTCACCGCCACATAGGCGGCTTAGAAATAGTAATTATCCTAAGTATTTAGGGGCTTTGGCTTCACCGCCACATAGGCGGCTTAGAAATAGTGGTACTGCTCGTTTTTGTACTGATTCGTTCTTCACCGCCACATAGGCGGCTTAGAAAAATAAGCCACAACGACCTTTTTGCAATACCTCACTTCACCGCCACATAGGCGGCTTAGAAATTTTCTTTTGCCTGTTGTTGCTTGTCCTCTGACTTCACCGCCACATAGGCGGCTTAGAAATAAGTAGTAAATGGCGTTTGCTACTTAGGTGACTTCACCGCCACATAGGCGGCTTAGAAATGATTTTGTTTCAGGTGAATATGATTTTGATTCTTCACCGCCACATAGGCGGCTTAGAAAATCGTCAAATTTTAGACGAAAACCAAGAAATGCTTCACCGCCACATAGGCGGCTTAGAAAGTTGCAAATAAGATTTATGACAATGCAAAAACCTTCACCGCCACATAGGCGGCTTAGAAAGAGAGCGTGATTAACTGGCGCACCGAGAATGACTTCACCGCCACATAGGCGGCTTAGAAACTGCATCGACAACATGGTCAACACCACTGGACCTTCACCGCCACATAGGCGGCTTAGAAAAAGCGAGGTGCAAGATGAGCAAAACCACGATACTTCACCGCCACATAGGCGGCTTAGAAAAGTAAAAAGGTTATTAAAGATGGCAAAATCTACTTCACCGCCACATAGGCGGCTTAGAAAATGATGTTGCTCATACAACCAAACGTGCTTTACTTCACCGCCACATAGGCGGCTTAGAAAATGAAATCGTCAATGAGTCCTGAGCAATACAGCTTCACCGCCACATAGGCGGCTTAGAAAGCAGACGAGCCGTTAAATGACGGCTTAGTCGAACTTCACCGCCACATAGGCGGCTTAGAAAATCAAAACGCTGTTTGACCGACTGCGTTTGTGCTTCACCGCCACATAGGCGGCTTAGAAAAGTGATTGATGATAAACGCCCAAAGAATATGCCTTCACCGCCACATAGGCGGCTTAGAAATCAAGATGGCCAGTTTCAAACAATCGAAGCATCTTCACCGCCACATAGGCGGCTTAGAAATAAAATATATTTTGGCGGCAGAACTGAATGTTCTTCACCGCCACATAGGCGGCTTAGAAAAAAGTTGCTACCAACAACAATGGCTTTCTAAACTTCACCGCCACATAGGCGGCTTAGAAAAGTACCCGCTTTGGTTGACTTGACTTCGCTACCTTCACCGCCACATAGGCGGCTTAGAAATTGCTCCTCGGTCAAGCTATGGCCAGTAAGCGCTTCACCGCCACATAGGCGGCTTAGAAAGGATTTAGTAAGGGTGCTACAGGTGACGGTGCCTTCACCGCCACATAGGCGGCTTAGAAAAGCCCAAACACAACAAACTGCATCGACACCAGCTTCACCGCCACATAGGCGGCTTAGAAAATTCCCAGATTTTGCCATTTCATAAATTTTACCTTCACCGCCACATAGGCGGCTTAGAAATTTTCCCCCTTAGAAGTCCTATCTTTTTTTAACTTCACCGCCACATAGGCGGCTTAGAAAAACAGTAGTACAATATGGCGTAGGGTCAGTTTCTTCACCGCCACATAGGCGGCTTAGAAAATACAGCTCATCGGTGTTCTTGTTGCGGGCAACTTCACCGCCACATAGGCGGCTTAGAAATCATCTATGGCACCTTAGCAGCAGACACTACGCTTCACCGCCACATAGGCGGCTTAGAAATCAATCGATGCAGTTTCAGCATCAAAGATTTGACTTCACCGCCACATAGGCGGCTTAGAAAATTCCGGAGTTTGGTTAGAAAAGTCGACATTGCTTCACCGCCACATAGGCGGCTTAGAAAAGTAAGTTAAATCCCGCGAATGGTTTATATACCTTCACCGCCACATAGGCGGCTTAGAAATTCATCAAAGTAAATAGCACCTTCAACCGCAGCTTCACCGCCACATAGGCGGCTTAGAAATTCAACCGCAGGCAAACACCTACCTTCCCAAACTTCACCGCCATATAGGCGGCTTAGAAAGACTCTATCATGAGTCGGTGAAGTGTGAGATACTTCACCGCCACATAGGCGGCTTAGAAATTGCAAATCTGAAACCGCAAAACGGCTTCGTACTTCACCGCCACATAGGCGGCTTAGAAACCAATTAAAGCGTAATGGCTGGATATCATCACCTTCACCGCCACATAGGCGGCTTAGAAACGTAAAAGCGCCGCCGACCCATACAACAGCATCTTCACCGCCACATAGGCGGCTTAGAAAAACATGGTTTAATGCACTTGTTTGCGCTTGTGCTTCACCGCCACATAGGCGGCTTAGAAAAATGAGCCAAGCCGACCTGTGCATGATGAATACTTCACCGCCACATAGGCGGCTTAGAAATGCTAGTTGCTGCTAGTAGGGTTTTTTTATGCCTTCACCGCCACATAGGCGGCTTAGAAATTAGACAAGCAATCTAGTTAGCTGCAACAAGACTTCACCGCCACATAGGCGGCTTAGAAAATTCTAAAGTACTCAGCTACTACCACATAGGCCTTCACCGCCACATAGGCGGCTTAGAAAATCAAACCGCGTTTGTTTTAGTACATCCTCGACTTCACCGCCACATAGGCGGCTTAGAAAACTCGTAGATTTTACCGTTTAGCCGTTGATGCCTTCACCGCCACATAGGCGGCTTAGAAAATCAAGTTTTGTTGACATGGCAGACTGGTTGCCTTCACCGCCACATAGGCGGCTTAGAAAGACGAGAAAACATTACTACAAGGTGGCTAGACCTTCACCGCCACATAGGCGGCTTAGAAACGTATGACAATGAACGCCACCAATTTAACACTCTTCACCGCCACATAGGCGGCTTAGAAAATACTCGATATCAAGCTTGGTCGCTTCAATCACTTCACCGCCACATAGGCGGCTTAGAAATAAACA
>NZ_DALZPW010000010.1:0-62557 GCF_032017425.1 Moraxella sp. CTOTU47618 | reverse complement strand
AACTGCCCCACTCAACGACACCCAAGCTTCACCGCCACATAGGCGGCTTAGAAATACCAAATTCCAAAGGGTCGGTGATAGCAGGGCTTCACCGCCACATAGGCGGCTTAGAAAAAAACAAAGGCAATCCGATTGATAGTACGATTCTTCACCGCCACATAGGCGGCTTAGAAATAAACAAACTGCCCCACTCAACGACACCCAAGCTTCACCGCCACATAGGCGGCTTAGAAATTGTTTGATAAATTGCTCAGAAATACTGGTTACTTCACCGCCACATAGGCGGCTTAGAAAAATTTGAGACACAAGGGAAACTTAGCACTTCTCTTCACCGCCACATAGGCGGCTTAGAAACTGTGCGGATAGTTGCTTATACGCATATACCCCTTCACCGCCACACAGGCGGCTTAGAAAGATAGTACCATCATCACGAAAATGGATAGACTATTCACCGCCACACAGGCGGCTTAGAAAATGAAAAAATTATTTCGTTGGCTCATTGTTTTATTCACCGCCACACAGGCGGCTTAGAAAATACCCGTATGCAGCGTCAACATCACCGACGGATTCACCGCCACACAGGCGGCTTAGAAATATCTAGATGCCAGTGAGCAAGTTATCAATAAATTCACCGCCACACAGGCGGCTTAGAAATCAGCTGATAGTGCATCATTGACGTTTTTAACCATTCACCGCCACACAGGCGGCTTAGAAAAATTTAACGTCAATAATCTCAGTGATTGCTTCAATTCACCGCCACACAGGCGGCTTAGAAAATTCATCATCTTCTAGAACTTCAAGCCAAAAGATTCACCGCCACACAGGCGGCTTAGAAATTAAATAAAAAACCTAGCTTAATTGCTAGGTTATTCACCGCCACACAGGCGGCTTAGAAAAAGCGTCAGCCCTGCACCTGTTAAGACTTGCTATTCACCGCCACACAGGCGGCTTAGAAAATTAGAAAGAGACAAGCACCGACGAACATCATATTCACCGCCACACAGGCGGCTTAGAAACGCCATCATCAAGGCTTACACGGTTTGACGTTATTCACCGCCACACAGGCGGCTTAGAAAGTTTGTTGATGGTCAATAGCAATATCACCCATATTCACCGCCACACAGGCGGCTTAGAAATGTCCCTAATGAACCACGTATAGATAAATCTATATTCACCGCCACACAGGCGGCTTAGAAAAAAATAAAGCACCACTTAATTGGTAAGGGGATATTCACCGCCACACAGGCGGCTTAGAAACTAATATATTTAAGTTTATGTTTGACGAATATATTCACCGCCACACAGGCGGCTTAGAAAATTATTGCAACGACATACAATAGCCAGTAAAAATTCACCGCCACATAGGCGGCTTAGAAATTCATCATTTAGGCTCATAACCGCAATAATTGATTCACCGCCACATAGGCGGCTTAGAAAACATTGGTTATTTGATAAAGGGACACGAGTAGATTCACCGCCACACAGGCGGCTTAGAAAAAAGATTTTAAGGGCGCGGCTGACCAGTTTTTCTTCACCACCACACAGGCGGCTGAGTCTTAATTAGTAAAACAGTGAAGTTTATTTATTTTTACTAAAGTGACCAAAAACAAGTGGGTGTGAAATTAAAATTCTTAAAAAAATGCGTGGTCACCAAATGGTCACCTTTTGGTCACCATTCAATTTCTGTAGTAAAAAAGGTGCCCAAAATCACAAAAGTGGTCAAAATTTCAATTCTCGAAAAACCACGTAAACCCTTGATATCACTGCAATAAAAAAGCCCCAATCAATCGACTGGGGCTTTTGGAATATGGTAGGCATAATCTGACTCGAACAGACGACCCCCACCATGTCAAGGTGGTGCTCTAACCAACTGAGCTATATGCCTAAAAGGGTCTAACAATCTACTTGCGTAAGTAGGAGTGCCATTTTACCAAAAAATTTTGCTTTTGCAAGTGGTTTTAATTTTTCGCTTCAATTTTTATTGCGCTATCTTCAGCTAAGTTTTCGTTAAGGTTACGTTGTTTTAATACACTCAGCCACTCGGATATACCTCAGTATCAACCTTATCCCGTGACCTAACAACTTTATCAAAAACTTAGGATGGCATTATGAAAAAATCATTAATTACCTCAGGCTTATTGGCACTCGCTATGTTATCAGCTAGCAGCGCATTTGCCGAAGCCAACTGCCAAGCGCACCCAAAAAACGAACAAATCCCGCAAGCCGATTTTCAAAAAGCGTTAGAAAAACATGGCTTTACTATCAAAAAATTCAAAACCGATGGCAACTGCTATGAAATGTATGGCAAAAGCAAAGGTGGGAAAAAAGTCGAAATGTACTTTGATACCAAAGACGGCAAAATCGTTAAATCAGAAATCGACTAATGATAGGATAAGCAAACCGTCCAACCACCGCAATTTGAGGTAGGTTTGCCAATGTTATGCCTTCACACGGCTAATTTAGCCGTGTTGATATTTTAGACAATGGAAAATAACAATGTTACCACAACCACAATCTGCACAAACCGTCAAAGTCTGGGATATTTGGGTGCGCATCACTCATTGGGCAGTCGCTGCGGGTATTTTTGCCAACCTTATCGTCACTGAAGGTGGTAGTGATGTGCATGAGTACATGGGTTATGCCGTCGTGGCGCTGGTAGTGTCTCGTTTGATTTGGGGATTGGTGGGTAGCCAATACGCCAGATTTAATAATTTTTTCCCTACCCCTACCCGCATTCGCGATCATATGACCGACATCAAGCAGCATAAGTTTCAAGGTCATCTGGGTCACAATCCGTTGGGTGCGCTGATGATGTTTGCACTGTGGGGCGTTATTATTGCGCTGGGTGTCACAGGCTATCTGCAAACCACCGACCAATTTTGGGGAGACGATAGCATCCAAGCGATTCACGAATTTTTAGCCAACAGTCTTTGGGTACTAGTCCCTTTACATGTGGCAGCCGCGATTATAATGGGAAGACTACAACAACAAAACTTGGTAAAATCGATGATAACGGGTGAAAAAACCGTTCAATAAATACCTTTGCTAAAAAATAAGATAAAACCCACGGAATACCCTCATGACCCGAATTTTACTGATTGAAGATGATGCCACCATTGCCGATGGCATTGTCAAAGGCTTGAGCCAACAAAATATGATGGTGGATTGGTTTGCGGATGCCAAACTCGGTGAAATGGCCATTCATGAAGGGGTGTTTGATGCCGTGTTATTGGATTTGACCTTGCCACGTGGCGATGGGATGACCATTTTAGCCAACTGGCGACAACAAAAGATTGACACGCCTGTCTTGATTATTACGGCGCGCGATGCCATTGCCAACCGCGTGGCAGGTCTCAATGCTGGCGCAGACGATTATTTGGTCAAACCGTTTGCTTTAGATGAAGTGGTTGCCCGTTTGCAGGCTTTGATTCGCCGTAGCCAAGGTCGCAGTCAGACTGAAATCCGCTATGGGGATGTCAGCTATTTGCCACAGCAGCAGCAAGTTTTTTATCAAGGAAAATGGGTGGACTTGACTGCCAAAGAAATCACCGTTCTTGAGCAGTTTATTAGCTATCCCAATTTGGTGCATAGCCGTGCCAGCCTTGAGGATAAGCTATACGGTTGGCAGCAAGATATCGAAAGCAACGCGATTGAAGTACATATTCATAACCTGCGAAAAAAACTCGGCAATGATTTTATCCTCACTCGGCGTGGTATTGGCTATTATCTCAATCCTGCCTTGCAGCGCCCTGAATGATTCGCCCGATATCCCGCTTTAAGCGGTTACCATTATGACCCCTACCACCCAAAAACCTTATAGTATCCAAAGGCAGCTACTCAACTCCCTGCTCATCGGACTACCGATTATTTGGCTATCGATTACCCTCATATCGGTATGGCGGCTTTCGCACGAAATCAACGAAATCAATGACACCCAAATCACCCAATTAGCCCGCTATCTGATTGGTATTTCTCAAGACGTTAAGCTTCATCTCACCAACCCTGCCAATGAGCCTAAAATTTTAAATCTTGAAAATGGCTTGCTATCAGGCGATTTAGGGGATGCCGAAGAAGACTATATGGGTTTTGCGATTTGGGATCAAAACGGTAAATTACTGATGGCTGATAAAGACGGTCAGCATTTTACATTTTTGCCCAAACAACATGGGTTTTTGGAAAACAACAGTGCCTATCAAGAGCTCAATCCCTTTAGTCACTCGTGGCGCCTGTTTTATGCGCATGACGACGCTACCAACCATCTCATCGCTATCGGGCAAAACCTTAATTCGCGTCAAGAGATTATCTATAAATCATTAACCATTCAACTCGTTCCCTCGCTGATTGGGGTGCTGCTATTGATTATGCTGACATGGCTGTCAGTGCGACGAGGGTTTGTTCCACTTAAACGGATTAGTGACTTGTTGAGCACTCGCAGCCCTGAAGATAAAACCCCATTATCGGTCGATACACCATTAGAAATTCAACCCTTGCTAAACGCGCTTAATGAGTTATTTGATAAAGTCGCGGATACCCTTGAGCGTGAAAAACGCTTTACCGCAGATGCCTCTCATGAATTACGCAGCCCGCTCACTGCCATCAAACTACAGACCGATGTACTACAACAAACCATTTTGCAAGCCAATTTAACCGATAGTCAAACCGATGCACTCCTGAGTCACTGCCGACAAATCAGTCATAGTAATGAGCGCGCCAATCGACTGGTCGAACAATTGCTGATTTTGGCAAAACTGGCGCCACAGCAAGGGCTCGACCCGCAGACCTTTGCACCGATTGATTGGATAGCCCTATCCAATGATATCCTCTCAGAAGTCAACCGTCGTGCCCGCGAAAAAAACAGCCAATTACGCCGTGATGTGTTAGTGGATGCCAAAGCTATTTTGCCTTTGACAGGTAACGCCACGTTAATCGGCATTTTGCTGCGTAACCTATTGGACAATGCCATTCGCTATAGCCCTGACCATACCACGATTCGGTTAGTGTTAGATAGCGAGGTGATTTCAGTCATCGACAATGGCAATGGGGTTGCACCTATCGACCTTGCTCGGCTATCAGAGCGGTTTTTTCGTCCCGCAGGTCAAGCTGAGATTGGTAGTGGCTTGGGTCTGTCGATTGTGCGCCGTATCGCTGAGCTGCATGGTTTGCAAATTACCCTACAGAACCTAGAACACGATGGGCAGATTTGCGGTTTCCAAGTCAGTCTCTTTAAGCGCTGACTTGCCCACTGCTGAAGCTTACTTTACCAACAACAGGGGGCATTTAAAAAAGGATACATAGCGTATCCTTTTTGTGGGAGTAAACTAAAAAAATTAGTACACGTTGGGCACATACATATCTTCAGCGATAGGCTCACGTTGGTAATTGTCGTGATGCTCACGCTCTGGCAATACCACTTCATCCCGTTGTATTTCTTGGTAGGGAATTTGTGAGAGCAGATGGTTGATGCAGTTTAGCCGCGCTTTTTTCTTATCATCACCCTCAACCACCCACCAACGAGCTTCTGGGATATGGGTGCGTTCAAACATCACTTCCTTGGCTTTGGTATAATCTTCCCAGCGGCGGCGCGATTCTAAATCCATCGGTGAGAGTTTCCACTGTTTTAGCGGGTCATAAATACGGCTCATAAAGCGTGACTCTTGCTCGTCATCTGAAATAGAAAACCAATATTTGATTAAGCGAATCCCCGAGCGCACCAACATACGCTCAAATTCTGGCACTGACTCAAAAAACTCTTCGTATTGCGCGTCAGTACAAAATCCCATCACTCGCTCAACCCCAGCACGGTTGTACCAACTGCGGTCAAATAACACAATCTCGCCCGCGGCTGGCAGGTGCGCGACATAGCGCTGAAAATACCATTGGGTCTTTTCGCGGTCATTGGGCGCTGGCAGGGCTGCCACACGGCAGACGCGCGGATTGAGCCGTTGGGTGATACGTTTGATAGCACCGCCTTTACCTGCTGAATCGCGACCTTCAAAGATGACAACGATGCGCTCACCGGTTGCTACTACCCAATCTTGCAATTTAATGAGTTCTTTTTGCAGACGAATCAATTCATTAAAATAAATATGGCGAGCGATTTTTTGGCTGTCGGTTAACGGCTGCCCGTCATACCGTAAATCTTGGATGTAGTCGTCCATTTCCGACTCAATCTCTTCGTCATAGCTGTCAATCAAGTCTTCATGCATTTGTTGTCGCAGTCTATCATTGTTTTTGAGGGTTTCATCATTTAAAAACTGTGATTGGGGCAGGTCATCAAGCATATCGGTAATATGATTGCTGATAGTGAGGTTGCTATTAGCAGTGGGCTGATTATTTGGCATATTGACGTTCTCTAATGAGCATTAAAAATGCTGATAATATGACAAAATTATGAAGGTATGATGATACAAAAGGTTAAAAACATCAGCTTATCTGCGCTGGCTGAAGCATTAAGTATTGTTGAGGCGTTAAAAACCAACCAAGTTGACAAACTGCCTTTGACAGCAGACATTCCGCCTACATCAGGTTTACAGCGTCCCGATCTTTGGGCAAGTCTGTTGACCATTAAACAAACGCCTGCGTTTACCCCGCTCGTCAAAACAGTAGCCGATAGTGAAGTCAAACTTATTTGGGCAGAAGCAGAATTTTGTGAGTTTGGTTGGCGCCATTCTCGCGAGCACTATAATACTGTTGACCGCTGGGTCGCTACGGCTGAATTAACCGCCTTAAATACATCGGGTGTGGATAAACAAAGCTTTAATGCGTTAAAAGCCCAGTATTTGGCGCGCTTAAAGCTGCTTGCTGCGACTAAAAATAGTAGAGAAAGTTGCCGTGGCGCTGTGTTACCTTATATCGAGCCACCCAAAGTTGCCATAGCTGATGAGCAGTTTACCGTTAAATAAACTAACCAAATAATTTATCTGTTCTTGGCAAAGTTAAGATAGGCGCATAACTCGCTACAAATACCAAGAAGGCGACAATCCAAAACGCTTGAGCCATTGCCAGCGTAGCAAAGTAATAATCAGGCAGTATCCAACCCAATACCGCCCTCGCCAACCAAGCCATCGTCATGCTAATAAAAATGACAGTAACGGTTTTGGGCGGCTGATGGATATTACGTCCGGTATGACCCAAAGATACCCGCGACATCATTGCCAGTGTCATTAGCCCAATACCTGATATCACAACGGCATGCATCGCTAAGCTGTGATTGATGATACCAAAAGGGACTAATACAAATAGGAAAAACCCAATCACCATACCAAAAAAGCTTAGCCAAAGTGACCACAGTAGTGGTTTTGACCAAATTTCTGGCAAATACCAGTTTTTAAGTCGTATTAAATTGCTGATCGCAATGACTAGCGCTGCCGTACCGCTGGCACACACTGCCCAACGATAGCCCGTTAGAAACACATCACTCAGCATAAAGGCAAAAAATCCTAACAGACTGAGCCGATCCAGCAAATCAGAATTTTTAACTTTCTGTCGTACTTCCCCACCCGTAGCTATCCCATGTTCAATAAACATTGGCATCACGCGTCTACCGATGGTAAGCACCACGCCAACAATCAAATACAACCCAAATAACAGGCTCATATGCATGCCATTATTGTTTTGGGTAAATAGCGCAACATAAAACCAAACCTGTCCGATGAATAATAAAAGCAACTTAGCCACGATACCGATTTGGCGTTTTTGCCGAACGCGATAAATCGGTAAGATAACAAAAGAGGCGGTTAATAACCAAAATATGATATCACTCGCAGCCGCTATCAGCGTGCCGGTGTTGATATTGATGCCGTTGGCCAAAAATAACACTCGAGCCAACGCCCAAGGTACAAAAATTACCAACAACTTATAACCATAAGGCATAGACTGCTGAGTCCAAGCTTTCACGGCGGTCAACAAAAACCCTGCAATCACTGCCAGTGCGTAACCATACAACATCTCATGACCATGCCAGTAAAACGGCATCATCTGATTCGTACCATCAAACTCAAACCGCGTGGCAAACGTTATGTATGCCCATTTCAGCATCGTCAAAATCGCAAACACTGCTGCACCTAAAAAGAAAATGCGAAAGCCTAAATTGAGTACAGGATGGGGAGAATAAGGGGGTTTGTTAGGTAATCTGATTTGTTGCATGGCTATGCTCACTTATTAGGGCAACCATCGTTTTAACATGTATTTAAAATATATATTATAGCAAAGTGTATATGAGAATAGCCGTTAATCTACATATTAAAGATTAACGCTATTTTCATTCTCTCTGCCTCATGCTTTTATACACAAATTAGGTTTTAGCTAAAATTTTCATTCAACAGGTTATTCCACAAATCTAACGATTGAGCGGCGACAAAATGTTATAATCGACTTATTAACAGATACCTATGACAATTTGAATCAGGACAAGCCTTTCGATGAGTATCAGCACCAGTAACGCACCTACCAGTCACAAACCCCACGACCCAACCAATTTTCAACTTACACCCCCTGCCAGCTTTCCGTTCAAAGCCATACAAGCGACCAATAAAGCGCGTTTAGCTGACCTGTTAAAACAGCGGATTTTGTTCCTTGACGGGGCGATGGGGACAGAAATCCAAAACTATAAACTCATCGAGGCAGACTACCGTGGTGAGCGATTTGCCAATTTTGGACGTGACGTCAAAGGCAACAATGACTTATTGGTACTGACCCAGCCGCATATCATCCGTGATATTCACCGCTCGTATCTTGAGGCAGGCGCAGATATCATTGAAACCAACAGTTTTAATGGCACGCAAATTTCGATGGCAGACTACGGCATGGAAAATCTCGTTTATGAGATTAACAAATCCGCCGCCGCCCTCGCCCGTCAAGTGTGTGATGAAGTCACTGCGATAAACCCAGAAAAACCTCGGTTTGTGGCAGGCGTGATTGGTCCCACCTCTCGCACTTGCTCGATTTCACCCGATGTCAATGACCCCGCCTTTCGTAACGTCACCTTCGATGAACTGGTTGATAACTATACCGAGGCGACTTACGCTTTGATTGAAGGCGGTGCCGATATCATCTTGATAGAAACCGTGTTCGATACCCTAAACGCCAAAGCAGCGATTTTTGCGGTGACGGGCGTGTTTGAGGCCATTGGGTTTGAATTGCCGATTATGATTTCGGGCACCATTACCGATGCGTCGGGACGTACGCTGTCGGGGCAAACTGCCGAGGCGTTTTATAACTCAATCCGCCACGCCAAGCCGATTTCGATTGGGTTTAACTGTGCACTGGGCGCAGATGCGTTAAAGCCGCATATCAAAACCTTGTCGGATGTGTGCGAAACTTTTGTGTCCGCTCACCCCAATGCAGGCTTGCCCAACGAGTTTGGGGAATATGACGAAACCCCTGAACAAACTGCCACCATGGTTGCCGACTATGCCAAATCTGGCTTGGTCAATATTGTGGGCGGCTGCTGTGGTACCACGCCCAAACATATCGCCAAAATTGTCGAGATGACGTCACCCTTTGCCCCACGCCAGCTGCCAGACTACAAGCCAGCTTGCCGATTGTCGGGACTCGAAGCGTTCAACATCACCCGTGATAGCCTGTTTGTCAATGTCGGTGAACGTACCAATGTCACAGGTTCAAAGAAATTTTTGCGTCTCATCAAAAACGAACAATACACCGAAGCATTGGACGTGGCTCGTGACCAAGTTGAAGGCGGCGCCCAAGTCGTTGATATCAACATGGATGAAGCCATGCTAGATAGCAAGGCGGCGATGATTCACTTTGTCAATTTGGTCGCCAGTGAGCCAGATATCAGCCGTGTACCGCTGATGATTGATTCGTCAAAATGGGACATCATCGAAGCGGGTCTTAAATGCACGCAAGGCAAATCTGTGGTCAATTCGATCTCGTTAAAAGAAGGCAAGACAGAGTTTGTGGAAAAAGCCAAGCTATGTCAGCGTTATGGGGCGGCGATTATCGTCATGGCGTTCGATGAAGACGGACAGGCGGACAGTTTTGAGCGTAAAATCGAAATCTGCAAACGCTCATACGATATTTTGGTTGATGAAATCGGTTTTCCGAGTGAAGATATCATCTTTGACCCCAATATTTTTGCCGTCGCCACGGGGATTGAAGAGCATAACAATTACGGCTTAGACTTTATCAATGCCACCCGATGGATTACCGATAATTTGCCCAACGCCATGGTATCAGGTGGTGTGTCCAATGTGTCGTTCTCATTTCGTGGCAATCCCATTCGTGAAGCCATTCACGCCGTGTTCTTGTACCACGCTATCAAAAACGGCATGACCATGGGGATTGTCAACCCCGCCATGCTAGAGCTGTATGACGATATCGAGCCAGACGCTAGAAATGCTATTGAAGACGTGATTTTGAACCGCAACCAAGGCGAGTCAGGTCAAGACGCCACCGACCATTTGATGCAAGTGGCAGAAAACTATTTGAGCGGTAAGAAAAAAGACAGCACCGTCGATTTGTCATGGCGTGAATTGCCCGTCGAAAAACGCATTGAACATGCGTTAGTTAAAGGGGTAACCACTTATATCAATGAAGACACTGAAGAAGCACGGCTAAAATTCTCGCGTCCCTTAGACGTCATCGAAGGACCTTTGATGGACGGTATGAACGTGGTCGGTGACTTGTTTGGGGCAGGCAAAATGTTCCTACCGCAAGTGGTAAAATCCGCCCGTGTGATGAAGCAAGCGGTGGCATGGCTTAATCCGTATATCGAAAAAGAAAAAGTTGCAGGCGAAACCAAAGGCAAAGTACTCATGGCAACGGTGAAAGGCGATGTGCATGACATCGGCAAAAACATCGTTGGCGTAGTGCTTGGCTGTAATGGCTATGACATCATCGACTTAGGCGTGATGGTGCCTTGTGAAAAAATCCTACAAGTCGCCAAAGATGAAAACGTCGATATCATCGGCTTGTCAGGCTTGATTACCCCGAGCCTTGATGAAATGGTGTACGTCGCCAAACAAATGCAGGAGCAAGGCTTTAATCTGCCCCTACTGATTGGCGGTGCGACGACTTCAAAAGCCCATACCGCGGTAAAAATCGAGCCCAACTATCAAAACGATGCGGTTGTCTATGTTGCCGATGCCAGCCGCGCAGTGGGCGTAGCGACGACTTTACTCTCCAAAGAAAAACGCGTCGATTTTATCAGTGAGCTGCGTCAAGAGTATGGCGAAGTCCGTGAACGCCTTGCCAATCGCCAACCCAAAGCGGCGAAGCTGTCGTATGCGGAATCGATTGAACAAGGCTTCCAATATGACTGGGCGAACTACACGCCGCCTAAGCCCAACCAATTAGGACAAGTCATTTTGGACGATTATCCGTTACAAAATTTATTGCCTTATATCGACTGGACACCTTTCTTTATCTCTTGGGGATTGGTCGGCAAATATCCCAAAATCTTTGATGATAGCATCGTCGGGGAGGAAGCCAAAGACTTATTTGCCAATGCCCAAACCATGATTGATAAATTAATCAAGGAAAAATTGGTCACAGCTAAAGCGGTGTTTAGACTAAGCCCTGCCCAACGCCCAAGCTCAGACACGGTGCAGGTACTCGATGAGCAAGGCCATGTCACGCACACCTTTGAGCATTTACGCCAGCAATCTGATAAAGCCAGTGGTAAACCTAATTACAGCCTAGCGGATTTTATCAGTCCTGAAAAAACCGATTATCTCGGTGGTTTTACCGTGTCATTGTTTGGGGCAGAAGCACTTGCCAATGACTATAAAGCCAAAGGCGATGATTATAGTGCCATCATGGTACAGGCGCTTTGCGACCGTTTTGCTGAGGCATTTGCTGAGCATTTGCATGAGTTGATTCGTAAACAGTATTGGGGCTATCAAGCGAATGAAAGCCTAACCAATGATGAACTCATCAAAGAAAAATATGTCGGCATTCGCCCTGCGCCGGGTTATCCTGCCTGCCCTGACCACACCGAAAAAGGCAAGCTGTTTGACTGGCTTGATACCACCAATGCCATTGGGACGTATTTGACAGAAAGCTATGCCATGTACCCTGCGTCTAGCGTGAGTGGGTTTTATTATAGCCACCCAGAGAGTGATTATTTTAATGTCGGTAAAATCAGTCAAGACCAGCTTGAAGATTATGCAACGCGTAAAGGCTGGGATAAAGCTACAGCAGAAAAGTGGCTAAATCCGAATTTGTAATTTAAAGTTAAAGCTAAAAAAACGACAATATATGATTGTCGTTTTTTTATCACTTGGTGTTAATTAGCGCATATATCTCATTTGTTATCTTTACTCTTGTCACACCAAAACATATTGTTGGCATTAGGCTATGTCTTTTTACCCAAAATCATTGTGGTATAAGTGACCCTTGCACCGCCACCTGTATGAACAATCCAACTTTGCGTAATTTTTAACTTATTATTAAAAC
Organism: Moraxella sp. CTOTU47618; assembly: GCF_032017425.1. NCBI lineage: Bacteria > Pseudomonadati > Pseudomonadota > Gammaproteobacteria > Moraxellales > Moraxellaceae > Moraxella > Moraxella sp. CTOTU47618. The sequence continues at coordinate 50,140 of NZ_DALZPW010000010.1, read as the reverse complement.
AGATAACAACGCTCTTTTTGGTTAGCATTGTCATGGGCGAAACTGGCGAATGATAACAGTATCAAACACTCTCATGCCTTAATTTTAGCAAAGCTATTCATAAAAACTGCCTTCATTGATTGTGTCATTACTGCTCAATCGCATAATCAATGGTGACAACGAGCCGTACCAATTTATCCACGCCATCTTTATCATACGTACCGCCATAATCTGAGTCATCGGTGTCAGGGTTATGCGCATCCAAAATATTAAATGACGCTTGCGATGCTGAGCGCATTACCCCTACTTTGGCATGACCAGTTTTGGCAAATTCTTCGGCGCGTTTGTTAGCATCATCGGTGGCTTTGGCAATCAAATCATGCTTGATTTTCTCAAGGTCATTGAGCAGATATTGCGGCTTTTCAAACGTCACTGATTCATGGCTGATACGATAATTTTGCACTTGAGCAAGCATATTGGTGATTTTATTGAGTTCTTGACTGCTAATTGACAGCGTTTGGGTAGCTTTATAGCCATTTTGGCGGGTGCGGGTTTGTCCCTGCTCATCCATCCACATAGTCTTCATTATACGGCTCAACGCTTATGGGCGTGACATTTTGACTAGACACGCTAAAGCCTTTGCTTGCCACAAACTGCTGCAGCGCTTTAAAGTCATTTTTACCATTGGCGAGCGCACCTGCATAGTCTTGTCCCCAAGCGCTGACACCCATTTGGATTTGGGCAAGATTGGCTTTGTAAGGGGCTTCCGCTAAGCCTTTGACAGTGATTGTACCGGACTGTTTTAGATTCTTAAACTGCGTGCCCAGTACAAATGCCGCGGCGATGAGACCAAGCGCCAAGATAATGCCAAAGATAATCAAGGGTAATGAGTTTTTACTCTCGGTTTGTAGCGGTGGCGTAGGTAAATTACTCATATTTAGTGAGCCCTATATTTATTTACTATATTTATTTCAATTCTATAGAGTATAGCAAACAAATATTGAATATTAAGGGGATTTTTTTAGCGCGATGGTTTTTGCCAAATTGTCTAATTGCCGCATGGATTGTTTGTTATCCGTGGGGTGCTGATAGCGGATTTGTCGATATAGCGCGGCAAGTGCTTGAAGGGCTACCTTATCGGTGACCTTTGGCTCAAGTCGAGTAAGCCAAGCCAGCACCCCTTCACTATCCTGCCTTGCGAGCGTTTTGTCTTTTTTTGCCAAGCGATTGGATAACTGTACCATAATCCAATCATCCCTATCCCACACCCGGCGACGACGCCACCACAGCCACAATCCCAATAGCGCAAGGACGCTCACAAGGGTGACAAACATCACCATCACTTGCTGATAGACAGATTGGATATTGAGCCATTTAAACAGCGATGACCGCTGGCGGTCTTGGTCATAGCCGACCACATCGCGTTGCCAATAATAGCTAGCTTGGTCAAACAAGCGGCGCGCTTGCTGCAGCATTTGAAACTGCTGATAGCTAATTTGTCCTGCCACGCCCTCACCAAACATTTTTGCCCCAGCGTCTTGGGTGACAGTGTCCATACCCTGCTCGACCCGATTGGGAGCGACAAAGCCCGTAGGATCTACCCGCACCCAGCCGCGCCCTTGCACCCAAATCTCGCTCCATGCATGGGCATCCATTTGCCGTACTTCCCAACTTTTGCCATCACGCCCTAACTGCCCACCTTGATACCCGGCTACCACCCGAGCAGGCACACCTGCCGCTCGCATAAGGTAAGTAAAACTTGACGCATAATGCTCACAAAACCCTGCACGGGTAGCAAATAAAAAATCATCGATGCGATTACTACCCAAGGTAGGGGGTGATAAGGTGTAGCGAAACTGCTGGCTACGCATCCACTGCGCGATGGCGTTGGTATAGGCAATCGGGTCATCGCCTGCTTGGTGGTAGAGTCGCTGCGCAAATTGGCGACTTTGCGGATTACCGCCTGCTGGCAATGCTAAATTGACCTGACGCTGCTGGGTGGATAAGGCTAAATTGATAGGCGCATCATCTAACCAATGCACTTGATAAGTAAAACGCTGATTGACAGTATCCCAATACCGTAGGGTAAAATCCGACGTCAGCCCAATGCCTTTTTGGTTGGTTATCGGATAATCAAGCCCAAATAACCAATTTTGTCCCGTCTGCTCCAAAATCACCCGATAGTCAGGGATAACGGCTAAGGTAAAGCGTTTACTCAGCTTCAACGTCGGCAACAACCAATCAGCAAACGGCTGATTGGGCGTCCAAAGCGAGGTGCGAGGATTGGCGCGCCAGGTGGTGCCATCAAAATCAGAAAATACCAAACCGCGCCAATATAAATTTTGTTGGCTTGGCTGATTGCCTAAAAATTCTACCCGAAACGCCAATTCAGTCGATTGACTGAGGTTGGCAAAATCGCCCGGTGACATACTATCTGACATGCCTGTCTTTGCTTGCACGCCGCTCAAATGCACCGACCATAGCGGCGGCAATCGGGGAAAAAATAAAAACAGAATAATGGTCAGAGGAATCGCTTGACCGACCAATAAGCCAAGCGTACGGTAGCGTCCTGTACCATCATCATTTTGCGCAATCATGGCAAACAGCACGACCATCGTGCCAATCGCCACTTGTAGCGTTGTAATCAAATCTTGGTTGATTAAGAACAGCCCTGCCAATACAAACAGTGATAAACTCAGCACCACATAGCCATCACGCCTGGTATGCAATTCTAGTAGCTTACTGACGGCACACAATAGCAAAAACGCGATACCGACATCCAATCCAAAGGCAGTACGATAGGTCAAATACAGCCCCACCAAGCTTGCAATAAATCCTGTGTACTGTATCAACTGTAATGAGCGCGGACGATACAAAGCGTTGGGCAACCAACGTCGCAGCGGTTGCAATTGAAAGAGGATAATAAAAAAGGCATACACCGATAGCCAAATGGGTAAATTTTTGACGTGAAAAGCCACCATCAACAGTTGAGATAGCAATATCCACTGAGTCGCCGAGATTTGGTTTAGGCGCTGAGATAAGGTTAAGCTAGGGGGATTTGGGTTGGGGCGACTCATGGCGTTTTTGCCAATCTTAGCAAACATTGCTGACGAAATGCTTGTCCTTCACCTATTGCGCCTTCACCATCAGGCAGTCGCAATTGAAAAGCGATTTGGCTTTGGCTCAAACTATCCACACCATAGCGCAGCTGGCTGAGTTTTTCTTCGTGCGTCACCGCAGGCATTTGATAGTAATCAAGCAATTGCTGCTGCCCCACACTCTCCACAAAACGTTTTGACATGAGTCCTTGCCCGCGCGCGACATGCGCCCACGAAATACGCGCCAATGATTCCCCTGGGACATAATTATCCAGCTGGTCAAAATCTTCCTGCCCTGCTTGGGTGTGTAAGGCAGCGGTTTGCTCATCATCAGATGGTACAAACTGACTGGCTTTCATCTCATAGCTCAGTGGCGCAGGATACACCCACGCGTGTCCTTCAAAAAACACATACGACCAAGCTTGCAAAATCCCTAAGGGATATACGGTACTCACCGTGAGTCTGGGTAACACAAATTTGCCGCGTTTGTCGGCTGCTAACCATAAGCTCACCTGTTGCGGCGCTTGTATTTGACTGACCAACAGCCAATCATTTGGTGCGGACTGTGTATTGGGTTTGCGGTGTATCGGCTGTTTAAAGTCAAAGGCGTTGTTGGCAAAACTTAACCGAATTTGCCGATGCGGCTGCCTTGACTCACTACTAATTTGCAGTCGCACTTGCACTTTGCCACCCACTTGTGTATCGCTGATATCCACCAATTTGATTTGCAACCCTGCCAAGTGGGCAAAGGTATAATGGATGGTCACCACGAGTAGACTACCTAACAAAAAGCACAAACCCAACACCAAATTATTGGCATAATTAATCCCTGCGACAAAGGTAATGATGAGTAAAAAAGCGTACAGCAATCCTTCTTTACTCAAAAAAATATATACGTTGCGCAGGTTGAGGGTGATGTCGCGGCTAATCGGCGCTCGACGCTTAAACCATGTTTGCAAGTAGTTTTCAAGTCGCTGGCGAATGGCAAACATGATAGGCGCGGGCTCTTAATCGGATAATTTAATCAAATAATAAAAATACAGCAATGAGAAAGTTTTTAACGCTAAAACACGTTATATATCATGGTTTACACCAGTACCGGCACTTGGCGTAACAATTGGGTCGCAATCGATTGGGGCTGCTCACCGCCCAAATGATTAAATGGGATAAAAGCTTGCCCCAAGCGATGATCGACAACGGCAGCAAATACCGCTTGGATATCTTCTGGCGTCACTTCATTGTAGCCACCCAAATATGCAAAGGCTTGTGCCGCTTGCTTTAGCGCCAACACACCACGGGTAGATAGACCATGATAGTCTCGGCTCTCACGCGTTTTTGCTACCAATCGCTGCAAGTAGTCAATCACAACATCTGCGATATACACGGCTTTGGCTTGCGCTTGTGCCTGCTGCAATGACTGGGTATCTAACATCGGGGTAATTTGACTCAGCATTTGACGTCTATCTTTACCCAGTAGCAACTCCCGCTCTGCATTAACTGAGGGATAACCCAGTGATAAACACATCAAAAACCGATCCAGCTGTGACTCAGGTAAAATAAACACACCTGATTGCTGCGTCGGGTTTTGGGTGGCAATCACAAAAAAAGGTTCAGGGAGTTTTCGCGTTACCCCATCTTGCGATACTTGCCGCTCTTCCATCGCCTCTAACAGCGCAGATTGGGTTTTTGGGCTAGAGCGATTAATTTCATCGGCAAGTAACAACTGACAAAATATGGGGCCTGGCTTAAATTCAAACGTGCCAGTATCAGTTTTATACAGGGAAATTCCTAAAATATCGGCAGGTAGCATATCGCTGGTAAATTGCACCCGATTAAACGATAACCCCAAATGGTTGGCAATCGCGTGCGCCAGCGTGGTTTTACCCATTCCTGGTAAATCTTGAAGCAGTAAATGACCATTGGCTAACAAACAAGCGACCGCCAGCTTCACCACCTCAGGTTTATCCAAGACGATATCATTAATACTCACCAACATGGCTTGCAATCGTTGTTGTAACGGCTGATTGTCTAAGTTACCCATCACCATGTGGTCTATCCTTTAAAGGTTTAAATTTTGTTTATTAATCATGTTAACTCAAACTATCGCTAAAAGGCATAGGCTGCCACTGCCCTAGCGAAATTATTGTGAATAAGGCATAGCCATAAAGCAATTTAACGAAGCGTCGAAATATAGGCAATAATGTCTTGGCGGACTTTGGCATCAGCAATCGGGTCAGAACGCATACGCGTTCCTGCGATGGTTTGTTTTGGATGGGCGATATATTTGTCCAAATTTTCCGCTGTCCACGTCATATTGCTGTTTTTCAGTGCGTCTGTGTATTGATAATCGGTTAATAAGGCGGATTTTGCCCCATAAATACGCAGTAATTGTGGGCCTTTCTCGTTATTTCCTGGCTGCAGCTTGTGGCATTTGAGACAGGCTTCTTCGTATTGCTTTTTACCGTTATCGGCATCCCCTTGGCTATAAACGGGCAAGGTAACTGCTGGGCGCTCGGCGGGTGGCTGATGTTGACAACCTGTCGCAATGACGATACAAAGACCCCATCCTAGCATAGGCAATCGGTTTGATTTATGAATGATTGTTTGGTGCATTTTGGCTAACTCTTTTTTACTTTATAAATTCAGCGCTTGGATTTAGCTGGTTTCATTCTCGATGTGCATGGTGTCACTCGCTTTTTGCAAATAGGCCCCTTGCAAATAACGCGCACCGACTGTCCACGCCGCTGACATGGCGGCAGGGTCTTCAATAAAAGGCATCAAACAACTGGAGCCGCGCTCAGTGATTTCGCGCACCACCGTTGCCACGGTATTGACATTGTCATTGTTGCTCAAATCTTTGATATAGCTGCGATCGAGTCGTACCAGTTGAGGTTTGACAAATTCCAATACTTCCATCGCATTGACCGCCGAGCCAAAATTATAGATACCTAGGTGACAACCCATTTGGTTAAGCTCCTGACTTTGTTTGGCTGCCACCGCTAGATAATCAATTACCATGGTTTCATTAAACTGCAACGTCAACACCCCCGGCTCGCTGGTCTCTAACGCTTGCATCAATCGACTCATAAAGCTTGGCAAGGTGGCATCGGCTAGTGATGTCGGGCTTAAATGCACTAATAATCTGGCACTGGCATCGACCTCATGACGGTAACGTTTTAAATCTTTACAGGCTTGAATCAACATCCAACGGTCGATTTTATCCATCAACTGATGTCGGGTGGCCACTTCTAAGAATTTATCAGGTGCCATTAAGCTGCCATCTGCTAGCGGCAGGCGTAAAAATACCTCAAACATGTTACTGACATCGTTTTCCACGTCATAAATCGGCTGATATAATAATTTAAATTTGTTATGTTCTAGCGCATCACGCAGCGATTCGTACAGCGCGCTGTCATCACTGCTGGCAAAACTACTTGGGTCATATAAATAGAATAAATCTTTATCGTCGTTGCTTTCCTTATTGGCTTTGGCTGCCATGCCGACGGCTTGGATGACACGGTTAATAATACTATTGGTGTCAGGTGCACTGGCGTTGACTAAGGTTGCACCAATGGTTACTGTGGTCTTAACCGTACGATGACCAATTTCAATAATGGTGCTATTAATATCGGCAACCAATTTTTGTCCCAATGCTGTCAAATCTTGTTGTCGCATATTAGGGATAATTAGCATAAACATGCTATCATTAAAGCGGCTCAAATAGCCATTTTTCACCCGCTTTTCCCCAATAATCTCAGTGAGATGTTGCTCAAGAATATTGGCAACGGCCACCACCACCCCATCAATTCCTTCAATCCCCACACTGGCATGGATTTTACCAATATTATCGACGCGTAACGCCATCAAACCCACAGATAGGTTTTTCTCAACAATCGCGTCACGCAGTCGGTGAAACAGGCTTTCAAAACCATGACGATTAAATAGCCCGGTGATTGAGTCAATGCGTTCCATCGCCTCAAGTTTTTTGGCAAGCTCAGCACTATTGGCTTGTTCATTGGGCTGGATAATGACTTGTAGGCACGGCTGACCGTCATAGGTAGCAGCCGCTAACTGCAGTTTAGCGGCGAAGGTGGTATTATCTTTTCTCACACTTTCAAATTCAAATTCGACGTTTGTACGGTTGCCTTTTTCAAAGTCTTTTAAAAACGTTTTAAAATCTTGGATATTATTGCTCGCAATCAAGTCGACGACCGGCACCCCCATCAGTTCATCGAGCGTTTTAAACCCAAACATTTCAAGATAGGGCTCATTGGCATAAATATGTAAACCATCTTCAATGTAAGCCACTGCACTCTTGGAGTTTTTGATAAGAATATTGGCACGCTGTTCGGCATCGCTCAACACCATTTTTAGCCGCTCAAGCTCGCGCCCTAGTTTATGATGCTCGTGTTCACGGCAGATACGAATGGCCATGCGCAGTAACTTATTTTTGCGCAAAGCATCCGCTGCACCCCAATAGGTATATAAAGGTAATAACTTATGGGTTTTATCAGGGTCGCTAACAAGCTGGGTCTGGGCTTGCTCATTGGCAGTTAATGCCTCTGGGTAATGAGTAGCATCATCAGACAACAGAGCGATGACGGGGATGTGAGCATCGTGGGCTTTTAAAATCTCTTTGACGTCTTTAAACGATAAATCATACGCATTCCCCATCAAAATAATGTCCCAAGACTGGCGCAATAACTTTATCAGCTCGTCTTTGGCATCCAAAAATCCTAAATTAACCTGTCTATAATAATGTTTTTCTAATAACCCAACTAAGTGTTCGGCATACAGCTGGTTATCATCAATGATTAACAGGTTGAGTTGTTTTTGTTTTTGCATCGATTAACTATCCCATTAAACGCTTGGTTTATAGAGCACTAAGCGACCTATTATAAGCGAATTTTTTGATAAATTATTTATAATATTAGATTCAATTTCTTATTATATGATTAATCAATCAAAACGGCTATAAAGCTATGAAAATCTTTTATTTTTAATGGGTTAGGTTTAATTTGGCAACTTTTGTTGCCATTTTTTAGTGATTAAAACTGAATTCTCACAAAAGCGTATTCTTCGATATCATCAGTCATATCAAGTAGCTCAGTTAAACGCACGTTAATTTCTTTGTTATCAATACGTATCACCAGCTTGTCTGCCACTTGGTAGCCAAAGCGCGACATCAGCAAACGGGTCTGGCTATTAGTGTTGTTTGGGGCGGTTGGAATTATAAATGCCGCAACAAAATGTGGCTGACGGCTACCGGCATTTTGAAAGCGTACGCCACAGGGAATCACATTTTGACAATGCACTTGCACTTGTGCTTCAATTTCCAAGTAGGTCTTGTTGGTTGGTTGCCCAGTGGGCGTATCGATAAAACCCTGACGGTTGTCTTTAATATAGCCGAGCTGCCAAGTTTTTGAACCATTCACCTTTCGCATCGCAATTAAGGAATTGACTTGCAGTTGATTCAGCGGGTGATAGCTATCGCCACGGCTGATGCTTGGATATGGGTCAACGATTTGATTGGCGTAGCTAAACACATGCGACAGGCACATGGATTGGGGATTTTCTTTGTTCAGCGCGACAACGGTATATTTTTTAAGATACTCAGTATTTTGAGCTTTGGGTTTTAACCGCTCAGGCAGCTCATTGGCCTGAATGAGATTGCCCAAACTGGTTTTATTGGCAAGCATGTAGTGGATATTATTAAAGCCGAGCACGACTTCACATTTTGAATGGCTATGATAATACTCTGCCGCTGGCTTTAAACCATCTTGCAGATTATTCAATACCAATTTGGCCTGACGCGCGCTATTTTTTATCTCAGCATCGGTGCTGATTTGACCTTGGGTAATGGTTTGATGCAAGCGTTTAAAGAACCGACTAAACATCACAAACAGACAGTTGCTAGTTGCTGCAAAAGGATTGAATAAATCATCGACTGCTAGCAGTTGGGGCGGCTGTTTACCTTCTAAATCAATATATAGGTAAGGTTTTTCAACCAAATCTTTACTGATAATAAGCTCTTTTATCAACTGGGTACTTACTTTTTGAATGGCTAAAATATCCGCACGTCGACAAGCATAAGGATTGGTGACCGCCACCGTCAAGCAGTGAAAATAAATAGCCTCAATCGATAACGGTGCGCCCTGTTTGCTATATTCATTGGCAGAATGCAGTTTGACTGGCAGGGTGATAGACTGCCAATCATTGGTGACTGCAAATCGATAGCAGGCATTCAGGTATTGCCAAATTACCTGTGTATCTTTACGATAGCCGATATATTTTTCAAACAGCGATTGGCGCAGTAATACCATGATACTATATAGGCAGCGCTGAATGACTTGGGTGGGGGTAAGGGATTGAGGTTTACGGCGAAATAAGCCAGTGATGCCTTTTTTATCAGCCACTTCAGGGCGAGCCGCCGCACGTTGCCAAATGACATGGTAAAACATGATGCTCAGATAATGTACCGATAGTACGGTATCTAAGCCTTGCTGTTTTTCTTCATCTAAAATCCCGGGCTGGGTTTGGTAATTCACCCGTAATTTGCCGAGTAACACGCTGACGGCTTTATTAACCTCCTCGAACAATGCAAAGCGTTTGACGTCGTCAATATCGGCAAACATCAACTGGTTTATCACGAATTTATATTCGTCATACATCTCACACGCCGACATACGATTAAAGTGCATCTGCCAATCGGTTGTATCCTGCAATGAACTCTGGGTCACTTTAAGTTCAATAGGACTGGTCGGTGTATCGTTTATGCGCTGTAAGAAATCGTCTAATATGAGATCCGTAACCATTTTTTGCACCCAAATGCACAACATTTTTCGACTTGTTTAACAACAATAAATAACACAAAAACCATATTTTATCTAGCTATTTTAAGATAATTGCACTATTTAACAGACAAATAAAAGCTAACCCCTTATTTAGTTGTTGTCTTTCAACAAATTTTAGTGGTTATACAAATCAATGGGGGTTTTAAATGGCTTATTAGGTAATTCTCGCACCAACTTTGGCACCAAGTAGCCAGCACATTTGGCGAGTAACTCCCAGTACAAAGCGACTGCTTGCTCATCTGAAATATAAAAATGGCTCGCCCCGGCAACTTTATCAAGCACATGCAAGTAATAGGGTAAGACGCCCGCTTGCCATAATTTTTCGTTCAAGCTTGCAAGCGTATTCGCATCGTCATTAATCGACTTGAGTAGCACAGTTTGGTTAAGTAACGTAACACCCGCTTTTTTTGCCTTACCCAGAAATATTTGTGTTTCTTGGTCGATTTCATTTGGGTGATTGGCATGAATGACCATGACGATATGACAGCGGCTGTTAGCAAATCGCGCAAGTAACGGCTCATCTAAGCGTTCAGGAATCATCACAGGTACACGGGTATGGATACGAATAGTCTGCACTTGGGGTAGTGCTTCAAGGGTGGTGAAAATCTCCAATAAACGACGGTTGCTCAGCGATAATGGGTCTCCGCCGCTTAAAATCACTTCATTGACTGCGGGGTGCGCTGTGATGTAGGCACTGATGGCTTGCCAATCGTTTTGGGTTGGTAGATTCTCGTGGTAGTCAAAGTGCTGGCGAAAACAATAGCGACAATTGACCACGCAAGCCCCGGTGACAGGAATCAGCACACGTGATGCGTATTTATGAATGATGCCTTTGACCGGATTGGCGTGTTGTTCATCGAGTGGGTCGGTGACAAAGCCGGTGACTTGTACCGTTTCTTGAAACGTCGGCAACACTTGCTTAAGCAGTGGGTCATGGATATCGCCTTTCCCCATTTTTTGCACAAAGCGACGCGGCACTTTTAGGGGAAATTGACCGACCTGACTGTCAAAACTATCTATCGGCAAATCCAACGCTTGCGCTAATTCAGCAAAGCTCGTGATGGTATCAGAAAACGCATTTTGCCAGTTTTTTTGTGTCGCCAAATAGTTTATCATATAGTGTTTATCCAATTGTCAATGCCGCTTGCTGATAACGCCTGTTGCGGATAGGGTTACAGCGTAGGCAGCGCATTTATGCAAATTGGCTATTATACAAAGATTTGATTTACCTCGGTTATTTTTTAGTCGCAACACCTTATTAGGAAATTTTATGGCAACTTACTCAACCAATGAATTTAAAGCTGGCTTAAAAGTCATGCACGAAGGCAACCCCTTTGCAATTTTAGAAAATGAATACGTTAAACCAGGTAAAGGTCAAGCATTCAACCGCGTCAAAATGCGTAACCTAAAAACGGGTAAAGTATTAGAAAACACCTTTAAATCTGGCGATAGCCTTGAAGGCGCTGACGTTGTCGATACTGAAATGAACTACCTATACAACGATGGCGAATTCTGGCACTTTATGCACCCAGAAAGCTTTGAGCAGCTACAAGCCGACAAAAATGCGATGGGCGATGCGGCAAAATGGTTAAAAGAAAATAGCAACGAAGAATGTACCATTACCCTATTCAATGGTGTGCCTTTAAGCGTTGCCGCGCCAAACTTTGTTGAGTTAGTCATCACAGAAACCGACCCAGGTCTAAAAGGCGATACATCAGGTGGCGGCGGCAAACCTGCTACGCTTGAAACTGGTGCGGTAGTACGTGTGCCATTATTTGTCCAACAAGGCGAAAAAATCAAAGTCGATACCCGCACTGGCGAATATCTATCACGGGTACAATAATATATTTTATTACCAAGAATTTTAAAAAATAAAAGCCCAACTAACTGTTGGGCTTTTATTTTTTAACATCTGATTGGAAAATTTTTTGTCACGCTATCATAGTGACGTCGCATCATGCGATAAATCATAAAAATCATTCGTCAAACGCGCATGGAAAAAATGATTACCCAAATCGAACAACAAATGAAATAATTTACCAAGATAATCAAACTAGCGTTAGCTCAAACCGCTAAAATACCAAGACAAACTAAAAGGCAAGTTAATATACAAATACCAATATAGACAACTCAAGGATATATCATGCCAGAACTCACCCCGCCAGAAACCAGCCCTGTCATCACCCTTGAAGCGCCGCAACCCGTTGCCGTTGTGCCACAAGACGAAGCCGACCAACTGGTCAAACTTGACCTAACCAAAGTGCCTGAACTTGATGCCAAAGTGAACGATTTTGTGATGCATGTATTACAAACCCCTGTCAACACGTCTGTATTCGATGAGAAAGTCAAAGCCATTCATCAGCTAGGTAGTGCCGAAATTCGCGCTTCCGCGCAGATTGCAAATCGCATGCTTGATCGTCCCGCCAAAAGCATGGATAAAGCCTTATTTGACAACTCCCCGATTGCCAAATCCTTGACTGAGCTACGCAGCGTGGTCGAAGACCTAGATCCAACCCGACAAGGTTCGCTATCAAGTCCACGCAAATTTTTGGGCATCATCCCAATGGGCAAATCCGTGCAAGATTATTTTCGTAAATACCAATCTTCGCAAACCCATATCAATGCCATCATCGAAAGCCTGTATCACGGCAAAGATGAACTGATGAAAGACAATGCCAGTATTGAGCAGGAAAAGGTCAATATGTGGGCACTGATGCAGTCGCTCCGTCAATATATTTATGTCGGTAAAAAAATTGATGAACGCCTTGAGCAAAAAATCGGGGAGCTTGAAGCCACTGACCCTGAAAAAGCACGCGTGGTTAAAGAAGAACTGCTGTTTTATGTGCGCCAAAAAAATATGGATTTTTTGACCCAACTGGCGGTTAACATCCAAGGGTATTTAGCGCTTGATATGATTCGCAAAAACAACTTAGAGCTTATCAAAGGCGTTGACCGTGCCACGACGACAACGATTGCTGCGCTACGTACTGCGGTGATGGTGTCACAAGCGCTGAGCAGTCAAAAACTGGTGCTCGACCAAATCAATGCGCTTAATTCAACGACCAGTAGTTTGATTGAATCAACGTCAGTCATGCTCAAACGCCAAACCGCGCAAGTGCATGAGCAAGCCAGTGGCAGTTCAGTGGGCTTGGAAAAACTGCAAAAATCCTTTAATCACATCTATGAGACCATGCAGGCGATTGATGCCTTTAAAGTCAAAGCACTGGGTAATATGCAGCAAACGCTCAATGTACTTACCCAAGAAGTTGACCGCGCACAAACCTACCTTGACCGCACCAATCGCCAAACGGTGAGTGAAGTTGCCAACGAGCTGCAAATTGATGAGGAGAAATTGGGTAATATCAAACTTTAACCCCCGTTTGATTTGACTATGCGCAACCTCACGGATGATTGCGGTGTGTTTGCTGACACATAGCTTTAGTTACATGGCTTTAGTCAGACAATTTATTGGGTAATTTTGCAACCACTTGCGCGACCGTGTTATCCAGTTGACTGCTATCGCTCGGCATGACAGTGATATGAGCGATTTTTCGACCTTCGCGTTCTTCTTTATCATAATTGTGCACGTGCACGCCAGCGATGGCTAGGACTTCGTCCAGTTTTGGGTATTTGCCGATGACATTTAACATAACTGATGGTTTAACAATGGACGTATCGCCAAGTGGTAATCCAGCCACCGCGCGCATGTGATTTTCAAATTGACTGGTTACCGCGCCTTCAATACTCCAGTGCCCTGAGTTGTGCACGCGGGGTGCGATTTCATTGGCAAGCAATTTTTCAGCGCCGCCTTCAAATGTCACAAATAATTCTAACGTCAACACGCCCACATAGTTTAAATGTTCGAGCAATTTTTTGATATTACTTTGGGCTTGCTCCGTAAGGTTATCAACATTGGGCGCAGGTGCGGTTGATTTGGCTAAAATACCATTGCTATGTTCATTTTGCACGAGCGGATAATAGCGGATTTCACCGTTTTGGGCGCGCACTGCAATGATAGATACTTCGCGCTCAAAGTGAATAAAGCCTTCGGCAATGAGCGGCGCTGTTTTGGTTGCGTCACCAAGTTCTGCCCACGCGGTGTCAATTTGGTCAGCGGATTTGACCACAAACTGCCCTTTGCCATCATAGCCCCCGCGTGTGGTTTTGAGTACCAAAGGTAGCCCCAATTTGTCGGCGGCAGCTTGGATATCGGCTTTGCTATGCACTGCCATAAAGGGCACGGTGGCGATATCTAATTGGTTAAATAAGTTTTTTTCATTTAACCGATCTTGTGCCACCGATAGCGCAAATGACGATGGGTACAAGGTTTTGGTCGATTCCAAAAACTGGGCAGGTTTGAGCGGGGTGTTTTCAAATTCTAAGGTAAAAATATCGCAGCTTTGGGCAAAATCTTCAAATTGCTCGCTACTAAACACTTTGCCCAGTAAGCGTGCCGGGCAATTGGCACTATCTTCCAAAAACACGCAGCGGATACCCAGTGGCAATGCCGCTTGCGCCAACATCATACCCAGTTGTCCGCCACCTAAAATTCCAATGGTTTTGACAGGATAATTGGAATGATTGATGGTATAAAAATTGGCGGTTTGCATAGGCATGGTAGCGGCTCTTTTTGATAAGTGAAACACAGAAGAAAAATTATGGCTAATTATAAAGGATTTGCTCACAAATAAAAAATCCAAGCATAAAAAAACCCATAAGTCTTTAGTCTTACGGGTTCAAAAAATCAATGAATAGGTTTTACGCGTTAACTGTAATGCACGGGTTCTTCGTCATACACATTGGCATGCCACTGCGAAAGCTGCTTTTGCATTAAGGTTTGAATGGCAGCATGAATCATACTTTGCCCAATCAGCTGGGTATCCTCTCCCAACAGTTCTTTCACTTTGTCAGAAAATTCAATACTTACCAAGTTTTCTGATTCGTCATTCGAGGTACGTAGTACCATTTTGCCGTCAGCTTGCTCAATAAACTCCAGCATCATCGCTTCTGCTTTGGCCTCTTTTGCCGCTTGCAGTAGGCTTTGGTAATCTGTTTTTGCATCTTTTTGCATCGTCGCTCCTCTATCTTTTATCCGCCCCAGTGCCTATTTTGGTTACTATGTTAGGAACTATCTTGTTAACTACTTAACTACATTCGTAATTATTAACTGCTAACTGCATTAGTAACCATGGTAGTCAACCTGTCTTATCGCTTTAATCAACTTAGCATGGTTTAACGCTTGCATCTTTTTAAAAGCTTGTTGACAGCTTATTAACAGGTTTTGGCATCTTGCATGATTATTAAAATGGCGACTTTCACGGTAAAAATCAAGCATAATTTATGATATTAACACAGCGACTACAATGCTTAATGATTGAGGGTTGCTGTAATAAATTATTGAGCGACCCGATTTAGCGACCCGGTGAACTTACAACAACTGCGGAAATACGCTTTTTAAGCCGCCAACAAAAATCTCCACTGCAACGGCTGCAAGTAGCATCCCCATGATACGATTGAGCACATTAAGCCCGGTATCACCTAAAAAACGACTTACCTGCCCCGCTGCCATAAAGCTTAGATAAGTGATAATACTGATAATCAAACCTGCGGTGATAATCGCTAGCATATTAAAATAACTATGCCCGCTCGCGGCATAAATAATCACGGTAGAAATCCCACCAGGACCAATCACCATTGGAATCGTCAATGGCACCACGGCAGATGCCGCCCCTTGAAAAGCCACCCCATTTAAATCCCCTGACTTGCCGACATGCGGTTTGGCAACATTGCCAGCGCCATTCATCATGCCAATGGCAATAATCAATACCAAGATACCGCCTGCGATACGAAATGACCCAAGCGAAATCCCCAGCACCTTTAAGATAGGCTCGCCTGCCAACGAAAATATCGCGATGGTCACAAACACGGTAATGGCTGAAATCAGTGCAACTTTGCGAGTTTGTTGTCGATTGGCGTCTTTGGTGATATCAATAAATAACGATAACGCGGCAAATGGATTGACCAGTACCACCAGTGCCAAAAATATTTTTAAGACTTGAGATTCCATGAGTATTAACTAACTTGTTAGGTGAAGTTGGGTAAATATGACAAAACAGTTATGGTAGCATAAATTTAAGTCAGCAGGGTTACGGCGTTAATTCGCTTAGCGCCACCAGTACGCAGGCTAAGCCTGCACCATAAGCCCAAAATTAATGGCTCTCTAACGTTTGGGTGATTTTATCAAGATTTAAACTATCGGACATGGCATTAAAAATCTCATAGTATTTGCCTTGCTTGCGATACAGTTCATCATGCGTGCCTGTCTCCACCACGCGCCCTTGCTCGATGACCACCAAATCATCAGCGTCAATAATCTGCGCGATATTGTGCGACACGATAATCACCGTGCGATTTTGTTTGATTAAATCCAAACTGCGCTTGATTTGCTGGCTGGCAATGGCATCTAGGCTTGCAGTCGGCTCGTCCAAAAAGACAATTGGCGGATTTTTGAGAAACATACGTGCCAGTGCAATACGCTGCTGCTGTCCACCTGACAAGGATTTGGCTTCGCTTTGGTAGCCTTTGGGCAGCTGGGTGATTTGTTCATGAATAGAGGCTTGTATTGCTGCCTGCTCAATCTGGGCTTGGCTGGCCGTTAAATCGCCATAACGAATATTTTCTTCAATAGTCCCGCCAAAAATATGGTTTTTTTGCAACACCAAACCGATGTGTTGGCGTAGCTCATGGGTATCATAATCTTGCAAATCCTTGCCATCGAGCAAAATTTGCCCCTGCGTGGGCTGATAAAATTTTACCAACAGATTGATAATGGTGCTTTTACCTGCGCCACTCAGCCCGACCAATGCCGTAATTCGGTTGCGCCGAATGCGAAAGCTGACATCCTGCAGGGCTTGGTTGCCGTTGGGATAAACAAAATCGACGTGCTGAAGTTCGATATCACCCTGTACCGTCGCAGGATTGACACCACCTACCACTTCGATTTGGCTATCATCTTCTAAAATCTCAAAAAACCCTTCGGCATAAGTCAGCGCATCATTGACCTCATCATAGATACGATGCAACTGGCGAATCGGCGATGCCACGTTTTGAAATAACAATACATGAAACATAATCATGCCAATGGTCATCTGCCCATCAAGCACAAAATACGCCGTTAAAATAATAATCGCCACCACACCAATCTGCTCGATAAAGCTTTTGAGTGCATCATAGCCAAAGCCAATACCCCGAGTTTTGAGTTGGTTATCGGTCATCTCTTTTTGAATGGCAAAATGTTTTTGCGCTTCAATCGGTTCGCGGACAAACGATTTGATCACAGTAATAGCGTTAATGAGCGAAATGATTTGCTCGCTTTTGCTCTCCCGATAGTAGCGCATCTGCCGACGAAAGCCTTGCAAGCGCGTGGCTTGTTTTTGACTGATATAAAAATAAATCGGCACAATCACCAGCCCTACCATCCCCACCCACACATTGGCGCTAAACATCACTACCAGTGCTACAATCGCATTGGCAAATAATGGCAATATATCAATAAAAAAGTTTTGCACCAAGCGCGTGAGACTACTGACACCCAAATCAATGCGCGTCTGCAGCTTACCACTGTCGTTATCAGGGTGGGTATAAAACCCCATGCGGTAACTTAAAATGCGCTCTACGACTTTTTGCGATAAATCCCGGGATAAATTAATACGGATTTTTTCACCAAAATAGCGCTGTCCAAAGCTGATTGCTGCGTACAACAGTTCTTTGAGCAGTAGCACGATGCTAATAGTCGTGAGCAATTTTGCACCTTCCTGCCACGGCTCGCTGAGTTTGAAAATCTCGGTCAAATGATCGACCGTGTAACGCAGTACGAAGGCATTAACCTGTGCGGCAAATGAACCAATCACCGTAAGCAGCAATGTCGCTACGATTAATGAGTGATAAGGTTTTGCAAAAACGGATAATTTTTTGATAATTGACCACAGCACGGCGCCGCGTTCGCGTTTGTTGAGTGATGTCGGTGCAGGTTTGGCTGGCAGTGTCGGCTTATTAGCTAGCGATGGATTAGGGGATGGATTGGGAAGATTTGGCAAGAGTAGCTCACAAATGATTTTTCAATACGTTTGGTTATTTAATATCTTTGGTAAAGTTTAAATAAAACGAGTGCGTTTAAGGTAGTTGGTAATTGTTGCATTCTTGTCCATGCGAAGCTTTGCACCACAAAATCATAAAATAATTTTATGATAATTTGTATTATTTATGAATATTTATTATGATTTGAAGCTTTTAGGGGGAAATACCTTTATACTGAGCGGACTTATTTTTACCTTTCCCTTTTTATCTTAGTTCATAGCCTATTAAAAGGATTTCAGCGTATGCCATTATCATATAAAGCCCCCCTGCGTGATATTCGCTTCTTAACCAATGAAGTATTTAATTACCCCGAACACTATAAAACCTTAAAATCTGGTGAAAATGCCGATCCGGAAACCGTGGATATGATGCTTGAGAGTTTTGCGGATTATTGTAGCAATGTCTTGATGCCACTGTACCAATCAGGCGATGCTGAAGGCTGCCATTTTGACAAGGGTGTTGTCACCACGCCAAAAGGCTTTAAAGAAGCTTATGATATGTTCGTTGAAGCTGGGTATCAAGCCATACCGTTTCCTGAAGAATTTGGTGGCTTGAATATGCCAATGTCTGTCAACCTCATCAAAAGTGAAATGATGGGCACGGCAAACTGGGCATTTGCCATGTATCCAGGGCTGTCGGTGGGCTGTATGAATACCATCATGCAATACGGCACCCCTGAGCAAAAAGCCACTTATATGCCAGGCTTGGTAGAAGGTCGTTGGTCAGGCACCATGTGTTTGACTGAGCCACAATGTGGTACCGACTTGGGTCAAGTTAAAACCAAAGCAATCCCACAAGAGGATGGTACTTATAAGATTAGTGGTACCAAAATCTTTATTTCAGCCGGTGAACATGACTTAACGGAAAATATCGTGCATATCGTATTAGCACGCCTACCCGATGCGCCTGAAGGTACCAAAGGTATTTCGTTATTTATCGTGCCAAAATTCTTGGTTACAGAAAACGGCGACATTGGTGAGCGTAATCCAGTTAACTGTGGCTCAATTGAGCACAAAATGGGTATCAAAGCTTCAGCAACTGCAGTACTCAACTTTGATAATGCCACAGGCTATCTAATCGGTGAGCCGAATAAAGGCTTAAAAGCCATGTTTACCTTTATGAATACTGCCCGCTTAGGTACAGGTATGGAAGGCTTAGCGCATATGGAATTGGCTTTCCAAAACTCATTGCCCTACGCCAAAGAACGCCGCTCAATGCGTACCCTATCAGGTACCAAAGAGCCAAACCAAGTGGCTGATGCGATTATCCATCATGCCGATGTTGCGCGCATGCTACTCACCCAAAAAGCCTTCTCAGAAGGCGCGCGCTCAATGATTTATCACGCATCACGCTATGCTGATAAAATGTTTGAAGGAGCGATGCTCGGTGACGATGCTGAATTCCACAAATGGGATGATAAATTGGGCTTTTATACCCCAATACTCAAAGGCTTCTTAACTGAACTAAGCATTGAATGTGCCAAACATGGTATGCAAATCTACGGCGGTCATGGCTATATCAAAGAATGGGGCATGGAACAAATCGCCCGTGATGCGCGCATCTCAACCTTGTATGAAGGTACCACAGGCGTACAAGCGCTTGACCTACTAGGTCGTAAAGTGTTAATCCAATCAAAAGGCAAAGTGCTACTGGATTACACCGCCAATATCATGAAATGGTGTAGTGAATACGCACTGGATAAAGGCATGCGTAAATTCGTTTGGGAATTGACCAAATATTGTGCAGAGTGGAATACCCTCACCACACGTATTATGCTCACGGCTCGTAAAGACCGTGAAATCGTCTCAGCGGCATCCGATGATTACTTAATGTACTCAGGCTATGTCATCATGGGCTATCACTGGGCACGTATGGCAGCAGTAGCGTACGACAAACTCAAAAATGGCGGCAGCGAAACCAAAGAATTCTATGAAGCCAAAATCAAAACCGCTGAGTTCTATTTTGAAAAACTATTGCCACGTGCCTCAGGTCACTCAGAGAGCATGTTGGCACCAAGCGAGTTAATGGCGATGGATTTAGATAGCTTTAATTTCCTAGACTAATGGGTTAAACTTGTTGCGCCATTTTACAAAAAGGCTGCTCAACCTTAATGGGGGCAGCTTTTTTATTGCTCAAAATTTTAACACATACAAAAGAATTGATTATGGAATTTACTGCTTTTTCGCGTCAAGTTATTGACCAACTAGAATCGGATATCACAGCCTACCTCCAAGTCTGCAAGTTACCCTCACCGCTGCATGAAGCAAGCCTATACGCGATGAGCAATGGCGGCAAACGGGTACGTCCTTTACTGGTTGCCGCAACTTTTGCCACGGTAAAAACCGACAACAGTCTTGCCAACCCATCCCATCAATTATCTAATGACGTGCGCCGTGCCATGATGGCGGTGGAGTGTCTACACGGCTATTCGTTGGTGCATGATGACTTGCCTTGTATGGATGATGATGCGCTGCGCCGAGGTCGACCTACCACCCATATCGCCTATGGTGAAGCCGCTGCCATGCTTGCTGGTGACGTGCTACAGACCTTGGCATTTGAAGCCTTGACCCATACATATTTTGGTGAAAACAGTGAGTTTGCCACTCCGCTTTCTGCTACGTTTGCGCCACGGGCACGGCGGATGGTCATGGGGCAAATGCTGGATTTAAATGGCGAGCACCAACAGCTTAGCCAAACTGCGCTTGAAGCTATCCACCGTGACAAAACAGGCGCGCTCATTGAAGCGTCAGTATTGATGGGTGCCATCTGTGCCAACGCGACTGACAGCGAGCGGCAAGCCCTCAGTAGCTTTGCCGAGCAGATTGGGTTGGCTTTTCAAGTACAAGATGATATTTTGGATGTGACTGCCGATACCGAGCAGCTTGGCAAACCCGCGGGTAGTGATGAGAAATTGGATAAATCCACTTATGTCAAACTACTGGGCGTGGAAGCTGCCAAAACCTACGCGCAAAGCTTATTTGATGCCGCTAAAAATGCGGTGATTGCTGAATTTGGCGATAATAACTATTTGCTCGATTTGGCAGACTGGTTGTGGGCGAGAGACAAATAGTCATTTTTTCCTAAACCCAGCAAACAAGCCTTCGTGGTTAATTTTTGGCATTTTCATGGTCACGGTGTTTGATAGCAAATCATGCAGCGCCAAGCCTTGCTTATTGACCCATGCAAACCAATAATTAAACAATAGCCCGATAAACATACTAAAATACAGCGCACCCACCGACTGGTGGATAAGATAGCCTATCATACCGCAGACCACCGGCAATAAACAGGCGGCTAATATCCGCATCATCGATTGCCGCCAACTTAGCAATGAGCCATCACGGTTCATGGTTTTGAGCCGCCAAGTCTGCATGCCAAGCGTCTGCCCTGCCTTACGCCAAAATACCCCATAAAACCCGACCAAGATAATCACGAACGCAGGGATTTGCACAGCATTACGATACCATAGCGGTAACGTCGCCGCTTGCTTCATATCCGTCCCTGCCAAACCTAGCAGTTTGGTACCCAATACAATAAGTAGCATCTGCACAAAAAACAGCATCGCCAAAATCAACATACCATCATACAGCATAGCAATCAGCCGAGTAGCCGCTTTTGCCATCACCGGTTGTTGTTCTGGCAATGGCGCTGATGGCAGAGATTGCGGCTGGCTGTTGGTTTTAGCTGTTTTTAACATTGGGGTTTCGGTCTTAGGCATAGGTATGGCGGGCGAATGATGGTAGCAATTAATAAGCGAAATTGTAGCCTAAATACAACCAAAACGCTATGACTCAAACACCAACTACAGACCCATCAGCGCATGGCTCAGATAAACATAACTGGGATAAAAATGCCTTAGGCAATAGTGAGGCAGTGGTGAAAAAAACGGAACGGCAAAATAACCCGCCGAGTAATATGAGGCATAAAAAAATAAGACATAAAAAAAATCGCCTGAACTCAAAGAGTGGCGATTAATTTTAACAAAATAATTAGTGGTGCGCTTGGAGGGAGTCGAACCCCCGACCCTCAAGTTCGTAGCCTGATGCTCTATCCAACTGAGCTACAAGCGCTTAACTAATGTCTTCGTTTGAAGTGGGCGCTATTATAAGTTAGAGTATTTATTTTGTCAAACTTTATTTTAAATAATTTTAAAATTAATTTTGATTCAATAAATGGCGGTGACGGAGGGATTCGAACCCTCGATACAGTTTCCCGTATGCAGCCTTAGCAGGGCTGTGGTTTCAGCCACTCACCCACGTCACCGAATTGCTCTTACTTATCTATAACACCGTACAATAATTTTAGTCAATGTCGCCATTAACCACAAGTATTGTGGGTGGGCATTATAACAAACCAATCCAAATTTGCAAGACTTTTTAAAAAAATTATGTGAGAATAATTGCAGCACCTTGGCAGCGACACCGTGCCTGCCCAGAAACAAGTCGAATGCCCATGACCCAGTCGTTATGTGATAATCTGTTTAAAACTAATGATTAAAAAAACCACTTAACCAATCCTTTATGAGGATTGATAATCAGCCTGTGAGAATCTTATGTCAACCCCTGCTACCCTTGCCCCTATTTTAGCACCCAGCATGACACTGCGCCCCACTGTATTGTGTTTTTCGGGGTTGGATCCATCAGGCGGTGCAGGCTTGCAAGCGGATATTGAGTCAATTGGACAAGCAGGGAGTCATGCAGCGATTGCTTGTACCGCAGTGACCGTTGAAAGTTCACAGCAAGTTTTTGGGTTTGAGGCATGCGCAAGTGGGCTGGTAAGGGCGCAAGCAATGGCGGTGCTCAATGATTTGCCTGTCAAAGCTATCAAGTCGGGGATGCTTGGCACCACTGACAATATTGCAATGCTCGCGCAGCTTTTCACCGATGGCAGTATTGCAAAAGATACGCCGTATGTGCTTGACCCGGTACTGGTGGCCAATAGTGGCGGTGCTTTAGGTGACAAAGACACTTTGGTGGCTGCCTTTGCCCAGTTGACCCCTTTTGCGACCCTCATGACCCCTAACAGCATTGAACTACGTGATTTGACAGGGATCGACAATCTACACGCTGCCGCCAAAGATTTGTGTCAACAAGGTGCCAAAGCAGTGCTAGTCAAGACTTCTCACGATAGCCAAGCCTCTGGTATCGAGCAGTATTTATACATTAATGACAACCAAACCTGCCGACTGGCATACCAAGCGATTTTGCCAAGACTGGCGGGTGAATATCATGGCTCAGGCTGTAGTCTAGCAAGTTATATCGCAGGTCGCTTGGCACTGGGTGATAAGCTTGTGACAGCGGTACAATGCGCAGATATTTGGACACAACACGTGCTCAAAGTCGCTGACATTGTCCATCCTCATGGTCAACGAATTCCCAAGCGCTTTCATTACACCTCAATGCTGGGTTAGGCAAGCTAGTATGGGATTATTATTGGAGTGGTCGATTGTCAAGACGTTGCTATTACAGTTAGGTGTTGTCGCCCATTTTCTCATCACGCTTTGGCTAGTTGTGAGGGTTATTCAACAGCAGCGCCACCAAAGCGTGGCAATCGCTTGGATTGCGGTGTTATTTGCCCTGCCTGTTGTTGGCATCATCGGTTATATGTTATTTGGTGAAATCAATATTGGGCACCAGTACCGTAAGCGCAGTTTGATGGCGCAAAAATTATTGCGTGACTTTGCCAACGCTCAGCAGATTGATTTTAATGAAATTTCCAAAAATTTAGATACCGAAGCACGGCAACTGAGCAATATCGCCCTACTAAAAACTGGGCTTGGCGTGTATGACCATCATACGCTGACGCTGATGACAGACGCTGACCATATTTTTGCCAGTTTATTAGCCGATATCCGTGCGGCAAACACGATGATTTTACTAGAGTTTTATATTGTCTCGCCACAAGGCCGAGTGATTGAGTTATTAGAAGCTTTGATGGCGGCTACCCAGCGCGGCGTATCCGTGCATTTGCTCGCTGATAGCGTTGGCAGTCATGCGTTTTTTCGCAGTCAGTGGGTGCAAAAATTGAGAGACGCTGATGTCTTTGTGCATGAGTCGTTGCCCGTGGGTTTGTTCAAAACCATTGTCAAACGTATTGATATCCGCAACCATCGTAAGCTGGCTATTTTTGACAACTGCTATGGCTATACGGGAAGTTTTAATTTAATCGACCCCGATTTTTTCAAACAAAACGAGCATGTGGGTAAATGGATTGATGTCATGATACGGGTGGAGAGCCATGATACCGTCAATTCGGTGAAAGCCATGGCACTTGTCACGACCACGGATATCAGCGCAGAAACCAACGCCAATTTTTCCGGCCTTAAAAAAATCGTTAATCGCTTTACCAAGTCGTTCTATACCGAGTCGCTGTATATTGGCACCTCAAAGCTGCATCATCACAAATTAAAAAACGTGACTAACGCTCGCGGGTTAGCTCAAAACGCTAATACGCGTGTCCCTAAGCCGCCCCTGCTTAACATTTTGCCGCTGCAAAGCAACCTACAAGCTTACCCATCGGTGAGTCAAGTCAGTTTGCAGCTGATTCCATCGGCGCCAGAATTAACCGGGCACGTCATCTACGAAACCTTGGTGTGTGCGATTTTTGCCGCCAAAAAACAAGTGGTTATTACCACGCCTTATTTTGTGCCAGATGATGCGCTGCTGCTTGCTATCACTACCGCTGCCAAGCGTGGGGTCAAGGTGATTTTAAATGTACCCAAAAAAGTAGATTCGGTGTTGGTACGGTTTGCTTCACAGGCTTATTTTGAGCCGCTGTTGTCAGCAGGGGTGCAGATTTATTTGTTCAATGCCGGCTTGCTACATGCCAAGATTTTGTGCGTGGATGACGATTATTGCTTGTTTGGTACCGTCAATATGGATATGCGCAGTTTTTATCTGAATATGGAGGTGAGTATGGCGATTTATAATCGTACCATGACCCAGCAAATGCTCACTTGCCAGCATGAATACCTGCAACAAAGCGAGCAATTACAGCGCGATGGATGGCAGCAGCGTAGCTTTGGGGCAAAATTCTTGGACAACGCGATTCGCCTGTTTAGCCCACTGCTTTAAAACTTAATCATTTAATCGTCGTTTGGGAAAGATTAGAGGGTTAATAGATAAACACCTACGGTTTGCACCAAGGTTTCTAGCAAAATAATCAAGAAAAAACCCAGCATAGGGGCTAAATCAAGCATGCCTGTGGCAGGTAATACTTTGCGAAATGGCTGAATAATTGGCTCACTAAGCAAGGTGAGCAGGCCAAAAATTGCTGGCATTTTTTGGGTAAAAAGCATCACCCAGCCCCCGATAAACGAGCCAATAATGATGTACTGACACATTCTTAAAAAATCAATCAGCAAGGTCACCGCCGCCACAAAAAACATCATGACGGGTGAAAAATGCCGCGATAGATAATCGACCATGGCTAAGTTCACCTCTGGCATATAAAACAGCCCAATATTTTGACTATTAATGCGCATCATGCCAAGCACGCCCCAAATAAAAATCATCCGCAGCAAAAACAGTAGCACCAAACTTGCGGTATTGATTCTGCCATCGCCAAGGGTTGGGAAAATACGTCCAAACACATCGACAATGCGTGTCATACGATAAATGGGTTTAGCAAACGCATCCTTTGCGGTAATGCCAGCAAACTGCAGCATAAATCGAAAGAAAACCAGTATCATCGCCGCCGCGACGACGATATCAAACAAACCTGCCAAAAGATTAGTCATGCCCTGTGTTTATCCTTATTTGCTGCTTACACACTTGTTAACGATAAGACGTTAAGATAGTTAATTAAAATTTGCTGTTGTAGCCAATTTTATAGCCAAACCGAGTTATTTGCCAAACGCTTGGCTGAGCTCACGCGAGCGCTGCTCACATGCTAGCATGGCATCGGCGATAATTTGATGCATTTGTTTGGCATCCATTACCTCAATTGCCGCTTGTGTAGTCCCATTGGGCGAGGTCACTTTGCGACGCAGGTCAGCTGGCGTATCATGACTGGTCAATGCCATTTGCGCTGAGCCCAGTGCCGTTTGCATCGCCAAAGCCGTGGCTTGGGTTTGAGTCAGCCCCAATTTTTCACCCGTGGCAATCATGTTCTCTAACATATAAAAGAAATACGCAGGCGCTGACCCTGAGATAGCGGTCACGGCGTGCAGTAGGTCTTCGTCATCGACCCATAACACCAGTCCTGCTGCGGACATCACTTGCTGCGCGAGTTGCCGCTCCGCCTCGTTAACCGCTGCTGTCGCGTACAAGCCTGTGGCACCCATTTGAATCATCGCAGGGGTATTTGGCATCGCCCGCACTAGCTTGACTTGCGGTCCCAACCACTCGGCTAAGCTATCAGTACCAATCCCTGCGGCAATTGAAATAACCACTTGCTCGCCCCAGCTGTCTTTGACTGGTAGTAGCACATCTTTCATGACCTGCGGTTTGACGGCTAGCACGACCACATCAGCTTTTTCGATGGCGTGCTTGGTATCGTCGATGTTGCTCGCATCGTAGGTATTTAAACCTTGGGCTTGAAAATCCGCTAACTTCTCGGCATCGGTTTCTACCACATGCAGTAGGCTAGTTGGTTGACCCTTTGCTAATAGCCCTGCAATGAGTGCCGATGCCATATTACCGCCACCAATAAAGGCGATATTAAGAGAAGTTGTGGTTGCCATAG
Source organism: Moraxella sp. CTOTU47618 (assembly GCF_032017425.1). NCBI lineage: Bacteria > Pseudomonadati > Pseudomonadota > Gammaproteobacteria > Moraxellales > Moraxellaceae > Moraxella > Moraxella sp. CTOTU47618. The sequence continues at coordinate 23,388 of NZ_DALZPW010000010.1, read as the reverse complement.
ATGTCCTTTGTAGTCATTTTTTGTAGGGTGACGAAAGCAGTTAAAGGGTTCGCCCTCGCTATTATTCGCAAATAAGTCTACCATACCTACTGCAAATTTTGATGACAAATTTACAGCGTAAATTGGTGTACATGGCGCAAATTCAAGGGATTCATAGCGGTTTGATAATCTTAATCCATGATAGCCTCAGTCCATGATAGTCTTACATCAATGACATTCACTATCAAGACTGTCTGTCCAAACCAAGTGCCACGGACAAGGCGCTTGGGTAGCCAAATTCAGCTCACCGGCATCTGCCAGCCAAACACTGGTACTCGGCAATAATAAAGCAAGCCGTTTTGGTGTTTGAGATGCAATGAGTGCCTTTTCATTGTTGTCATCCATAATGACCACTTTGGCAAATTGTCGCTCCCAGCTAGGAATATCAAATCGTTGGCACAGTTTTTTAAACGATTGGTGAAAAGATTGTGACAATAATTGAAAAGACTCATTGGGCAACACAGCTCTGCTAGCAAGCGATAATCTTACAGATAGCCCCACAGATATTCCAACAGCTAATCCCACATCAGCAGCCAAATTGGCTAATACCTTGTTATCTGATTTGCCATGAATCGCTTTTACATAATCGGCATCAAGGCGATATAACGTATCACGGTATTTTCTAATTTCAATCCCCTGCCACTGCAAAATCGCTTGCTGGTCTGTTTGCGCTGATTGTAGTAACTGCTCAATTTGTACAATCCATTGCCGAGTGGGGGCAAATTTTTGCGAGCCTTTGACCCAATAATGCAATAGGTTAAAGCGTCTGGCTTGGCTCAATGATTTTAGATTGGGGATATGCAAACATTGTTGATGACTTGTCCAGCCATTTGACCACTGGCATAGCGCCAAATCTTGTTGATATTGGTCCTCGACTATACGCTGGGCTTCGGTTAGGTTTTGCTGGGTGCGGGTGATATTTTGCACTAGCTTATGAAAGCGCTCACCCAGTAGCGGCAAAATCTGATTACGTAAAAAAGCGCGCTGATTAGCTATGCCAAAATTGGTAGGATCATCGACATAAGGGATATGTTGCGCTGCTACAAAGTCGCTAATCTCATCACGGGTTACCCCAAGCAACGGACGCCATAACCAAATGGGTTTGCCAAATTCGTCCTGCACCCCAAACGCCGTCATACCTGTCAGCCCTGCCAATCCTGTCCCTTGGCATAGGTTCATCAACAAGGTCTCCACCTGATCGTTGGCGTGATGCGCCAAGGCAACAATGGCATTTTCGCCTGCAATCTGTATGATGGCATGATAGCGGGCGGTTCTGGCTTGCTGTTCATTGACTTGTTTTGTGCCGACTTGTTGTTCTTGGCTGATTGTACTATCGGCGGCATAAACTTGCTGCGATTGCCAATCGATACAAACGCTGTCATAGTCGATGCGGTGCTTGTGGCAATAGGCTTCTACGAGTTGTTGCCAGTCATCACTGACTTTTTGCAATTTATGGTTGATATGAATGACATGAATCGGTAGTTGTAGCTGCTGGCAGGCTAACAGTAATGCCATCGAGTCTCGCCCGCCACTGCACGCAATATAAATTTTAGTGGCAGCCTTGGGGTGCGGGTTGATATGGGTTTGATAACTTTGCTTAATCGCTTCAATGACAGATGACGTAGGGACAGGTGACATAGGAATAGACGACATAGGGATAGACGAAATAGTGCTCAAGCTCATGCGGCAAGAGAAAAACAAAGGGATAAAACAAATGGGATAAAATAATGGGCGCCTCAATAAACGCCCATGGGTCATTAAAATAGGTTAAATCACTGATAATTAAGCAGAGGCTTTTGGTAAGGACACCGTAGAATTAAAGCTCATCAGTTTTTCATAGCGTTGTTGCAGACGTGTTTGCTCATCAAGCTTTATAAGCACCGCTAGCTGTTGCTCCAGCGTGGCTTTAAGGTTGGTCATAGCCACATCGCTGTTGATATGCGCGCCTTCGCCTTCTGCGATGACTTCATCAATTAAGCCAAGGGATTTTAAATTTGCTGCACTAAGTTTCAACGCCTCACTGGCTTGGGGCGCTTTTTCAGCCGTTTTCCACAAAATCGATGCACAGCCTTCAGGCGAAATCACAGAATAGATGCTGTTTTCTAGCATATTGATACGATCAGCGACACCAATCGCCAATGCACCGCCCGACCCCCCTTCACCAATTACCGTGGCAATCACAGGGACGTTCAAGGATGAAAATACCGCAATACTTTGGGCAATCGCTTGGGCTTGACCACGCTCTTCTGCTCCCACGCCAGGATATGCGCCTTGGGTATCAATAAAGGTCAGCACCGGCAATTTAAACCGTTCTGCCATTTGCACCAGTCTAACTACTTTGCGGTAGCCTTCTGGGTTTGCCATACCAAAATTGTATTCAATACGCTCACGGGTGCTGCGACCGCGATGTTGACCAATCAGCATGACAGGCTGGTCGTTAAACATCGCCATACCCCCCAAAATCGCTTTGTCATCGGCATACGCGCGATCCCCTTGCAGCACATCAAATTCCGTGAAAAGCTGGTTGGCATAATCCAAAAATAATGGTCGTTTTGCATGACGTGCAAGCTGTACTTTTTCCCAAACACTCATTGTCGTTATTCCCTTGTTTTACTGCGACTGTTGTCATCTCAATATCGTATGACAGACCTAAACGCTTAATTTTATTTAAAATTTAAAAATTTGCTTAGCTGTTTGTTCAGCTATTTACTTGCCCAATAGCTGGCTCGTAAGTGGTAATGGATAAGCTCATGCCCCACTTTTGCCAAATATCAATTTCATCTTGCAAATCTGACAGCACAAGATTTGCGTTATCATCGGCTAAATTTACCGAAACTTCCCAAGTATGGTTATCTTTAGCCGCTAGCTGAATCGGTAGCGTATCATGTTTGCTACGGCTGTGATGCACCAGTACCGCTAGGCGTAAAATCAAAGTTAAATACACCAGATTGTCACCGCCGACCATTTTGACTTCATCATAACTATCAGGTTTTAATTTACGGCGATGGTGCATCACGAGCTGCGACAAGCGTGTTTTATCCACTTGTGAAAATCCGTCAATATCCGAATTTTCTAGTAAATAGGCACTGTGCCTGTGATAGCTACTATGGCTGATGGCAAGACCAATTTCATATAAATAGGCACCACGGCGAAGTAAATCCGCGTCCTCTTCATCAAGCCCCAAGCGATTTTTTACTTGGTCAAACAGCTGCTGCGCGGTACGTACCACACGTTTTGCTTGTTTTCTATCGACCGAATAACGCGTCATCAAGGCTTGTACACTGCGATCGCGTACATCTTCACTGGCAAAACGCCCGAGCATGTCGTACATGACACCTTCACGCAGCGCACCATCTGAATAAGAGATGGTATCAATGCCCAAAACATTCATCGCTGCCAACAGCACGGCGACACCAGCCGGCAACACTACTTTACGGGTGTCTTTAATGTCGGCAAAATCAATATTGTCGATATGCTTTGCTTTAATCAGTAATTTTTGGATTTCTTTGACACCGCTGTAGGTCACCCGAGCATTTTCATCGGCAAGTCCAAGTTGCACCAAAATTTGATTGACCGCTTTAATCGTGCCACTTGAGCCCGTGACACTGTCCCAACCCGTTTTTTGGTACAAACGGCTAATGCCAAGCACTTCTTTTCTCGCCGCAGCAATCGCTTTTTCAAACGCTTTTTCGGTGATGGCGCCGTCAGTAAAATAAGATTTGGTAAAGGCAACACAGCCCATCTGTAGGCTTTCGGTCAAAATCGGGTCAAAGCCTTTACCAATAATAAACTCCGTCGAACCGCCCCCAATATCAATCACCAAGCGTTTATCGGTACTGGCATTGGTATGAGAAACCCCCAAATAAATTAGACGCGCTTCTTCTCGCCCCGCAATGACTTCTAAGGGTTTGGGTAAAATTAAATTGGCTTGTCGAATAAATTCATCCGCATTCTTGGCTTGGCGCAGCGCATTGGTAGCCACAATCCGTAACCGCTGTGGGGAAACAGCGTCTAGTCGTCCAACAAAACGGGTCAAACAATCCAGCCCGCGTTTTTGTGCCTCAAGCGACAAATAGTTGTTTTCATCAAGTCCAGCGGCAAGCTGCACTTTTTCTGACATTGATGCTAATTTTCGTACTTCCCCATGGTCTAACCGCGCGATGGCAAGATGAAAGCTATTTGAGCCAATATCAATGGCGGCCATAAGTTCGTTGTTAGCAAGTAAGTCAGGCATATTTCACTTAGTGTCGGTTAAAGTCAATAATTCGATTAGACACCATTTTACGCATTTTCACCCCTGAGTAAAAGCCATTTTATTGCAACTGCAACTTTTGCCTCCCCCCATGCCTGTCCATTGATGAAAAAAATTGACTTTAATATTTTCTAAAAAATTCTATCGTTACAATCATTTAGATACGATTAGTTAGATACCATTAATGTTTCTTATCATAATTATCAAAACAATTAACCATAGCCATACCCTGTTTTGGGGTTGTGTTATGCTAAGATGACCCTATCATAATAATCACTATAAATTAATTTGCCGTTGGGTGTCTGTTTAATAGATTTCATTATCCTATCATTGCTTCTATCACTGTTTGATTGTATCCAATATTAAGATTTTTTTATTAGGCAAAAACAAGCACTGGGCAAAAACAAGCGTTTGGGTCATTACTTAACCGTAATCCAAAACCTAACAGTTAACAACATCAACACGTAAACACGTAGGAGTTACTATGTCTTCAGTTATTCATGCCGATGAAGGTACGTTTGAAAAAGCAGTACTACAATCAGATACCCCAGTATTGGTCGATTTTTGGGCAACTTGGTGTGGTCCATGTAAAGCCATCGCCCCTGTATTAGACGAGCTTTCCTCAGAATTTGAGGGTAAAGCGCGAATCGTTAAAATCGACGTTGACCAAAATCCAAACCTAGCCGCACAATATGGTATCCGTAGTATACCTACCTTATTTATGTTTAAAAACGGTGAAAAAGTGGATGCCACTATGGGTATGCAACCAAAAGCCCAATTGACTGCTCTTATCAACAAACACTTATAATCGCTAGGGTAAGAATCACTAGCGTAGGTTAAATTGAATTTTTATATTGGTAACGGTATATTTTTTTGATAATTACCAATAAGATTCGCCGCGATTTTGATACTTGTGAGTAAAAAAATCGCGGTTTTTTATGCCCATACATTGACAAATGAATATGTCAAGTCGTATAGTGTGTCTCACAAAATAACTATCTTATCGATATGCTTAACGTTACGTTAGCAGGCATTTACTATTATTTGGTTTAGTACTTGGTATTGTCTGTTTGCAACGCTCAGTTAATCATTTCAAACGTTTCTATTTTTTTCTCTTTATATTCTCTTCACACCCTACTGTCTTAAAACGATGCAGCGCCTTTGCTCGACTCACGTTTTGAGGTGGTTCAAAATTAGTTATTGATGATTTACCTATGAATTTGACTGAACTAAAGAAAAAATCGATTGCTGAATTGTTGTTGATTAGCGAGCAAATGGGTCTAGAAAACATGGCCCGTAGTCGCAAACAAGATATCATTTTTGCTATTTTAAAAACCCACGCCCGAAACGGTGAAGCTATCTATGGGGATGGCGTGCTTGAGATTTTGCCCGATGGCTTTGGTTTTTTACGATCGTCGGAAGGCTCTTACCTAGCGGGTCCCGATGATATCTATGTGAGTCCGAGCCAAATTCGCCGTTTCAATCTCAAGACGGGTGACTCAATCGCAGGGACGATTCGCCCACCCAAGGATTCTGAGCGCTATTTTGCCCTATTAAAAGTTAACGAAATCAACTTCGACACCCCAGACCGCTCTCGCCACAAACTGATTTTTGAAAATTTAACCCCACTTTTCCCCACCCAGCAGCTTCGCTTAGAACTGGGTAACGGTACCACAGAAGACTTAACCGGCCGTATCATTGACTTGATTGCCCCGATTGGTAAAGGTCAACGCTCAATTATTGTCGCCCCACCAAAAGCGGGTAAAACTGTACTGCTACAATCTATCGCGCAATCCATCACCAAAAACAACCCAGAATGTTATCTCATCGTGCTGCTCATTGACGAGCGTCCTGAAGAAGTGACCGAGATGCAGCGTACGGTGCGTGGTGAAGTGGTCGCATCGACCTTTGATGAGCCGCCAACCCGTCATGTACAAGTCGCCGAAATGGTGATTGAAAAAGCCAAACGCTTGGTTGAGCACAAACAAGACGTGGTGATTTTACTTGACTCCATCACACGCCTTGCCCGCGCTTACAATACTGTATTGCCTTCATCGGGTAAAGTATTGACGGGTGGGGTGGATGCCAATGCCCTAGAACGCCCAAAACGCTTTTTTGGTGCCGCACGTAATGTCGAAGAAGGCGGTAGCTTGACCATTATTTCAACCGCTTTGATTGACACAGGCAGTACCATGGATAAGGTAATTTATGAGGAGTTTAAGGGGACAGGTAACCAAGAAATTACCCTTGAGCGTGAAATTGCCGAAAAACGGGTATTCCCTGCCATCAATATCAAAAAATCGGGCACTCGCCGCGAAGAGCGGTTGATGGATGAAGCGATGCTACGCAAAGTATGGATTCTGCGCAAACTGCTACACCCCATGGATGAACTACAAGCCACGGAATTTTTGCTAGAAAAACTTAAAGACTCAAAAACCAATGATGAATTCTTTGAGCAAATGACGCGTAAAGATAAATCTTAATCATGTTACCGCTTAATCGTTTTAATTAGCTGACTTATAAAAATAAAAAAGCTCAACCTAGTGTTGAGCTTTTTGTTGGTGTCTTTTTTATTGGCGTCCTTTGGGCTTAAATCGCACCGCTACTTAAATTGCGCCACTAAAAGTATCGCATTGGTTGATATCACCCGATTTTAAACCGCGTGAAAACCACGTCATACGTTGTTGACTGGTACCATGAGTAAAGCTATCAGGGACAGCGGCACGACCACTGGCTTGGGCCAAACGGTCATCACCGATTTGCTCCGCCGCATTCATCGCTTCTTCAATATCGCCTTGCTCTAAGAATTGAACACGTTGTTGGTTACGGTTTGCCCAAACACCGGCAAAACAGTCCGCTTGTAGCTCTTGACGCACTGATAAATTGTTGGCTTGTGCTTCAGTAGCACGGCGACTGGCTTCATCCACTTTTTGACTAATACCTAATTGATTTTGTACATGGTGACCCACTTCGTGAGCAATCACATAAGCCTGTGCAAAGTCACCTGCTTTACCTTGGTTTTGTGCATCACCTGAGCCATTTTGGTCACCTGTAATCCCCAATTTTTGGCGCATTTCTTGGAAAAAACTGGTATCAAGATAGACGCGTTGGTCAGCAGGGCAATAGAAAGGTCCTGTCGCTGAAGAAGCGTTACCACAACCCGAGCGTACCATGCCATTAAATAACACCAACTTAGGCTGTTGGTATTGCATATTGTTTTCACTAAAAATTTGACCCCAAACTTCTTCCGTGTCTTTTAATACCACTGAGGCAAATTTTTGGTCACGGTCAGCGGTTTGCTGGTCAAGGGTTTGTTGACCGCTACTATTTCCACCGGTGATTGCAGAACCTGTTTGCATGGCAGTCATAGGGTTCATACCAAATACCAGCCACAAAATCAACCCAATGATAATACTACCGATACCGCCGCCCACAGCTTTACCGCCGCTGACCAATACATTTGAACTACCGCCACGATCTTCCCACTTCATACCAATACCTCCTTAAATACTGTCTTGCTTTTATGAGATGCTCATATAATATGTTTATTTTGGCATTGTAGCATTTTGCCTAAAATTTACTGTGTGAAATCGTAGTTTTATACAGATTTCGACAATAAACCCTAACAATATGCAACTAATGTAACTTATTATTACCTATCTAAAATCTGCCAAACCTGATTAAAACTAACCATTTATTGCGATAAAAATTTATTTTTTAGGTATTGTTTAATCCAGTACTGCAAATAGAAAAAATTTTGTAAATTTACAAAAATAAAGATATCCTTGCCAAATTTTTATGCGTATAATACGTCATTTTCTGCGAAAAGCTGAAAAAAGATATCTTTTTCGTGCGATATTAATAAGCCTAAAAAGTTGTATTTGTGTTTACGGTGTTATTTTGTTACAACCTTTTATCAGATTTATTATATTTTTTTATACGAAAGTTATTTTATCTTGACTAAGTTTCAGCTACAATATTGCCAGTTTCATGTCCCGTGTGTCTTTAATTCTAAATAAACGCTTTATTTAGAGTATCGTCGAGTGAATACGGGGTTATTTTCTTTAGGAGAACACGTAATGAACGTTAAATTAATCGCTGTATCAAGTTTAGTTGCTGCATCTTTAGCTATGACTGCATGTAGCAAAAAAGAAGAAGCTGCACCAGCTGTTGCCTCTACCACTGCTTCAACTACTGTTGCTTCATCAACTACTACTACCACTGTTGAAGCTTCTGCACCCGCAGTAACTGCATCTGCTGCAACTGTTAACGCTTCTACTGTTGTAGTAGAAACTGCATCTGCTGCTGCACCAGCTTCTGCTGTTGCTGACGCTGCCAACCAAGTTGCTGACGCTGCCGCTTCTGCTGCTGCAACTGTTGCTGACGCTTCTGCATCTGCTGCAAAATAATCAGTTTTTTAAACTGAACAAAAAGGAAACCCGAGCGGTTTCCTTTTTTTATGCTTAAAAATTTTATGGTTAAAGATTTTGTATGGCATAAATTTTTTAACACTATTTAGATATTAAAAAATTTAGATATTAAAAAAGTGGGTCATTGCCCACTTTTTTAGCTCTATAGCTTTGTTAACCAGCTGATTTTTTTAGCTAATTGGCTTTTTAGCTAAGTGACTTTATTGTTTGACAGGAGTAGCTGGCATAAACTGGGCTTGGTTGACATCAGTGCCATTGGCTTGATGCTGGGTTTTTAGTGATTTTGCCACTTCAGGCGGCATATAATTCTCATCATGCTTTGCTAATACTTCGCTTGCTATAAAGGTATTGCCTTCAAGCGAACCTGTGGCTACCACGCCCGAACCTTCGGCGAATAAATCTGGCAAGATGCCTTTATAAGATACCGGTACAGTGGATTTAAAATCGGTGATTTTAAATTTGACATTGAGTGGGTCTTTGCTATCTCGCTCGACACTACCACGCACAACCATGCCCCCTGCTCGGATACGGGTATTTTCAGGTGCCTTGCCTTGACTAATGGCTGTGGGGTCAAAATAATAGTCAGTTTGTTGTCCCACCGCATAAATCACAAGAACGACGGCAATGATTGCGCCAAATAAGGTTGCCATCACCCACATTAATTTTTTTTGTCGTACTTTATTCATCGCTTTTTTTCATCTCACTTTTGATGAACCAAACCCTATGGGGCTACTTGTTTATTATAACACCGATTAGGCCGATAGATACTATTATCACCTGCCCTTAGCGGTACGCTGTTGTTGGCGCGCCTGCTGGGTAGCGATATCTCGGTAGGTTGCTTTACGCTGACTACGACTAAAAAAGACAAGCGCGACAATGCCTAGTAAGGTCAGTAGCCAAGTTGACCACACATAGCTACCATGCCCACCCATGGCGATAAACTCGGCAACATTATGAAAATACGGGCTCATTGGTGACCTCAGATTTGGATTTAGGTTTAGAGAATGGATTGATGCCATAGAATTAAAGCTATCGCTAGTTAAATGGCGACAACTTTATCTAGGATAAGCTTAGCAATAACACTTTAACGATATAGCCGTTTGCATTCATCAATCACCCACTGCTTGCTACTTTCGCGTTGCAAAATTAAGGTGTTGGTACGATAGATTGTCAGTGCAGCCACCAAAAAATAGCTGCCTAACATCATCAGTAATAACGGAATATACATATCAGGCGGCATTTTTGGACGCTCAGTTAGGGTAAATGTCGAGCCTTGGTGCAGGGTGTTCCACCAGTTGACAGAATATTTGATAATCGGCAAATTAACCGCACCGACAATCGATAAAATCGCCGCCGCTTTACCACGACTGGCGGTATGCTCAAATGCGGCAAATAGTGCCATCACGCCTGCGTACAAAAACGCCAAAATCAGCATAGAAGTCAGACGCGCATCCCATACCCAGTATGTGCCCCAAGTAGGCTTTGCCCAAATAGAGCCTGTAAGTAAACTTAACACACAAAGCATGAAGCCAATCGGCGCAATCGCTTGGGCAACCAAATTGGCGGTTTTAATTTTCCAGACCAAAAAAATCACCCCCAGAATTGCCATGCCCAAATAAATTGACATGGCTAGACTGGCAGTGGGGACATGGATAAAGATAATGCGATAGCTATTGCCTTGCAAATAGTCAGGAGGCGCAAACGCTAATCCCCAAACGGCACCCACCGCTAATAGCAGCGCAGCAATGACAGCTAAATATCTCACCCAAGGGGCAAAAATACGATAAAACTCTTTGGTGCCAACAGTTTTAAGAAATCCTTGCCAAAGGCGAGAAAAAAAGCCAGTTTTGCCAACGTTTGGGGTAATTTCTGCCATGGAATGCGCCTTGCTTTTTTTTCTAAAATGAATGTAAGCCATCAACAATAAGGTATTTGTTCGCTTATTTTACTGGTATTTGGGGATTTTTTCATCTAAAAATCATCAGCTTAACCAAGCCAGTTTTAATGAAAATGCAATCACAAAAGGCGTGACGATGACTGCCAAAATACTGCCCGCCAGTAATAGTGCTAAAATCGGATAACCGTTCAGCCCCATGGCAAATTGCCCCACTGCCCCCGTAGCAAAAATCAGCACAGGGAGCTGCATCGGTAACGAAATCAATGGCACTAACACCGCGCCGTTTTTTAGCGATAATGTCAAGCTACTGGCAATCGCTGATAAGCACAACAAAATCGGACTGCCCACCAAAATAGAAGCACTCAGGGCAATGGCTGCTTGGCTCGTCAAACCAAAAAGCGGCATCGCCAAAAATGCGAGCAGACACACCATACCCGCACTGGTTAGCCAATGCACGATGAGCCGTACTAGTACCCAAGTGGGAATCGAGGCACGAGCGACAACCAATTGCGCCAGTGTACCGTTATCGAGGGCTGGGCGAAATAAGTTTTCCATACCCATAATCAGCGACAATAACGCTGCAATCCATACCGCAGGCACGCCCAGTTGCTGCAGTAATTTTGGCTCGGTGCCCATCGCCAGTGGAAATAAGGTGATGATAATTAAAAACAACACCAGTGGATATAACCACTGCACTTTGTTTTGCTGTTTGATTTGCCATTCGCGTTGCCACAGGGCAGAAAAATCAATCATTGCAGTTGCCCCTAAACCATATACAAGGTTAAATCTAATTGCTTGTTGGCGACGGCGACAGTTTGGTGACTGGTCATGAGCACTGCCCCACCGCGCTGAACGAATGTTTGCATCAAGTGTTCAATTTTGGCAATCATATTGACATCAAGCGCGGTCAGCGGCTCATCAAGTAGCCAGCAAGGAAATTGCGCTACATACTCCAGCGCAAACAGCAAACGTGCCAGACCCACGCGGCGCGTCTGCCCTGCCGAGAGTTGATAGCAGTTGATTTTCTCATAACCTGCTAACCCAACCCAATCGAGTGCTTGCTCAAGCGCCTCTGCGCTTGGTTTGATGCCATACAAGGCTAACAAAAATCGCAAATTTTGCTCAACGGTGAGTTGCAAATGAATACCCAATTGGTGCGCCACATAAAATGGCTGCACAGGTAGTCCTGCCTTGCCCTGCCAGCTGATATCACCGGTCAAAACAGGAATCAACCCTGCAAGCTGCATCAAAAATGTGGTTTTGCCGGTGCCATTTTCACCCACCAAATGACAAATATCGCCACGGTTTAGCACTAAATTCACCGCTTCACACAGCGGAAATTCGCCACGTTGTATGGTGACGTTTTGACAGTTTAGCAGCGAATGGGTCGCCGAGATAGGCATAGCAGTGGGTGTTGGATTTGGCATGGCATTGGTTAAAATTTGCAAGTCATTAAATAGATAACAGATTAAATTGATAAATCACAGCCTCATACCCATTGTATAGATAATTGGCTAAAGTTGTGTAGAAAGCTTATTATATACTAACTTGCGACAGGTCTTTGCTATTATCAATATAAAGTATCCATATAAAGCTTGGTGATAGCTTCAAAGTTTTGCCAACCTGTTTGTTAACTTTTTTGTTTTTTAACTGTTCTGCTTTTCGTTTTTCTTTCTATTTTTAGCTATTTTTTCTTGGGTAAGTGAAATCAATGTCCAAAAATCCGAAGCGCTTATGGCAACGCCTAAAACTGTTGTTTACTGCTGAAAAACCAGCGTCACTCCCTGTAGCCGATAAAAAAACTGACTCTGGCTATTATGCTGAGACAGGCGAGCATACCGAAGCTACTGGTTATCAGCCTTTTGCCAAAAATCCAGTCAATGCGGCGTTCGATGAACATAGCCATTCACAAGATGAACAGATTTTAGCCAGTGAGTCGCTTGATGCAGATGACGAATTAGAGTTACAACCGATTACCCCCGATGACATAGAGCATATCTTAGCCAGTATGGGTTATCAATTTATGTATCACCCTGCCAGCGAACAAGATGAGCAAAGTATTCATCATTATACGATGCAAGTGTCGGATAAAGAGCGGCATTGGGGTTGTATGATTCGTTTTTTTAGTGAGCAGCAATTGATAGCGGTGTACAGTGTTTATCCTACTGCGATTGCTGAAGCCAATCGCCCCGAGATGCTCGCCATGCTGGCTTATCTGAATTATGATTTGATGATTGGCAATTTGGAAATGGATGTGATGGATGGCGAGCTGCGCTTTAAGACGTCGCTTGATTTGGAAGTGACGGGGGTGAGCGAGCTAATTATGAGTTACTTGCTACAGAGTAATTTCTCGTTGTTTTCACGGCTGTATGACACCATTCGCGAGATGATTGAGCAGCCCCATACTACGCACGATTTGCAAGGTGCTGTAGACAAGCTGATTGACTCTCAGCAAGCCCGCAATTTTTTCTTGGCGTCTGATGCCATTCAATAACACGCGGTCGATATAAAAAAGGCGATGACATTCATTCATCGCCTTTTTTATGACATAGTAAAAGCTGCTACAACATGGCAGCGACTTCCGCGCCTTCACGAATAGCACGTTTGGCGTCCAATTCGCCTGCCAATTTTGCCCCACCAATCAAGTGATATTGGGCTGTCAAGTCATCACCCACGGCAGGCATTAAGTCATTGACCGATTCTTGCCCCGCGCAGATAACGATACTATCAACGCGCAATAATTGACTATGACCGTCTGGGTTGGTAATCCAAATGCCTTCATTGGTAATTTTCTCATAGCCAATGCCGCTCACCTGTTTGACGCCATGCTTATTGATATGAGCACGGTGCACCCAGCCTGAGGTTTTATTGAGACCTGCCCCCAAGCGACCTTTTTTACGCTGCATCAAATACACTTCACGGGTCGGGGTAATGGGCTCTGGTTTTACCAGTCCACCTTCGCTGTCATAGTGTGGGTTGGTGTCTACGCCCCACTCACGTTTCCATGAGATTACGCTTTGCGGATGGGGTTGATAAATTACGTTACCTTGGGCATCTTTTTCAAACGGTTTAACATGGGTAGAGGTCAAATATTCGCTAACATCGAAACCAATACCGCCTGCGCCGATTACCGCGACTCGCTTACCTGCAACTTTTTGACCCGATAGCAATTCGGCATAGCTCATCACTTGCGGTAACTCCACCCCTTCAAAGTCAAGCGCCCGTGGCACAACGCCTGTGGCAATAATCACATCATCAAACTGACCCGACTCTAGTTCCTCTTTGCTTACTTTATGATTCAGTTTGAGCTCAATGTCTAAACTGTCCACCAAATTGGTAAAATAGCGGATGGTCTCAAAGAACTCTTCTTTACCGGGAATCACTTTGGCATAGTTAAACTGGCCGCCGATTTTATCCTGTGCTTCAAACAAGGTGACCTGATGACCGCGTTTGGCGGCGACCGTCGCCGCTGATAAGCCTGCCATGCCTGCGCCCACTACGGCAATTTTTTTGGCTTTTTTGGCAGGTTTATAGACCAGTTCGGTTTCATAACAGGCTTGGGGGTTGACCAGACAAGTTGAGCGTTTATTGTCAAATGTATGATCTAGACACGCTTGGTTACAGCCAATACAGGTATTAATTAAGTCAGTTTGTCCTAAACTGGCTTTTGCCACCCAGTCTGGGTCTGCCAAGAACGGACGCGCCATTTGTACCAAGTCAGCTTGGTTCTCTGCTAGCAGCTGCTCGGCAGTCTCTGGCATATTGACACGGTTGGCAGCAATCACAGGAATAGTCACGTGGCGTTTGACTTCAGCAATCACATCGGCAAACGCTGCGCGTGGCACTGACGTGACGATGGTCGGGATACGTGCTTCATGCCAGCCAATCCCCGTATTTATTATGGTCACACCGGCTTTTTCGATGGCTTTGGCGATAGTAATGACTTCATCCATGGTGTTGCCATCGGGCACCAAGTCAATCATCGACAAACGGAAGGTGATAATAAACGCTTCTCCCACCGCCTCGCGTACCGCTTTGATGACTTCAAGCGCAAAACGCATACGGTTTTCTAGACTACCACCCCATTGGTCGGTACGCTGATTGACGTGATTGCTTAAGAACTGATTGAGCAAATAGCCTTCTGAGCCCATGATTTCGACACCATCATAGCCCGCCATTTTTGCAAGTTTGGCAGTTTTGGCATAGTCTTTGATAGTCGCCAAAATATTTTTTTCACTCATTTGACGGGGTTTGAAGGGTGAAATAGGCGATTTGATGGGACTGGCTGATACCGCCAATGGATGATAACCATAGCGACCGCTGTGCAGAATTTGCAAGATGATTTTGCAGTCATATTGGTGCACAGCTTTGGTGACTTTACGATGGTTTATCACATCGCCTTTGTGATTGAGCGTCCCACCTGCCGGCACCAACCAACCTTCACGATTGGGAGAGATACCGCCCGTAATCATCATGGCAACTCCCCCTTTGGCGCGCTCGGCAAAATAAGCGGCTAGCTTTGGATAGTTAAAGAACCGATCTTCAAGCCCTGTGTGCATCGAGCCCATCACAATACGATTTTTTAACGTGGTAAATCCTAAATCTAGGGGCTCAAAAATATGCGGATAATGGGTGTTATGAGTGGATATCTGGCTGTTATTTGACATAAATAATCCTTGGCAGTAATTTCCTTTCACTATTTGGTCACATTAAGGAATTAATCTTGTCACTTTGTCAATGAGCTCGTTTTCATAATCAATTCGTTAATGTGGGAATTCGTCAATGTGGTCACGCGATGTAGCTGTATCAACATACCTTAAGCATACATCAAACCAAAAATAGGTCAACCTATTATAAATAGTCATCTTTGAAAGCATAAGGCAAATTTTGTCCCGATGAGTCTACAAAAAAATCATGCTTATTTTTGTGATAATGCTAATATCAAGCTAGGATAAAAGTACAACCGAAGGGAAATTACTGTGAAAAAAATGATTGTGAGCACGTCCACGTCTTGTCTTGACGACCTTGGCATTCCAGAAAATGTCAAAATGTTGCCAATGAATATCCATATGGGCGGTGCCAATTATCTAGATGGACAAAACCTAAGCTTAGACAGTCTATCGCGTATTCTACTCGATACCCCCAATATCGACATCAGTACCTCTGCCCCCACTGAAAATCAGCTCATTGAATTCTTTTATCAGCTCATCAAAGAAGACGTGCAAGAAGTTTTATTCATCTGTTTGTCCTCTTCTTTAAGCCAGACCTACAAAAACTTGCTCAATATCAGCTCGATGTTTAGTCATCGCATGAAAATTTATATTTATGATTCACGCACGATTTCACATGGCGAAGCGATTCTTGTACAAGAAGCCTCACGCTTACTCAAAAAAGGCACAGAAATCCCTCAAATCATCACCGAAATCAACCGCCTGCGCGATAAAATCCATATCTATTTGGCCGTTGATAACCTTAAAGGCATGATTCGTACCAAGCGTATTTCAGCCCCAGTCGGCTTTTTTGCCAATTTATTCGGTATTAAACCGATTGTAAAAGTCGAATACTCAGGTCAAATAGTCGCCTTTGAAAAGGTGCGTAGTTTTGAAAAATGTATTGAGCGACTCGCCGATGCTATCATCACCGCCGCCAATGGCAAAAAAGGTACAATGTATGTGCTTAGCGGCAATTTAAACCCTCATACCAAGTCATTACTCAACTATTTATCGTTACGCGGTTATGCTAAAACCGAAGTTCTTCCTGCCGCCAGTGTTTCTATAGCAAATATCGGTGTGTTTACACTTGGCTGCGTATTTGTCGAAGACTAAACCCTGACTGTGTTGTGCTAGCTTGTAAAACACAGTCAAGGCTTATCTATTTTGGTCATTTTTTTATATTTTATCAAAAAGCACACTGATATATAGGATTTGGTCAAAATCCTTGTTATGATAAAGGCGTTTATTTGTTAACTACAGGGATGTCGTTATGCCAAACTTCCATACAGGGCTGGAAAAAAATCCTGCCAACTATACCCCGCTTACTCCCATTGATTTTATTGAGCGTACTGCTAGCATCTATCCCGATCAAACGGCGATTGTGTATAAAGATTATGAGCACAATGACTTACGGCAAACTTGGGGCGAGACCTATAATCGCTGCCGCAAAATGTCGGATGCCCTAAAAAAATTGGGCGTCGATAAAGACGATACCGTTGCAGTGCTACTACCCAATACCCCAGCCATGGTTGAAGTCGCGTTTGGCGTACCGATGTCTGGTGGTGTGCTATGTACCTTAAATACCCGTTTGGATATCAATGCCTTGGTCTTCTGCCTACAGCACAGTGAAGCGAAAGTATTGATTGTTGATACTGAATTTGAACAGCATATTGCCCTGGTTCAAGAGTCATTTCCTAACTTAATTATCATTCATGCCACCGACCCTGCGGTCACGCCCACTGAACAATTTGGCAATATGACGTATGAGGAATTGATCGCCTCAGGAACCGACTTAGACAACTGGGAAAAACCAACTGATGAATGGGATGCCATCGCGCTCAACTACACATCAGGTACCACAGGTATCCCAAAAGGCGTGGTGTATCACCATCGTGGTGCCACCTTAAATGCCGTCTCTAATATTTTAGATTGGGATATGCCAAAGCACCCTGTGTATTTATGGACGCTCCCCTTGTTTCACTGCAATGGCTGGAGCTTTCCTTGGAGCATTGGCGAGCGGGCGGGTACCAATGTGTGCTTACGCAAAATTGATGCTGATTTGATTTTACGGTTGATTGCCGATGAAACAGTTACCCATTATAGCGCAGCGCCTATCGTGCACAACATGATTGCCAATGGTAATGAAGCGCTGAAAAAAGCCATCAAACATGAAGTACGTTGTAATGTCGCAGGCGCGCCACCCCCTGAGTCTTTGCTCGCCAAAATGGAAGAAATGGGCTTTAAAATCACGCATGTCTACGGTTTGACAGAAGTATATGGTCCCGTCACCCTGTGTGTTGAGCGCCCAGAATGGGATGATTTGACTGTCAGTGAACGCGCGCAAAAAAAATCCCGCCAAGGTATGAACTCACATCTATTAGCGGGGTTTGATGTATTCAAACAAGGCACCACTACCCCAGTTGCAGCCGATGGTAGCGAAATTGGTGAGCTGGCTATCCGCGGCAATATGGTGATGAAAGGCTATCTAAAAAACCGCAAAGCCACCGCAGAAGCCTTTAACGGTGGCTGGTTTAAGACCGGTGACTTGGGCGTCAAATACCCAGATGGGTACATCAAAATTATGGATCGGCTCAAAGACATCATCATCTCGGGCGGTGAGAATATTTCAAGTATCGAAGTAGAAAACGTACTGTATCGTATGCCAGAAGTGGAAAGCTGTGGGGTGGTTGCTGCTCCCCATGACAAATGGGGTGAAGTACCGGTAGCCTTTATTGAAATCCGCGAAGGCTCAACGCTAGATGGGGAAGACATCATTGCACATTGCCGTAAATATTTGGCAGGTTTCCAAGTGCCCAAACATATTATTTTTGCGCAAATTCCAAAAACCTCGACGGGTAAAGTGCAAAAATTTGAGCTACGTCAAGCGGCGCGCTCACTGGCGCATGAGGAAGCAAAAATCACTCACCATCATCCACAAAGCTATTTGGCAGCGACAGCCGACTCAAATCCGAGCACTGCCATGCCTAGTTCCGGCATACATAGCAACACCCAAACCCTACCCAATGATTCACCAGAAGATGCGGCACACTAAGGCTCAATATTGGCGACTCGTATTGCATATCCTCACTTCGTTAGTGGGGATTTTTGTTGCAAAATATGCCTTGAAAACACCCAAAAAACACCCATTTATTTAGAGATTTTCTCATGTTATTTTTAATTAATTATTAACAATAATAAGCGACAATATATGTCGTATATCAGTGATTTAGCCCTATAATTTTTCATATATTTTGTTATTATAGACTTATCAATTCACTTCTTTTTTAACTTATCCCTGCTTTTAAATTATTCACGTTTTTATTAACCTTTTTTATAACAAGGAGTCCTTATGGACGACAATAAAGCCAAAGCTTTAACTGCCGCTTTATCACAAATTGAAAAACAATTTGGTAAAAATACCATCATGCGCCTGGGTGATGAGTCAGCAAAAATTAACGTGGATGTAGTCTCCACAGGCTCATTGGGTTTGGATATTGCACTGGGCATTGGCGGTTTGCCAAAGGGTCGTATCGTCGAAATTTATGGTCCTGAAAGTTCGGGTAAAACCACTTTAACCTTGCAAGCAATCGCCCAATGTCAAAAGCAGGGCGGTACCTGTGCTTTTATCGATGCGGAGCATGCGCTAGACCCTATTTATGCCAAAAAATTGGGCGTTGATGTCGACGCTTTACTTGTCACGCAGCCTGACAACGGTGAACAAGCGCTTGAAATCACCGATATGCTAGTGCGCTCAGGTGCGGTGGATATGATTGTTGTTGACTCGGTCGCTGCCCTTACCCCACGCGCGGAAATTGAAGGCGAGATGGGCGACAGCCATATGGGTCTGCAAGCGCGCTTGATGAGCCAAGCGTTACGAAAAATCACCGGTAACGCCAAACGCTCTAACTGTATGGTGGTATTCATTAACCAAATTCGTATGAAAATCGGTGTCATGTTTGGCTCGCCAGAAACCACAACCGGTGGTAACGCCCTTAAATTCTATGCGTCGGTGCGCTTGGATATTCGTCGTATTGGTGCGGTTAAAGACGGTGAAAACATCATCGGTTCTGAGACCCGCGTTAAGGTAATCAAAAATAAACTGGCGCCGCCGTTTCGCCAAGCAGAATTTGACATCATGTATGGGACAGGTACCAATCATCTAGGTGAAGTGGTTGACTTGGGTGTCGATATTGATGCGGTCAAAAAATCGGGCGCTTGGTACAGCTACAATGACAGTAAAATTGGTCAAGGTAAAGCCAACGCCATTAGATTCTTGGAAGAAAATCCCCAAATCGCCCAAGAGATTGAAGCCAAAGTGCGCGCTGCTAAGCTTGGTAATGTCGAACCTGTTCCAGAAGAAGCGCATGACGTTGAACCCCCTGAGTTTATCGAAGGTATGCAATAACTACCTAGCTACCCAAAACCCTAGTTTTTACTGGGGTTTTTGTTTTTATACTGCTCAACTTGTTCGCCAGCCGATGTTTAACCTTTTTTTTAATCACCCTTAAAACCGCTATGCCAGATCCTAAATCCTTGTTAGAAACTATCGAAAATCAGTTAATGACTGATGAACAACGCCAAGCTTACCATGACAAGCTTAAAGCCGAGAGCTACATGCGTTGGCTGGCGTTTTATTATCTTGGGCGGCGTGAGCAATCTAAAAAAGAGCTGCGGGACAAACTATTGGCAAAAGGATGTGATGCGGCGGCTATCGAAGCGCTTTTGAGCGAATTTGAAGCAGAAGGCTATCAAAGCGATGAGCGTATGACGTCTGCATTGATCAAAGAAGGTATCGGCAAGCAGCATGGTACCCAGCGGATTTTTCAAACGTTAAAAAAACACGGCTTAACCACCGTCAGTTCGGTCAGTGCGATTAATACATGGATTGAGACACACAATGATTTTTTTGAAGATTTATTACTCAATGACATTGAATCAGACACGGCGGATGACGACCCAGATGAGACCTATGAAGTGGATTGGCTTGCCCAAGCAGTGGCAGCACGGGTACGAAAATACGGTGATGCCATCCCGACAGAGCCTAAAGAAAAAGCCCGTCAACTGCGATTTTTGCAATATCGGGGCTTTGCTGCAGATGTGTGTTTTGATGCCTTAAAGTATGACCTAACTACCCTAGCCAATCGCTAGGATGACTGCTATTTTTTTACCGCCAATTGGTCAAAAATTGCGCCATCTTTAAAAAACTTGCTCATAATCTCATCCCAACTACCAAAAACTTGATTTGGCTCAAACGTGGCAATTGCAGGAAATTGGCTTTGGTATTTTGCCAAAGTCGCCGCATCCACAGGGCGCAAATAATTCTTGGCCATAATCTCTTGGGCAGGCGTATCCCACAAACCTTTTAAATAGGCTTTTGCCAATTCAGTGGTACCTTTTTGCTCGGTAACCGCATTCACCACAGCGACAGGGTTACTAATCTTGACCGAATAACTGGGATAAATAATCTGTAAGTTTTTATCGGCAAATTCTTTTTTGGTGATTTGTGCTTCATTCTCTGTGGTAATCAGCACATCACCGATTTCTCGTTGTAAAAAGCTTGTTGTCGCTGCCCTTGCGCCACTGTCATACACTGCCACATTGCTCAAAATTTGCTTCACCAGGGTTTTGGTTTTGGCTTCGTCATTATTGAAGTGGTGCAATCCATATCCATACGCACCCAAGAAACCATATCGCGCTGTACCACTGGTTTTTGGATTGGCAATCACGATACTGACACCGGGTTTTGCCAAGTCATCCCAGTCTTTGATTTGCTTGGGGTTGTTGTTGCGAACTAGTAGTACCATGGTGCTAGTATAAGGTATCGCGTTATTGGGAAACGCTTGTTGCCAGTTTTTATCCACCAAGCCTTTTTTCACCAGCAGTTCTACATCTGAGGTTTGGTTCATGGTCACCACATCCGCTTTAAGCCCATTGGCTACGCTCAAGGCTTGTTTGCTTGAGCCGCCATGCGACTGCTGGATAGTGATGGCTTGTTTTTGCTGCCCCGTAAAAATCGGGTTGTATTCTTTATACAACTCGCGGGACACGTCGTAAGATACGTTTAGCAAAGATACACCATTGCCGTTAGCGGCTGAAGCGCTGGCTGCACTCTCGTTTTTGGGCGGGGCTTTTTGGCAGGCAGTTAAGCTTGCCACTGCCATCACTGAAATACCGGCTAATGCCAAGACTTTGCCTTTAGATTGCGTACGGGTGGTGAATGGGTGATTTTGGGTCGCGTTTGTCATGTTTTCCTCATAAGTTTTCAAAGTGCCACGCTAAACATCCAATGGCTTAATGATTGAGAATATAGTAAGGATTTTTATTTATACTGTCTTGGAATATTTAATACTTTCATTATTCCTTAGGTGAATAAAAAAGCCCGTAATGTATACGGGCTTTGAAAGTACAATCCTGCGATTAAAATTTTAAAAACGGGTTTTGAATTTTGGCGCAACTGGATTGGCTTGACCGTTAACTGTCGTAGTATTTGCGCCTGCTTGGTTGTTTTGTCCAAACAATGGACCACCGCCACCGCCCATGCCTTTGGTCAAACCTTGCACCGCTTTCATCATTTTGCTGATGCCCGATGGGTCGGATAGCATTTTCATCATTTTTGCCATTTGCTTGTGCTGCTTTAACAGCTGATTGACATGCTGCACGTCTTTACCCGCGCCTGCCGCAATACGGCGTTTACGGCTCGGGTTGATTTTATCGGGGTTTTTACGTTCAAATGGGGTCATTGAATGAATGAGCGCTTCCATTTCTTTGACCTTTTCTTCTGGCTTGGCATCTGATACCGCTTTTTGAACATCCGCACCGCTCATGCCTGGCATCTTATCCAAGAAGCCCGCCATGCCGTCCAAATTCTTCATTTGTTGGAATTGGGTTAGCAAATCCTCAAGGTCAAACTCACCGCCTTTTTGGATTTTTTTCGCCATTTTTTCCGCTTTTTCGCGGTCAATTTTTTGCTCGACTTCTTCGACCAGTGACAGCACGTCACCCATGCCCAAGATACGCTGTGCCACACGCTCAGGGTGGAAGGGCTCAAGCGCATCAAGTTTTTCACCACGACCCAAGAATTTGATCGGTTTGCCAGTGATGGCACGTACCGATAACGCCGCACCACCGCGCGCATCGCCGTCAGTCTTGGTCAAAATCACGCCGGTCAAAGGTAGCGCATCATTAAAGGCTTTTGCAGTATTTGCCGCATCTTGACCGGTCATTGAGTCAACGACAAATAAGGTTTCTGACGGAGTGACCGCTGCGGTTAAGGCTTTGATTTCATCCATCATGGCTTCGTCGATGTGTAGACGACCTGCGGTATCGATAATCAAAATATCTTGAAACTGTACTTTGGCTTGTTCGATGGCGCGTTTGGCGATATCAATCGGGTTTTGGTCAGCACTCGATGGCACAAAATTGGCTTTGACTTGCTCAGCGACTTGCTCAAGCTGCTTGATTGCCGCGGGGCGATAGACGTCCGCAGAGACTAACATGACTTTTTTCTTATGGCGCTCTTGCAGATATTTGGCAAGTTTACCGGCTGTGGTGGTTTTGCCCGCCCCTTGCAAACCCGCTAGTAGATAGACAACAGGTGGTTTGCCTGTCATTTCAAGTGATTGGTTCGCACTGCCCATCATCTCGGTCAATTCGTCATAGACGATTTTGACAAAGGCTTGACCTGGGGCGAGTTCTTTAAGGACTTCTTGACCTAGGGCTTTGTCTTTTACCCGTGACACAAAATCGCGCGTCACTGGCAAGGCGACATCCGCTTCTAGTAGTGCCATACGCACTTCACGCAAGGTGTCTTTGATGTTGTCTTCAGTTAGCTGCCCTGTACCAGAGATACTACGTAAACTCGTCGACAGGCGTTCGGTTAAGGTTTCAAACATATAATTTCTCTAATCTATTGCTATCAATTTTATAATCTTACTATTTTATGCTAAATTAGCTAAAACTGCTAATATAATACCGATAAAATCGCGATTTGTTACATGGGTCATGCTATAGTTAAAGAAATATAGAAGTGCTACAATAACAAAATGGCATACTCAACCG
>NZ_DALZPW010000009.1:0-117365 GCF_032017425.1 Moraxella sp. CTOTU47618 | reverse complement strand
CAAGTTAATATATTTAATGAAATATATTATTTTTATTTATGAATACAGGTTCTTAGAGGACACCTGCGTCCTCTACCTTCTTTTGGCTTAGGATAAAAAATAATTCGCTACCCTGTCTGGGCTTAATTGAATTATAGCAAGGCGCCAGTTTATCAATGGTGAAAAACTGCTGAAATAATGTTTCATATTCTTGCTTGTCGCCACCAAACGGTGGACTGCTTTCAAAATGCTTATCTAGCAACAAGCCCACCAATTTACCCGTAGGCTTGAGGAGCTTTTGCATTTGCTTGGCATAATCGCTGCGTCTACTGGGGTCAATCGCGCAAAAAAACGTCTGCTCAATAATATAATCAAACTGATACTGCGCAGGGTCTAAGCCAAAAAAATCCGCTTGTAGCAGGTGCGCTTTGGGAAAACTGGGATAGCGCTTGGCAAAATTATCCAAAGGCAGCCTAGCAAAATCCACCACATAAACATGGCTAAAACCTTGTTCATGAAGATAGCCTGCCTCGTAGGCGTTGCCCGCCCCAGGGATTAAAATCTGTACCGATTTACTCACGCCGTTGTCGAGTAAATGCTCGATATAGGCTTGCAGCGGTGGCGAAACTTTACCGATATCCCACCCAGTATAGCCATCGTCATAGCGTTTTTGCCAAAATTCGGCGTCGTTGACCGAGTGTTCAGTTAGTGTGTTGTTATCTTCCATGACTGCTGCTCCTGATAGTCTTTTAGGCTTTTCGAATGGTTAAAATTTGCTCGCTACGACCAAACGCGCCGTGTGCGTCATGCAGCACGCTACTGGTCAGACCCACGCCATCGCCCCCAAATTGTTGTACGGTCTCAAGTCCCAACCAACGCCCAACAGGCATACGATGCAGATGGATTTGCAAATCTAAATTGGGAAAAAACCATTCAATGGTATTGGGTTGGTGAATACGCGGTACCACGCCATTGGCGGTATCGACCATACCCATCAAATGCACAAAGTCGGATGTGGGCTTTGTTTCGCCGTTTTCTTCGACCATGTCGATATCGGTATTGATCCACACGATGCCATCGCCTTGGCGGTTGTCGGGGTCGGCTTTGAGATAAATACTGTCAATATAGCCACCGCCCCAATGCTTCATACCGTCCCAATTCGGGTAGCTTTCTGGATGGCCGATTCGCTCATCTTCAAGCCCTGCAATCTCTGAGGTATCGCTGGTTTGCATACGCCACGCGCGGGCAACGATACAGGTTTTGCCATTGGCTGCCATGGTGGTTTCGATCAGTTCGATAGTGCGACCCGGACGGATGATGTGGGTGGTCACGCTAACATCGCCAAAATGAATCAGCCCAAAAATATCCAGACTGATGCGCCCGATACGCATATCACTGCGCGGTTTGAATTGTTCAAGCTCGTAAGCCAACAGTCCTGTTGCTGCCGCCATGTGCTGTTCGTTATCATTCCATGCGCCTTGGCAGTGGATATTGCAGCGGTAGTTTGATGTGGTGATATCATCGGTCGTGGTGCAGTCAAGCAGTGTGTAATAGCTATTGCCCATAAAGTTCCCTTTTATGCCTAAAAATTGGTTGTGTCTAAAATTGGTAAAACGCCTAAAATTGCTAAAAAATTGTAGCACATTGGCTATCGGCTATTGGTGGAATTTTTGCAAAGCTGCCGCTATCACGACCCGCCAAACTTCGCACTTACTTAGCATACACCCGATTTGCATCCGCCAAAATCTATCCAGCTTCTGCCAATAAATGAGTTTGAAATGCTTAACGATTAGCCGCAAAAAGCCAGTATAATACGCGGATAATATAAAATTTTTCTGTATTTTGACACTGTCTTATATTTTGATATTAGCCTATATTTTGATACTGTCCTGTATTTTGACACCATATTTTAACAACATAAAGATAAGTAATCCTATGACTGCAACTGCCCTACTTGATACCGATCACATCAACACCGAAAAGCCGCCGTTTATCTTGGTGGACGGCTCATATTATATGTTCCGCAATTTTCACGCATTGCCTGTCACCATGCAAACCACCCAAGGCTTGCACACCAACTCCATCCGCGGCACGCTCAACGCCCTCAAAAAACTGATGGAAAAATACCGCCCGACCCACATGGCGGTGGCGTTTGATACCAAAGCGCCCACCTTTCGCCACAAGCTTTCCCCCATTTATAAAGGCGACCGCCCAGAAATGCCCGCCGAACTTGCCGAGCAAATCCCTTACATTCACAAGATGATACAAGCGATGGGCATACCGCTACTCGCCATTGAAGGCGTAGAAGCTGACGACATCATCGGCACACTTGCCCACCGTGCTTGCCTAGAAGGTCATCATGTCATCATCTCCACAGGCGACAAAGATATGTGCCAATTGGTCAATCCCTGCGTCATCGTGGAAAACAGCTTTGATGACAAACGCTATGACATCGCAGGGGTCAAAGAAAAATTTGGCGTCGAGCCGCGTCAAATCATCGACTATCTCACCCTCATGGGAGACGCATCGGATGGAATCAAGGGTGTCGCAGGCATCGGCGCAAAAACCGCGCAAAAACTGCTTGAGCAATACGACAGCATTGACAATATCCTTACCAATGTCGACCAATTAAAAGGCAAGCAACAACAAACCTTTTTGCAAAGCACCGACAGCATTGCGCTGGATAAACGCTTGGCGACCATTATCACCGACCTTGATATCGTGCCTGACTGGGAGACGTTGCGACTACCGACTGACCCAAGTTTTAACATAGAAGAAAAACGCGCAATTTTTACCGAACTGGAATTTAAAAGTGAAATCGCGTCGCTCAATCATCCGTTTCACCCATCCAATAACGACAATTTTAAAGCCGCTGAGCCTACTCAAAATGCTGTGGTGGAAGCGATTAAAGCTAGCCAAGATAGCAAAAATACTGCCAACAAGCAGTGGCATACTGTTACCAGCCAAGCCGATTTTGATACGTTAATCCAGCGCCTTGGCGCATCAAAGCATTTTGTCATTGATACCGAAACCACCGATGTGAATTGGCAACATGCCGAGCTTGTCGGCTTGTCGTTTGCGCTGCAATCGCATGAAGCCTATTATGTGCCTGTTGCCCACGTTGACGAGATGGGCAATCGGATTGAACAACTTGCCCGCGACGATGTTTTAGCCCAGTTAAAACCGATTTTGCAAAATCCACAAATCGGCAAAATCGGTCAGCACTTAAAATACGACGCGCATATTTTGGCAAATTATGATATCGACTTAATCAATGAGCCAAGCAATTGGGCGATGGACACCATGCTTGCCAGTTATGTGATTAATGCCGTTGCCACCCGTCACGGTATGGACGACTTGGCACGCCACTATCTACACACCCAAACCATCACCTTTGAAGATGTAGCAGGCAAAGGCGCAAAGCAAATCACCTTTGACAAAGTCCCTTTAAACGTGGCAAGTGACTACGCCTGCGAAGACGCCGATATCACCTATCAGCTATTTGAACTGTTTAGCGAAAAACTCAAAGCCGAACCCAACAACGCCAAGCTACTGAATGAACTAGAAATCCCTGTTGCCCAAATTCTGTGCCAAATGGAGCATGATGGGATTTTGCTCAATAAAGCGTTTTTAGGGGAACTATCCGCGCGCTTTGATGAAAAAATCCAAGCACTTGAAACAGTCGCCTTTGCGCAAGCGGGCGAAACCTTTAACCTTGCCAGTCCCAAGCAGTTGGGTGAAGTGCTGTTTGACCGCTTAGGCATTACAGGTGGTAAAAAGACCAAAACCGGTCAATACTCCACCAGTGAAGCGGTGCTTGCCACCATCGACCATCCGCTAATTGAAACCGTGCTTGAACATCGCAGTCTGTCTAAGCTTAAAAGCACCTACACAGACGCGTTGGCAAACGTGGCGGACAGTAACGACCGTGTGCATACCAGTTATCATCAAGCGTTGACGACCACAGGACGGTTGTCATCGACTGAGCCGAATCTGCAAAACATCCCGATTCGCACCGATACTGGGCGGCTCATTCGTGGCGCGTTTATTGCCCCCAAAGGTCGCAAAGTGCTATCAGCGGACTATTCGCAAATCGAGCTTCGACTGATGGCACACTTTGCCAATGACCCTGTGCTGATTCGCGCGTTTCAGGAAGGGCATGACATTCACCGCGCCACCGCCGCTGAGATTTTGGGTAAGGCGTTCGATGATGTGACGAGCGAAGAACGCCGCCAAGCCAAAGCGGTGAACTTTGGGCTACTCTACGGCATGAGTGAATTTGGGCTTGCCAAGCAGTTGGGCTTTACTCGCCAGCAAGCGCAAGACTATATCAAGCTGTATTTCGCCCGCTACCCTACGGTGCGTGCCTATATGCAGGCCACCCGCACGGCTGCGCAAAACCAAGGCTATATCACCACGATTTTGGGGCGTAAGCTATTCACCCCCGATATGCAGCACCCCAACCGCGGTGTGCGCCAAGCGGCAGAACGCGCGGCGATTAATGCGCCACTACAAGGCAGTGCTGCCGATATCATCAAACTTGCTATGATTGCGGTGAATGAGGTCCTGCCCCAAGACCATGCCAAAATGCTACTGCAGGTGCATGATGAGCTGGTGTTTGAAGCGGATGAGGATAAAGCTGCGGCGATTGCCGAGTTGATAAAAAACGCCATGCAAAATGTGCTATCTAAGACAGCCAAAGATAAAGGCTGGGATGTGGATTTTGCGGTGCCGCTCGTCGTTGAAGTGGGCATTGGTGATAATTGGGATGAGGCGCATTAATTTTAAAAATAAAAGAAAACCCACAGTTTTGTGGGTTTTTTAATTTTGATAATGTCGTTTTAGGTAGTTATTGACCTTTTTGTCAAATGAGAAAATTTGATGTTGATAAAGTATGTCATACGCGATTAATAAACAATCCATAAAATCCATCTTAGTTTCTTTAAATACGCTTAATGCCTTGATTGATAAGGCTTTATCATCGCTTTCGATAATGTCATCGATAAATAGCGATTGGATTTCATTCGCTACGATTAAGCGGTCTATGCCATAGACATTTTGCAATACGTGAATGGCTTCATAAACCACCGCATTTAGACAAGTAACTCGATTATCAGCGATAATTTGGTTTGCTTGTGTGCTTAATTCGGTATGGTCTTGCAAGATGAATCTAAGCAAGATATTGGTGTCAATTAGTACCATATTTTGCCTTGAGTGCCATTGTAACGGCTTGGTCTTCAAGTGGGATTAGTTCTGGATTGGCATATTGGGCAAGTCCACCTGCTCGGGCAAGTTTTTTGGCTCGGATTTGCTCGGTGGTTGACTCGGTTGTCGTTGGTTCTTTGTCGGCGTTGGCGGATAGTTGGGCGACAAAGTGTTGAAAGGCTTGGGCAGGTTGTATGCCAAGCTGTTGGCAGGCTTGAATGAGTCGAGTTGCGTCATTGCCTGTGATTTCAAAATGTAAGGATTGATTTATCATTTTTATCTCAATATTAGAAAATTATTTTAATTTACATCATCAAATCTACTAATTATAGATTTTAAATTGTTAATTACTAGATTAATTTTCAAAGTATAAAAATCTTTATCTTGTTTAGAATCATAATAACTTTGAAATTTATTTAAAAGCTCTTGCAAAAAAGATAATTCTGGCTTTAAGTAGTAAGTTAATTTATATCCATTAATTCTATAATTTTCCCTATATCTATAAGACACAACATTAAAAATAGAACTTAATTGCTTACCATCGCCTCTTATCAAGATTTCAAAAATTTCTTTACTCTCTAATTTATCAAGAATAGGGTTAGTTTCATATTTAGAAAATATTTCATATAGCATTCCAATATTAGAATTAATTATCGAATTTTTAATCAAATCTATATCATTTGATGTTTTTTTATTTTGAACGTATTCCCTTGCTTTTACTTTAGCTTCATCAATTCTTTTAACAATTTGTCTAATATCATCATCATCTTGTTCGTAATAACCTAATCCAGTTCCATTAAATCCGCCATAATATGAACCTGTTGCCCATTCCTCAGTGGCTCCAAATTTTTTAATATACTCATCAACTATATTAGAAATTTCTGATACTTCAATCTCTTCAATACCCATTTTTCTAAAATAAACAAATAAACTAATAACATGAATTAGCACGGCAGGATTTGAATACTCTAGGTTTTCAAAAGATTTTAAAGTATCAATATATGCCTTATCTAATTCATCTACACCTTTCTCAAAATAGTGCCATAAAATTACCCAAGATTCTTGCTTAATATCCTCTTTAAACATAGTGAAATTGGATATTAAATTATTGATATCAATAATATTGTAATCACTATCCAATATACTACACCATGTTTTATCAGAAAATAAATTATCTATGGTAATTTTATTTTTACTCGTAATAGAATTTTCTTTGTTATCTTCAGTTTCTTTTTTAACTATTTTTCTCGAAAAACCTCTCGAAAAATAATTTTTTATTAGAATCGCTATAAACTCTTTATTTGTCTTAAATTTATCATCAAGCCCTTCAAAGAAATCAACAAAATTTTCAGTAACTTGATTTAGAACTCTTAGATTGCTATTTCCATTTTGTTCAAATACCTCTTTAATATCATTTAAGTATTTTTCTAAGATATTATATCTTTCAATGTAATTATTCCAAAAGCTTTCCATATCTGCTTTAACGTTAAATGAACGATTTACTATTTTTTCTTTAAATTTTTTATAAATTTCATCATCATCCTTTATTTCTTTCTCGTTACATATAATAATTACTTTCGCTCCAGAGTGTTCAACAAACCCATTAATTAATCCAAGAATTTCCCCAATTGGTATATCAGTTCTTTCAAAGTCATCAAAGATAAATACAGCTTGTTTTTTACTATCTCCTCTAAAGTAGCTCATAAACTCTGTTTTGGATAAATCAATATTAGCTATTTCATTTTTTCCGTTACTATCTATATCAAAATTAACACCTAATTTTAAAGCTCCTTTTAAAAAATTTGTTGCAATTTTCGCAGTTTTCGAGCCTAATAATGGATGAAATTGCTGGAAAATTGATTCATTAACAGATTCAATATTTTTCATCCCAAATAAAGTTATATATACAAATTTAACTTTGTAGTCGTCATTATTTTTATCAACTTTATCAATATAATCTTTGATGAAATAAGTTTTCCCAGTACCCCACTCACCATTTAATAAAGTTGCAAAATGAATATCTTTCTTTTTGATATATATATTCAAATAATTGACAATATTTTCATTCATCAACAAGCTATCCTTACTAAGATTTGTGAACCAAAAAAATTTATAAATAAAGGCTTTAAAAAAATTTAAAGCCTTTTTTATATTAAATTGCATTCAACTGCTCAATTTGCTTATGCATTTCCGCCAATTGCGTATCCATTTCCGCCAATTTCGCTTTCTCGCTTTCCACCACATTGGCAGGGGCTTTACTCACAAATGCTTCATTGGACAATTTACTACGCAGACTTTCAGCTTGTTTGATAAGTTTTTCTTGCGCTTTGGCAAGGCGATTAAGCTCCGCCGTTGGGTCAATCAAGCCTTTCATCGGCACGAGCACTTTTAACTGCCCGACCATACTCGATGACGACAACGGTAACTCTTTATCAGCGCCGTCACCCGCATTCACAATAGTCAGCGTATCGACTTTGGCAAGCGATTTGAACTGATTTTCAATACGGCTTAGGCGTGCGGTTTCCTCATCGCTGATGTTATCAAGTAGCACAGGCAGACGCACCGCATTGCCAAGCTTCATCTCACCGCGAATGTTACGAATCGCCCCAATCAGCGCTTGTAGCCACGTCATGTCATGCTCAGTCTGTAGGCTGATTAGGCTATCATCCGCTGTTGGGAAAGCAGCCGTCATGATACTGTCAGTCGCTTTTTTATCGATGATAGGGGCAATGGTCTGCCAAATGCTCTCGGTGATATACGGCATAATCGGATGGGTAAAGCGCATGGCGACTTCAAGGCAGTTGAGCAGCACATAGCGGATTTGGGCTTTACGCTCGGCACTCACCGACTCATCGTTTAGGCTCGATTTGGCAAGCTCGACATACCAGTCGCAGTATTCATTCCAGATAAACTCATAGATATCTTGGCTCACCAAGTCAAAACGGTACTGGCTCATGTGTTCATGGATGGCTTTCACCGTGGAGTTTAGACGGCTCATAATCCACTGCTCTGGCAATTCCCACAACTCGGTATTGGCGGTTTTGTCGATGTTTAGCGCGTTGCCTTCCTTATCGACACAGTTCATCAGCACAAAACGGGTGGCGTTCCAAATTTTATTACAAAAATTGCGATTGCCTTCAATGCGTTTGAGGTCAAAATTGATGTCGCGTCCCGTACTGGCAAGCGAGGTAAAGGTAAAGCGCAGCGCGTCCGTGCCAAACGCAGGGATGCCATCGGCAAATTCTTTGCGCGTGGCTTTTTCGATTTTTTGCGCGTCTTTGGGGTTCATAAGACCTGTGGTGCGTTTGGCGACTAGGGTTTCTAAATCAATGCCGTCAATCAGGTCAATCGGGTCAAGTACGTTGCCTTTGGATTTGGACATTTTTTGCCCTTGTCCATCACGCACCAAGCCATGCACATACACCGTCTTAAACGGCACTTGTGGGTTGCCGTACTTGTCTTTGATGAAGTACATGGTCATCATCATCATACGGGCAACCCAGAAGAAAATGATGTCAAAACCTGTGACCAATACGCTGGTTGGGTGGAAGGTTTTGAGCGCTTGGCTATAGTCGTCAAAGCTTAGCTCGCCTGTCCAATCAAGGGTGCTAAACGTCCACAATGCCGAGCTAAACCAAGTGTCTAATACGTCACTATCTTGGCGCAGCGCTAGGCTATCAGCAAGGTGATATTTTTGGCGGACTTCCGCTTCATCACGCCCGACATAGATATTGCCCTCATCATCGTACCACGCAGGGATACGGTGTCCCCACCAAAGCTGACGGCTAATACACCAGTCTTGGATATCGCGCATCCACGCCATATACATATTTTTGTACTGGGCAGGGACAAACTCGGTGCGACCGTCTTCTACCGCCTCAATGGCAGGTTTTGCCAGTTTCTCAATGGATACATACCACTGGTCGGTCAGCCACGGCTCAACGATGGTGTTACTGCGGTCGCCTTTGGGCACTTTTAAATCATGCGGTTTGATTTCTTCAAGCCAGCCTTCAGCCTCGCTTTGCTCAACCATTTTTTTACGCGCGGCAAACCGCTCAAGTCCTGCATACTCGCTAGGCGTGGTCTCAAGCTGTGGCTCTTTGGTTTGCAAATCAGTAAAAATCTGCATCTCTGGCAAGATATGCGCTGAATTATCAAAGATATTAATCATCGGCAAATTGTGGCGTTTGCCTGTTTCGTAGTCATTAAAGTCATGGGCAGGGGTGATTTTGACACAGCCTGTACCAAATTCCATGTCCACCGCTTTGTCATCGCCCACAATCGGCACAATGCGACCTGTAATCGGTAGCGTCACGGTTTGCCCGATAAGGTGCTGGTAGCGTGCGTCTTCGGGGTTCACAGCAACGGCGGTATCACCGAGCAAGGTCTCTGGGCGAGTGGTGGCAACGACAAGATAATTTTTACCATCTTGGGTTTTGGCATTTTTGTCGGTCAAATAATAGCGAAAATACCACAGTGAGCCTTTCTCGTCATGGTTTTCTACTTCAAGATCGGATAACGCGGTTTGTAGCTTAGTATCCCAGTTGACTAGACGTTTACCGCGATAAATCAGTCCATCTTCGTACAGACGCACGAACACTTCTTTGACGGCATTGGACAAGCCATCATCCATGGTAAAACGCTCACGGCTCCAGTCCACCGAGCTACCTAGACGGCGGATTTGGCGGGTGATGTTGCCACCGCTCTCGGCTTTCCACTCCCAAATCTTTTCAAGGAATTTTTCACGACCTAAATCATGGCGTTTGATGCCTTGGGCGTTCAATTGACGCTCAACGACCATTTGCGTGGCAATCCCTGCGTGGTCGGTGCCTGGCTGCCAGAGAGTATTTTCGCCCAGCATTCGGTGATAGCGGGTGAGCGTGTCCATGATGGCATTGTTAAAGCCGTGCCCCATGTGCAGTGAGCCTGTGACATTCGGCGGTGGCAGGGCAATAGAAAACGATTGTTGTTTATCATAGCTTGGCTGAAAATAGCCTTTGTCTTCCCACACTTGGTACATGCCGTTTTCGACGTCGCTTGGGTTGTAAGCGTTTTTTAAAGACGTTAAGGCTTGGGCGATTTGATGTTGCGTGCTCATAGATGGTCAACTTTTACAAAAAAAGAAAGGAATGTCAAAAAGGTAATTAACGGATTTTACCGTAAATTGCCTAGATTGTAGAGTATTTTGTGGGTAAGATAGCGGTTGATAAAATAATAAATGGGTTAATAACTCGTAAGGTTTGCGTTATGCACTTAGACTCTCTAAAGATTAAGAACTTTCGGATTTTGGAAGATGTGACAATTGAGAAATTGGGTCATGTAAATTTAATTGTGGGGAAAAATAATTCGGGAAAAAGTACTGTTCTTGAAGCCTTAGCTTTGTTAGCGAGTGGGTTTAAGTCTAATATTTTATATCAAATCGCTTCTAATCGAAGTAGCCTAACCCTAAATCCCAGTCAAGATACCAGCGTAAAAGAACCAAATATTTTCATAAAAGATTTTTTTACACATAATAACTACAACCAAGAAGTATCTACGATTTTTATTGGAGATACAAAAAATTCGATACAAATTCGAGTTTTAGAATCTGATAAATTTGATAAGCATACTTATTATGATGAAATAAAACACTCACTTATTACTACTTATAGTGAGAAACATACTTTCAGCAAGACTACTAAAGGTTTATTGTCTTTTAATACCATAGAAAACGGCTTAGAAATTAAGTTATCTAATAAGGATACTTTTTATACTGAATTAAATTTGGACGATAGTTTGAATCTTTTGCAATTCTTAAAACTAGAGCAGAGTTCCCCTTTAGCTTATATAGATACAAGAGTAGTGAATTTACCAAAACTAGCTAGTGACTGGGATAAATTAGTTTTTACAGAAGCAGAAACTGAAGTTATTCAAGCGTTAAAAATTATTGTGCCAAATATACAAAATCTAGCTTTTATAACTGATAAAAAATTCCACCAAAAATATGCTAATTCTGAAGATGTTCGTGTCCCTTATATAAAACTACTAGATGGTAATGGTGGTTATCCTTTAACCGCTATGGGGGACGGAATTATGCGATTATTGCAAATCATTTTGAAAATATTTTCTGCAAAAAATGGTTTTTTATTAATAGATGAATTTGAAAACGGTTTACACTACAGCGTACAACCTAAAGTTTGGGAACTCATCTTTGAACTGGCTTATCGCTTCAACATTCAAGTATTTGCCACTACACACAGCTGGGACTGTATCGAAAGTTTTTCCCAAGTCGCCAAAGACCGCACCGACATGGAAGGCGTATTATTTCGCATGGGTCACAGCGTCCGCAAATCTGATAAAGGCAAACTTATCGCTACCGTATTTGATGAAGATGACTTATACAATCTAACTAAAATGAACATTGAGGTTAGATAATGATAAAACACCTGATTGTTGAAGCGGAATCGGATAAATTATTTATCCAAGCATTTTTGCGTCATGAAAAACTAAATCTTCAACTAAACATTGATGTTGCAACACCACAAGATTTTGAATCAACTGCCTACACAACAAAACAAGCCGTTTTCCAACAACTGCCAAGATTGGCAAAACTTCTGGAAACAGGACAAGTCAGTCATATTGGCATTGTAGTTGATATGGATTTTACCGATAAAACCGATATCAAAAGTCAAAATTTACGGCAAATTAGCGAGCGATTGAACCCTTTAGGTTTTCATCAACGCCAGCAAAAAAACGATAATTTAGGCTTTTACTTTGAAAATTCGGATTACGATAATCCAATCGGTGTTTGGCTAATGCCAAATAATCAAGATGAGGGATACCTTGAAACTTGGGTAAAAATGGCGATGTCATCCGACCAACAAAGTCACTTTACCCAAATTGAAAACTTTATCCAAAGTCTAGGGACATCGCATTTTAAAAACCCAGTTACCGCAATGGACAAGGCTCGAATTTTTACTTGGCTCTCGACTCAAACAAAGCCCACCCAAGATTTATCAAAAGCCTTGGCACTAGCTGACCCAAACACCGCCACCTACCAAAATTTTAAAAACTGGCTTATTACCACATTTGGATAAAGCAAAAAACCGCCATTTTAAAGGGCGGTTTTTATTAAAATCAATCCATTTTACCAGGCACAGGATTATCCAAAATTGTTTGGGTTTGTTTGGCGCGAAAATCACTGATTTTTTGCGCAAGCGTGCTATCACCAATCGCCAAAATTTGCGCTGCCAGCAGCCCTGCATTTGCCGCACCCGCTGCCCCGATGGCAAGCGTACCCACCGCCACCCCTTTGGGCATTTGCACGATGGATAACAAACTATCCCAGCCGCTTAGGATGGAAGACTTGACAGGTACACCAAGCACAGGCAAATCTGTCTGAGACGCACACATCCCGGGCAGATGCGCCGCGCCACCTGCCCCTGCGATAATCACACACAGTCCGCGAGCTTTGGCAGTTTTGGCATAGTCAAACAATCTATCAGGGGTGCGATGTGCCGATACCACTTCACACTCAAAGGGCACCCCAAAATCCGCTAGCACTTGCGCGGCGTTTTGCATGGTTTCCCAGTCAGATTGACTACCCATGATGATACCGACTTTGGCTTGACCTTGTGGCGATGGGATGGGAGGTGGTAGCTGGTGTGTCTGGACGTTTGGCTGACTTGCTGACATGGAAAATTCCTTTTGCCAAAAAATTGACGGACTAAAAATAAAAAAACGTGCATGAAATGCACGGTTAAAACTTAATATAGCATGATTTTTTACCCTTGAAAATCAAAATCTATGCGGCAACTATATCACCACATTGGCGGGTACTCGCGGCTTTTGTTCAGGAGCAAATTGTTGGTGACTGAGCATGGCTAGCTGCGTCTCAATCGTATCGCACATCATACCCAGGGGCAATTCGTTTTCCCCCGTACCAAACGGCTCGCTGATTTCATCGACGATTTCATTGAGTGCCATAAAGGTGTAGCCAACAAAACTGACTACAAATGGCGTTACCCAGCCAATGGTATTGCCCAGTCCAAACGGCAGCATAAAGCAATACAGATACACAGTACGATGCAGCAGCACAAAATAGGCATAGGGAATCGGTGTGTTATTAATGCGTTCACAGCCCGCTTGGATATGGGCAATTTCACCCAAGGTATTATCCAAGCTTTGCCACTGCCAAACATCGATTTTTTGCTCGGCTTGCCAGTTAGCGAGCATTTGCCCCATAATTTGGGTCAAGCGTAAGGCAATAAAGTTTTGCCCAACCACGGCTTGCTGTTCTTCAACCGTTAATAGCCGCTGCAGATTTGCTGTATTATCCTCACCCCGCAGCTGTTGGCGTAGACTATGGACAAAAGCGATTTGATGACGGATAAAGGCTTGTTTTTCCGCCATGCTGACATTCGGCAGTGTCATCACTTGGCGGGCGATATTGCGACTTAGCCAAACCAGCGTGCCCCATAGTTTACGCCCTTCCCAAAACCTGTCATACGCTGCGTTATTACAAAACCCGTGGAAAATCGCAAGTGAGATACCAAGTATCGCAAACACCGAAGGATTGAGCGGTACAGGCTCGGTGGCGATATGGGTTTGATAAAAATAAATAACAAAGGAGAAAATAAACAACAAAACTTGTGGCACAATCAGCCGTTTAAAGTACGAGCCTTGCAGCACAAACAGCATCTTTAGCGGCTCAATCGGACGTCGAATCATACCTAACTCATCTTAATCGTTTGCTCACTGACCATCATTTTTAGCCGTAAGCTTTAAACAAATATTTTAATTTATGTTACACCCAGTTGACCGTTTAGCTTTGGGTTAATGCTGATATTGCATAAAATTCGCTGAGGTCAAAGCCGGATGATCGGTGTCAAATTGATAAGCCGTCAAAAACCCATCTTTGGCAGCAGAATAATCCACACAGACCACTTGATGACTAAGCAGCTCAGGCGTGCCATTGAGCCAATAATGCCCGACAAAAATAGGTTTATCATGGTCAAGCCCAAACACAATCTCAGCGCTTAGCGTGTCTTTAGGGATATGAATCAAATCCTCTTGACTGGCGCGCGCAATCTGATGAATCGGCTGAAACGACAAACTCGGTTGCCACCACTGTACCCGTACATTTTTACGTTGATGACCTTCTTTATCGACTAGATGAATGCCCTCAGGTAGCGGTGCTTCCACGCCTTTAAGCACTCTTTCCAGTGCCTCAAAAGGTGGCGTACCTTCTTCACTGGTTTTTTGTAGCGCAACGGGCGTCAAGCGATTGTCTGTGGTTAACAGCGGTTTTAACATCGCCATCGCGTCACTGTCCCAACAAGCATGCACAAAACACGCATCATCCAACGCCAGCCACAGTGGCAATTCATAAAACCGCTTGAGCCAAAACTGGTGTAACTCACTGCCAAACCCTACTTCATCAAGGAACGCTTGATGCTGTGAGGTGTTTTTATCATCATGTTGTCGTAGATATTGGCTTGCATCACGGGCATCGGGTGTGGCGTAAGCTAACGCATTATACTCGTGATTACCCATGACCGCGAGCGCTTGCCCGTGGTCAATCATCGCAAATACGATAGATAAGGTTTGCAGCTGTTGACTGCCCCGATCAATCAAGTCGCCGATAAAAATCGCTTGGTGATTGGGAGGCGCTTGAAAACACTGACCATCATGTTGATAGCCCAACTGCGTCAGTAAGCCAATGAGTTTATCTGCCCGACCATGCACATCCCCAATCACATCATAAATCATGTTTTTTACCTTTTACTGCTTTTTACGACTTTAGCGTTAACTAGCCAAGCGACTGTTAACTAGGCAACTTGTTACTGGACAACCTGTGACTGGGCAAGCTGTAATCAGGCAAGCGGCGCCACGCAATTTTTAGCCCCTAAATGTTAGCCACCAAAGCCTAAAAATCTCGGGTGCATTAATTGGTTAAAAAAATGCGCCACAATACCGGGCTCAATGGCAATCGTGGCTAACATACCAAAAATACCACCCACCAAATGTGCCGAATGATTGATACTGCCGCGACCTTGCCCATCCGCCCACACACTATACGCCACATACGCCACTGCGAACACAATCGCAGGTACAGGAATCACAAACAGCAACAATGTCGACCAAGGATTCATCAAGATATAGCTAAAAATTACTGCTGAAACAGCGCCCGATGCGCCTAGACTGCTATAGCGAGGATTGTCCTTTTGTTTAAGATAGGTTGGCATAATCGCCACCACCAAAGCGGCAAAATAAAACAACACAAACCCTAGACTGCCGAGTTTGGACATGAACAAACCCTGTACCGCTTGTCCAAACGAATACAGGGTAAACATATTAAAAAACAAATGCATGCCATCGGCATGGATAAAACCATGGGTGACAAAGCGATCGACTTGCCCTCTCTGCACCGCGGGCGGATAAAAAATTAACCTTTGCATCAGTTGGGGTGATTGCCAAGCTAATAAACTGACAACCACCGTAATGATAATGATAAATAAAGTATGGTTAGAAAAAAGTGACATAGCACCTCAAAATAGCAATAAATAATGATAAGTAGGATTATGATAAAGATAGCGTATTATCTCAATAAGCCAAATGTGAATTTATTAATATAGGTGATACCTAAAGCTGCCTTATAGTATTACTTTCACCTTGTAGCACGAAACTAATGACAAACCCTTCAAATTTGAGCAACACACCTTTACCCAAGTTTACCCAAAATGGGGACGATTTGAATTTTTAACACAATATTTACGCAATAGTTACCTTAACATAACTGAAGGCGTGCCGATTTTGCTTTAATTTATTAGCTATATTTGAGTAATACTGCAAAAGACTTAACAAAACCCCCTGTTTTGCGGCAGTTTTTCTCAGTATTGTTAAGCGTAAATTAAATAGCAATGCAATAATAAACCCAACAACCATAAATAATAATTTTTGAAAATATATAATAGAATTATTGGCTAGTGTGCTGGATATAAAAATAATACATTGGTTTTATGGTGGTTGATAACCCTTCATTTTCTTGAGGCTTAAATTATGAATATCATTGAACATTTAACCCGTACAGTAACACCCGTTCTTTTAAATAATGCAACGGATGCCAACCGCTCATCTTTATTAGAAAAATTATACGCTATTTTAGTTGCACGTCTGGCTGACGGTAACATCTCTAACAGCTTTGCTAACGCTACTATCGCTGATGATGACAACAGCTTTTTTGACCGTGTCCTGCCAGATACCACCCATCGTACAGATCTAGTGCAACAGCTCTCACGTCATTACAGTGTACCAGAGCAAGAAACCAGTTCTTTAGTAAGCCGCGCTGCCCCGCTGGTACTGCGTGAATTACGCTCACTAGCCGGTACGACACCGCTAAATACTTTCTTGTCAAACAATATTGCGTCTGTGGCTTCTGTGATTCCTGCTTGGGCATATACATTTATCCCAGCAGGGATTTTGACTATGTTGAATTTGTCGCCTGCGCATGCAGCCACCACGCCTACTGTCAAAACGACCACTCGTACAGAGGAGCATCTGGTGGCTACGCCAAAAGCTGAAGAAGGCGGCTTGATGAAAATGTTACTACCAATTATTGGTCTGTTGATTTTAGGTGCACTCGCTTGGGCTTTATTAAAATCATGTAACAAAACTGAGCCAGTCGCGACGCCAGTTGTGGCTTCTACCACTGCTTCAACAACGACAACCACTACCACAACTGAAGTCTCTGCGGCAAGTGCAACAGATACCTCAGCCCTAGCTGTAGCGTCCGCTACTGATACGGCTGTTGCAAGTATGCCAATGGCTTCTGGCACAACGATGACGACTACTGAAACCACTGCGACAACTATCTCTAGTACTGAGCCTTCAGTGGTATTTGAAAACGGTCGCCTAAGCTTCTACTTTGCTACCGGTAAAGCACAGGTTGCTGGTAATGCCAAAGAAAAAGCCAATGATATCCTTGAAGCCGCTAAACAAGGCAAAAAAATCGGTATCAGTGGTTATACCGACAGCACAGGTAATGCTGCTGCCAATGAAAAATTAGCAAAAGAGCGTGCCCAAGCAGTTAGATCATTCTTGGTAGCCAATGGTGTGCCGCAATCACAACTTGAATTAATCAAACCACAAGACACGACAGGTGCTGCGGGTAAAGACCAAGAAGGTCGCCGTGTCGATGCATACATTGTTGATGACAACGCAATTCCTGCCACTGCTACCACAACTGTTACCACGGTTGCAAGCCCAGCGAAATAAATCACCTTTCACGGTTGATTCATCGTTAAAAATCCTCGATAGCTTATCGAGGATTTTTTTTGCTGTTAAAAATTTTTAGATGCCACTGGCTTTTTGGGTAAAAAATTTCATCAAGGGTGTGATTTTGCTAACCATGCTCACGCCTTCACTGCGTAGCTGCTGAATCGGACGCAACTGTGTGCCAAAAATCCAATTAATCCCTGAAAAACTGTGCATCATCATCGCGTTATTAGCGTAGCGTTGACGCTCATAACGCTGTAAGGTGGCAAAACTTGCCCATAGCTTGTTGCCTGAACGCTGATAATCTTTTTGCAAAATATCGCTCAAGGCAATGATATCGAGCATACCCAAGTTTAAGCCTTGTC
Organism: Moraxella sp. CTOTU47618; assembly: GCF_032017425.1. NCBI lineage: Bacteria > Pseudomonadati > Pseudomonadota > Gammaproteobacteria > Moraxellales > Moraxellaceae > Moraxella > Moraxella sp. CTOTU47618. The sequence goes on along the minus strand of NZ_DALZPW010000009.1, from coordinate 99,561 downwards.
CCGCCAAAGGATGCACCCCATGCGCGGCATCGCCAATCAACGCCAAGTTAGCTTTGACATAATTTTTGGCATGTTGGGCACTCAGTGGGAAACTGGCGATTGACTCAATCTCAGTGATATCCCCTAAGGCATAGCCACTGGCAAAGGCGAGTTCTTTGCCAAGCTCGTTTGGCGTGAGTGTGAGTAAATCAAGGGCAGCATTGGTCGGCAATGTCCATACCACCGATTGCCAATGTTGCGGATTTGCCTGATCCTCAGCCGTCACATCTGCCAGCGGTAAGAGTGCCAAAGGCCCTGTCGGTAAAAACACTTGTCTGGCTGTCGCCTTGTGTGGCTGCTCGGTTTTGATGGCACAGCAGATTGCCGTTTGCTGATATGCCAAAGTTTCTAACCCAATCCCTGCCGCTTGACGTACCATAGAGCCGCGCCCGTCAGCCCCGATTAATAGCTTACCTTGATGCGTGGTGCCATTATCTAAGCTAACTTGATACCCCAAATCTTCACCTTGCCAAGCGATATCAGTGACCTTATGCCCTGCAATATGGCGCAAATAGGATTGACCATGATGGACAAGATACTCATCGTCAAAACCGTCATACAGCGCTTTTTCGATGATAAATGGCTCAACCATACTACCCAGTAATTGCGGTGTTTGAGCATCACCAAAATTTAGCTCCCCCACGCCATTGGTTTGCCATACCTGCATTTGGGTATAGTCGGCTTTGCGTTTGCTTGCCTCGATACGCTGCCATGCACCAACCTCTTTGAGTAGGTTGATACTGGCGACGCTTAGGGCATAGACACGAGCATCACGCTGGTTGAGTTTGTCGCGCCAATCGGCTGCTAAAAGTGTTGGGCGAGCATCGATTAAGGTGACAGGATGGCGCGCTTGGGCGAGCTTTAACGCCAATGTCGCGCCAACAACACCACCGCCGATGATTAATGTAGTGTTTTTCATGATTTCAGCCCCATCGCAAAGGTAGCCATAGCTGGCTTCACAAATGGTACTTTATCAAAGGCAATGAGTCCGACATTACGCGCGAATTTGAGCAAGGGATTTTGATGCATAAAGCCATACACCACAGTATCGCAGAAAATTTCTACCCGTTTTTGGTCGGCTTTACGGCGTTTGGCATAAGTTTGTAGCATGCGACTATCGCCAATATCTTCGCCGCGCATCAATTGCTGTGCCAGCATTTTGGCGAGCGTATCAGCATCGCGCATACATAGGTTAAAGCCTTGTCCTGCCACAGGGTGCAAGGTGTGGGCGGCATTGCCCATGATGACGCAGCGACCTTTGACTTGGCTATCTGCCAATATTTTGACCAGTGGATACGCGCCGCGTTTACCCGCTTTGACAAATTTGCCTGCTAGGCTGCCAAAGGCTTGTTGAATGGTCTTAAGAAAGTATTGGTCATCATCCAGATAGCGCTGTTCTTCGCCTTTTGGGCACACCCATACCACAGAGCGGCGGTAGCCTTGCTGGGCTTGTCGTCCATCCCCTTGACCGATATCAAACGCATCAACCAAAGGCAACACGGCAACTGCGCCCATTTTATTAAAGCGTTCAATCGCTTGATGATGGTGCGGTTTGTCAGTCATCACCACGCCCACGACACCGACTTGGTGATAATCGTGTGCAGTTGCGCCAATGCCCAGTAGTTGACGGCTTGGCGAGTTTTGACCATCACAAGCCACCAATAAATCAGCCGTTAAGGTTTGGCAAGCTTGGTGGGCTTGGTCAAAGCGAATGGTGACATCGGTTGCCGTCTGTTGTATATCGGTCAAGGTGGCACCATCTAGCAAAGTTATCAGCGGATTGTTTTGCACGGCGAGCAGTAATTTTTTGCCAAGCCATGCGTTTTCCATCACTTGTCCAAAACTTTCCACCCCTTCGGCTTCTTTGTTGAGCGTCGCTTTACCAAAACTACCTTCTTCACTGATACTAACTTCATCGATTCGGCAGGCATGGCTTTGCAAGTCATCCCATAGCGCTTTGCCATTAAAGGTGATACCACGATAAATTTGTACCGTACGGCGTGACAGCGCGATGTTACGGCTGTCAAATTGCTCGCGGTGTAAGTCATCATCAGGACTGATGGTCGGGTACTTGGCTTTTTCTAGTAACGTACTTGAGATGCCTTTGTCGGCAAGCAGTAAAGCAAAGGATAAACCCACATTGCCGCCGCCGATAATCACCACAGTTTGGGGGGTAAGAATATTCATGATTGTTCTCTTTTTTAAAGGGCGGTTAAAGCGCACCTTATCAGAATTTTTTACCAGTTTAGCACAAATCCTTACGCGCTTTGTGGCGGCAATTGGGTAAAATCCATAAAGCAAATGTTAAAGGAATAAGCAAAATGCCAGTGCTGCAATGGTTGTTGCTGTTTTTGCTTAGCAGTATATTTTATGGTTGGGTGCTGCTGGGAAATGGCGCAAAATGGTTAGAAGGTTGGCAATCGTGGTGGCTAATTGGCTGGTTTTCGCTAGATTGGACAGCCGAGCAAATCCGCTTGTATGTACTGATCATTTGGATTGTTGAAACGATTTGGTTTGTGGTCGGTTTGTTTCAACCAAGTTTACGTACTTTTTAGACTGATTTCGACAAAAATTTTGGCTACCTTTTTTTGTGATGTTCTGTTAAAATAGGCAAAATCAAACCTTAGCGAGTTGGCATGATAAAGTTAATGGCACAGACTGGTAACGCATTAAAACCAGTTAGCTATTTTCTTTAAAATCAATGTCTTCTCGCTTTTTTGTGGGCGATACTTTTTACGGTATGTGCATTGACTGGGCATCGTACACCGTCGCACACATAGGTAGAACACAGGATACGAGCGGAGGCACTAGGTGAACACGAATTACGCAAAAGCAATTTTGGCATTGGCAGATGGTACGGTTTTTTATGGTCGCAGCATCGGTGCTAGCGGACATACCGTTGGTGAAGTCGTGTTTAATACAGCGATGACAGGTTACCAAGAAATCTTGACCGACCCAAGCTATGCCCAGCAAATCGTCACGTTAACCTATCCGCATATCGGTAATACTGGTACCAACGATGAAGACACAGAGTCAGGTCGCATTCATAAAGTGTGGGCAAACGGTTTGATTATCCGTGATTTGACCATGGCGACCAGTAACTTTCGCTCAAGCCAATCACTAAGCGAGTATCTGATTAACCATAACACCGTTGCTATCGCTGATATCGACACCCGTAAACTCACTCGCCTACTACGTGAAAAAGGCGCACAAAACGGTTGTATCATGACCGCCGATAGCGAGGGTCAGCTCGATGAAGCCAAAGCAATCGAACTTGCCAAAAGCTTTGCCGGTATCAAAGGCATGGACTTGGCGAAAGTCTGCTGTGACCAAGCGGGTTTTACCTGGACGCAAGGCTCATGGCAATTGGTGAGTCCAGAAGTGAGCCCAACTTGTGGTCACTTTAAAGAATTGGGCACTGACATTGAGCAAAAATTTAACATCGTGGCGTATGACTTTGGCGTCAAAACCAACATTTTGCGCATGCTCGTTGACCGCGGCTGTCATGTCACCGTTGTGCCTGCCCAAACGCCTATCAATGAAGTGCTCAAACATAACCCAGACGGTATTTTCTTATCCAATGGTCCTGGCGACCCTGCCCCATGTGATTACGCCATTGATGCCATCAAACACATCATCACCGAGACTGATATTCCGCTGTTTGGGATTTGTCTAGGTCATCAGCTATTGGCACTGGCTAGCGGCGCGCAAACCTTGAAAATGAAATTTGGTCACCATGGTGCCAACCACCCTGTGCAAGATATCGAGCAAGGTACGGTGATGATTACCTCACAAAACCACGGTTTTGCGGTGGATGAAGCCACCCTGCCAAGCAACATTAAAGTGACGCATCGCTCGTTGTTTGATGGCTCAAATCAAGGCATTGAGCTGACCGATAAGCCTGCGTTTAGTTTTCAAGGACATCCAGAGGCAAGCCCAGGACCCCATGACTGTGCGCCATTGTTTGATAAATTTGCGGATATGATGGCAAAAGCGAAAGGTTAATTTTAAAGTGCATCATTTGCACTTTTTTAAAGATAAAATTTGAGATTTATATGACCGAAATTAAAATCAAAGACTTGCGAGGGGTGGGTGACGTTGAGCTAAATCTTGACGATACTAAGCGAGTTTTTGTTTTTTTTGGGTCAAATGGAGTAGGCAAAACCAAAACTTTAGAATCTTTGTTCATATTTTTACTGGCTAAAACCTCAAACTTCATAAGGTTCTTTCAATATATCCCACAAAAGCGAATTGCTGAAAAAATTGAAGTAGAAAAAGAATTTTTAGATTTCAAAGGTAAAGGCGTTTTATTAACAGATGATAGTATTGACTACAATCAACTTTTTAAACAAATAAATTCCCAAGATATTGATGCAATTGCATTTTTGGGTGCAAGTGAACGTAGTGCTATTTATAGAAATGATAGCAATGCTACCTTAAATCATGAACAGATAAGTGTTCTAATACAGCATTCTATTAACAATCAGTTATTATCAAACTTTAATATGAAAACTGATATTCATAGATGGTTCACGGAGCGTGCCAAATCTGTCAACCCCTACCAAAAAGAAGAAGACAATCGTAAAGTTGATATTGATACGGTTTTAAATGCCCTACATATTTTAGACAGCCGTATTGAAAAAACCCTAAAAATCGATGGTGACGGCAATGTATTTCTCACCATTGAAGGACAAGAACGAGAGTTAAGTGAATTAAGCTCTGGTTTTATCTCAGTTGTTAAAATCATTCAATCTATTATTTCCGCTTATTCAGCATTTACCAACGCCACCGATTTGTTAAATGTCAAAGGTGTGGTATTAATTGATGAAATCGAAAGCCATTTACACATCGAATGGCAAACCAAAATCGTGCCAACGCTGAAAAATTTATTTCCTAACACTACCTTTTATATCGCTACCCATTCGCCATTGGTACTTTCGCAACTGGCCGAAGGCGAAGCTTATTTGCTTAAACGTGATAATGATAATGTGGTAAGAAGTGAAAAAATTAATTCGCCGAATACTCGCCTTTTAGCCAATGTGTTGCAAGACACCTTCGGTGTAGATTTAAATACCTTGAAACGTGACAATATGGCGAATATCGACCAAAGCCAAGCTAAACAACGACTATTAGACTTGCTTAATAGTGAGGCACAGCCATAATGTCAGAGCGCTTTATTTTACTGGATGCCAATTTGCTAATTGGGGCGTTTGACCATGACAAAGACAATCCAAAACATATTGAAGCTAAATCGATAGTCACTGAACTATTAAATGATGATAAAGTAAAAATTGCTATCACGCCGCTGATTCGCTATGAAGTGTTGCGAGGAGTAAAACGGATAGCGGTTAACGAGATGCAAGCAATTTTGGATGATTTTCAAGAATTTGAAATCACTGACAAAGAAGGTAATTTTGCATCACAGATTTATCGATTAGCCAAAAAACAAACCAATAAGCACAATTTTGATATTTTTCATTATGCTGTGTCAAAAATCCGTCAGCTTGAATGGCAAAGCTTAGACAGCGATTTTAGTACACTCGAAAATGCCTTAAATCATTCGTAATTTTGTTTTAAATGTACTTTAAAGTAAGGGTGTAAAGCAATGCCAAAACGTACCGACATCAAATCCATTCTTATCATCGGCGCAGGTCCTATCGTCATCGGACAAGCCTGTGAATTTGACTACTCAGGCGCACAAGCCTGTAAAGCCTTACGTGAAGAAGGCTACCGCGTCATTCTGGTTAACTCAAATCCAGCCACCATCATGACTGACCCTGTCATGGCAGATGCGACCTACATCGAGCCTATCACCTGGCAAACGGTAGAGCGCATCATTGATAAAGAACGCCCCGATGCCATCTTGCCAACCATGGGCGGACAAACCGCGCTCAACTGTGCGTTAGACTTGGACAAGCATGGCGTACTGGAAAAATATGGCTGTGAGCTGATTGGCGCGACCAAAGACGCCATCGAAAAAGCCGAAGACCGCAATTTATTTGATAAAGCGATGAAAAAAATCGGCTTAGAGTGCCCACGCGCCGAAGTGGCCGAAACCATGGAACAAGCCTTCGCTATTCAAGCCAAAGTCGGCTTTCCCTGCATCATTCGCCCGTCGTTTACCATGGGGGGTTCGGGCGGCGGTATCGCTTACAACCGTGACGAATTTGTCGAGATTTGTGAGCGTGGTTTTGACTTATCACCCACTCACCAACTATTGATTGATGAAAGCTTAATTGGTTGGAAAGAATACGAGATGGAAGTTGTCCGTGATAAAAAAGACAACTGTATCATCGTCTGTTCGATTGAAAACTTTGACCCTATGGGTGTGCATACAGGCGACTCTATCACTGTGGCACCTGCTCAGACTTTGACGGATAAAGAATACCAAATCATGCGTAATGCGTCATTGGCGGTGCTGCGTGAGATTGGCGTGGAGACCGGTGGTTCAAACGTACAATTTGGTATTGACCCAAAAACAGGTCGTATGGTGGTCATCGAGATGAACCCACGTGTCAGCCGTTCATCTGCCTTGGCATCTAAAGCCACGGGTTTCCCGATTGCCAAAATCGCAGCAAAGCTTGCGGTCGGTTACACGCTCGATGAACTTAGCAATGACATTACAGGCGGCTTGACCCCAGCCAGCTTTGAGCCCGCCATTGACTATGTGGTGACTAAAGTACCGCGCTTTAACTTTGAAAAATTCCCCCAAGCTGACAGCACCTTATCTACCCAAATGAAATCGGTGGGTGAAGTGATGGCGATTGGTCGTAATTTCCAAGAGTCGATGCAAAAAGCGTTACGCGGTCTTGAAATTGGCGTGAATGGTTTTGATGAGTATCTTGATTTCAATCAAGACGAGGATACCATTCGCAGCACCTTAAAAGTTAAGTTAAAAACCCCCACACCTGACCGTATTTTCTACATTGCTGATGCCTTCCGTTTTGGCATGAGCGTGGATGAAGTGTTTGAGTTTACTCGCATTGACCCTTGGTTTTTAGTGCAAATTGAAGACATTGTCAAAACGGAAAAATTGGTAAAAGAAACGGGCTTTGGCGGTTTGACCAGCGGCAACTTGCGTCAATTCAAACGTAAAGGGTTATCAGATTTACGCTTGGCAACGCTTCTGGGTATTTCACAAAAACAACTGCGTAAAAAACGTTGGGATTTGGGCGTGTATCCTGTGTACAAACGCGTGGATACCTGTGCCGCGGAGTTTTCAACGTCAACCGCTTACATGTATTCAAGCTATGATGACGAATGTGAAGCCAATCCAACTAACAACAAAAAAATCATGGTCATCGGCGGCGGTCCCAACCGCATTGGTCAAGGTATTGAATTTGACTATTGCTGTGTGCATGCCGCCTTGGCAATGCGTGAAGATGGTTATGAGACCATCATGGTCAACTGTAACCCTGAAACGGTTTCCACTGACTATGACACCTCTGACCGTCTGTACTTTGAGCCTATTACGTTAGAAGATGTGCTTGAAATCGTGCGCATCGAAAAACCCGAAGGCGTGATTGTGCAGTACGGTGGACAAACGCCATTAAAATTAGCGCGCGCATTGGAAGCTGCAGGTGTGCATATCATCGGTACCAGCCCAGATGCGATTGACCGTGCAGAAGACCGTGAACGTTTCCAACACATGATTCAGCAATTGGGCTTTACTCAGCCACCCAATGCCTTGGCGACCAGTACCGAAGACGGTATCGTCAAAGCGACGCAAGTGGGCTATCCCCTAGTTGTCCGTCCCTCTTACGTGTTGGGCGGTCGCGCGATGGAAATCGTCTACAACGAAAACGAACTGCGTCGTTATTTGCGTGAAGCTGTACAAGCGTCCAATGAAGCCCCTGTATTACTTGACCGCTTCTTGGATGATGCGATTGAAGTGGATGTGGATTGTATCTCTGACGGCACCAATGTGGTGATTGGCGGTATCATGCAGCATATCGAACAAGCGGGCGTGCATTCAGGCGATTCAGCGTGTTCAATCCCGCCGTATTCACTTAGCCAAGAGATTTGTGATGTGATGCGCGAACAAACCGTGGCAATGGCAAAAGAGCTGGGTGTGGTGGGCTTGATGAACGTCCAATACGCGGTCAAAGATGGTGTGGTTTATATCCTTGAAGTCAATCCGCGTGCCTCACGTACGGTGCCTTTCGTATCAAAATGCATCGGCACTTCACTTGCGCAAGTCGCCGCTCGTTGTATGGCTGGCACAACACTTGTGGAACAGAACTTTACCACTGAAGTGATTCCAACATTTTTTGCAGTCAAAGAAGCGGTATTCCCTTTTGCCAAATTCCCAGGCGTTGACCCTATTTTAAGCCCTGAGATGAAATCAACGGGTGAAGTCATGGGCGTGGGTCAGACCTTTGGTGAAGCTTACTATAAAGCCATCATCGGCAGTAATGATAGATTACCCGGTTTGCCAGTGGAGAATGAAGTTAAAAAAGTGTTCTTATCGGTGCGTGAAAGCGACAAAGCCAATCTGGTACCAGTGGCAAAACAATTTGCCGAGTATGGCTTTAAACTTGTGGCAACCTCAGGTACACAAAAAATCTTGACCGAAGCAGGTATCGCCTGTGAGCGCATCAATAAAGTTACCGAGGGTCGCCCACATATCGTCGATGCCATCAAAAACGGTGAGATTGCGATTGTGGTCAATACCACTGAAGGCAAACAAGCGCATGAAGACTCGTTCTCGATTCGCCGCTCAGCCTTACAGCATAAAGTATTTAATGTGACCACCTTAAATGCCGCGGCAGCAGTTACCCAAGCGTATAAAGTGCAACTGCCATTTGATGTATATAAGCTCCAATCGCTACATACACAGACACAGGGATAACCATCCCTAGTCTAAAATACTGATAGCCAGCGCTGTCAGTATTTTTTTATGGGCTAAGATAATCCTAAGGTTTAGGGTGTACACTAGGTTTGCCCTAAGTACAGCCACGTTTATCAATGTTTTGACCACTAACCACAATCAGGGTGTAAATGCCATGAGACGACCTTCTAAGACCTTTAACGTCATACTGCTCGCTGCTGTATTAGCGCCGACGACAACGGTATATGCCAAAAGCGATAGCGAAAAAGCGGGCGATATATTGCATATTGCTATCCCAGTAGCAGGCTTAGGCATGGCACTTGCCAAACATGACCAAGAAGGCGTGTATCAATTGGGCAAAACCATGGCAACCAATTTGGCGGCTACCTATGCGCTCAAATACGCCACCAATGACACCGCGTGGGGCGAACGTCCCAATGGCGAAGATTACTCGTTTCCGTCAGGGCATGCTAGTGATTCTTGCGCGGGCGCGACTTTCATCGGTCAACGCTATGGCTGGCGCTATGGCTCGATGGCAATGATTCCTGCCGCCTATGTGGGCTGGTCACGTGTGGATGCCGACAAGCACCATACCCGTGATGTGGTTGCTGGCTGCGCGCTGGGTGTCGTCAGTGGTTTGGTGATGACGCAACCGTTTGATAATGCCACTATTTTACCTTGGTATGAAAATAAAGCCGTGGGTGTTACCATTAGCTCAGCTTGGTAATGTCAGGCTCATGCAGTCAATTAAGTGAATGCTTTGCATCACAAGCCGTTATCAAGTAAAATACCGTTATTGTGGTGATTGACGCAGCACAGCAAATTTTTTACTAGAACCTTGTTAGGCAGTAGCCCTGTCTAGCATGGTTTTTTTCATCTATACAAAATAGATAGTGGTCAATCACGAGTGTTGATGACCATTTTTTGTGACTTGTTACTTTGGCAATCTTGCCGTTTGAATCCCTATTTGTGACAAAAGGAATCCCCTATGCAACGTTATCCAATGACGCCTCAAGGTCACGCGGCTTTAGAAGAAGAGCTCAAACAGCTCAAAACCGTTGACCGTCCACGTATTACCGCGGCGATTGCCGAAGCGCGCGAACATGGCGATTTAAAAGAAAATGCTGAGTACCATGCTGCGCGTGAGCAGCAAGGGTTTTGTGAAGCCCGTATTCGCGATATCGAAGCCAAACTGGGCGGGGCTGAAGTCATTGACCCGCTAAAACTACCGCAAGAAGGTCGCGTGGTGTTTGGCGTCACGGTAGTGATTGAAAATCTCGACACCGAAGAGCAAAAACGCTATAAAATTGTGGGTGATGACGAAGCGGATTTTAAAGCCAACAAAATCTCGATTAACTCGCCCATCGCGCGCGGTCTGATTGGCAAATCAGAAGGTGATGAAGCCAAAATCCAAACCCCAAGCGGTGAAGTCGAATACGAAATCGTCGAAGTTTTGTACCAATAACCGCTATTTAGCCGATAAAGCCAATCAAATGATTGGCTTTTTTATTGCGACAAATTATGGGTAATTGTCAAAAAATGGCGAAAAACACGTTGACAAAAATGTTACAATAATTCGATAGGTTGATTTTACAGATTATTTTTTGATGACTTGATAGGAAAGGTTATGAGCCACGATACCACAAACAATGCCACCAATAACGCCACCATTTTACAATCTGTCCCCGTCGGGCAAAAAGTCGGTATCGCGTTTTCAGGCGGACTTGACACCTCAGCTGCGCTACTTTGGATGAAGCAAAAAGGCGCGCTGCCATACGCTTATACCGCGAACTTAGGTCAACCTGACGAAGACGATTACAACGCCATTCCCAAAAAAGCCGACCAATATGGTGCGGTCAAAGCGCGTTTGATTGATTGCCGTTTGCAATTGGCGCTTGAAGGTATTGCCGCAATTCAATGTGGTGCGTTTCATGTCAGCACCGGTGGTATGCCCTACTTTAACACCACGCCACTGGGTCGTGCAGTTACAGGCACCATGCTAGTGACTGCCATGAAAGAAGATGATGTCAATATTTGGGGGGATGGCTCAACTTATAAAGGCAATGATATTGAGCGTTTTTACCGTTATGGTTTACTCACCAACCCTGCCCTTAAAATCTATAAACCGTGGCTTGATCAAACCTTCATTGATGAATTGGGCGGTCGTAGCGAGATGTCACAGTTCTTAATCGACAATGGCTTTGACTACAAAATGTCCAAAGAAAAAGCCTACTCAACCGACTCAAATATGCTAGGCGCGACGCATGAAGCCAAAGACTTGGAGTTTTTGGATGCCAGCATGCACATCGTTGAGCCGATTATGGGTGTGGCATTTTGGGATGAAAATGTCAAAATCGACAAAGAAACAGTGACAGTACGCTTTGAACAAGGCATGCCCGTGGCAATCAATGACGAAACCTTTGATAGCCCAGTGGATTTGATTTTAAAAGCCAACGAAATCGGGGGTCGTCATGGTCTTGGTATGAGTGACCAAATTGAAAACCGTATCATCGAAGCCAAATCACGGGGTATCTATGAAGCCCCTGCTATGGCGCTGTTGCACATTGCCTATGAGCGTTTGGTCACTGGGATTCATAACGAAGACACCATCGAGCAGTACCGTATCAATGGTTTACGCCTAGGTCGCTTGTTGTACCAAGGTCGCTGGTTTGACTCACAAGCCTTGATGCTTCGTGAAACCGCCCAGCGCTGGGTCGCCAAAGCTATCACGGGTGAAGTCACCATCGAGCTACGCCGCGGTAATGACTATACCATCTTAAATACTAAATCTGACAACTTGACCTACCAACCAGAACGCCTATCGATGGAAAAAGTGGAAGATGCGGCGTTCACGCCAATGGACCGTATCGGTCAGCTCACCATGCGCAATCTAGATATTTCAGATACCCGGGCTAAATTGGCGTTATATAGCCAATCAGGTTTGTTATCCAATGCCCATGGCTCAGACGTACCGCAACTAGAGCAAAAATAATGCGGTAAATAAAAAAAGGGCAATCGATGCGATTGCCCTTTTTTGTGACTACCATTAATCATTGGTATGAAAGAGTAAGAACAGCTCAACGATATTTTTTTCTATGGCTTGTGCCATTTGACTCATGGTTTCTGGGTCTTTGAGTAGCTCTTGCATATCAGGTTGGTCTTCATCAATGCCACTAAACAAAATCATCGGTAACGTCAGCATTGCCACATCTTCTTCGCTGTCGTCATTATCAAACCAATCATCTTCTTCGTCATCGCTGGCATACATGGCATCAACAAAGCCCACCGACCATTCGCTGATTTCTGAGTTTTCAATATCGAGATAGTCAGTTTCTTCGACATCAAAAGGCAGCTCAATTTCACGCTCATCTTGCAGCATGGCTTGCAGCTCATCACGCCACTGTTCAATGGCTGCTAGCACCTCTGGCTTGACTTGTTTTTCATGCCCTTCAAAAAGATAGGTTTGCCAATTGTCTAAAGGTTTGCCGACAATAGAGGCGGTTAAAAAGCCGTGTGTAGCGATGCTCGATAGCCCAAATTCATTGTCATCACTGTCTAAAAAATCGATTAAATCATCAAAATCCATGGTGGTTATCCTAGTATTTTATCAAAAAAGCGGATTGAAAAAAGAAAGGTTAATACCTAGTGTATTAACCTTTTGCTTGACTTACAACTCATCATCGTCAAAATCGTCGTCATCGTCTAAGTCATCAAGATCGTCATCAAAACTGTCTTTAAGTGAGCGCTCTAGACGCTTTTCTTCCAATAAATTGTCAATCAAACGACGTTTTTCAAGACTACTTGCCCGACTTCGACCCGATGCGTCGTCATCCACCAGTCGCGCGTCATCATCATCATCAAAACTGTCATCTTCAAAGCTATCATCAATATCTGGATCAGCCATTTAGTGCTCCTTTCGCTGGTCGATTCGATAAATTTGCAATTTCATAAAGCCTTATAATGGGTTTTGTCAGTCAAGTCAAGTGGCGAAAGAAAAAATAGCCATGATTCGTTTATTTTTCTGTGGCGGTCAAAATTTCATCGCGTTTGGCAATGAGTTCGGTCATCAAGGTTTCTGATAAACCGTTGTACCAAACCATCTCACGCTCTGTGATAGTGGTCGGATGTTGCAGGTTTTTAAACTGCACTTTACCATCTAACGTTTTAAGTAAATCCAGTGGATATAGGAGTAATAAACCATCTTCTTTGGCGTGGTTTGCCATCAGTTTTTGTACGTCATCGAATTGATGACTGATACTGGTACCGATGGTTAATGGCAAAGCAAAACGCGATAGCTCACGGTGTTTTTCGTATACCACTTGGTTGAGGATAATCAACAATTTTGACAATAACACCGCTGCCAGTGGCAATTGCTCGGCTTTACCTGCTAGATGAACGACCGCGCCGTTGGCATTAAAATGCGAGTTGTCTTTGATATATACGTCTTTGATATAGCGATTTAACACATTGTTTGACGAGTTAAATAAACTGTTTGATGCGCGCATCAATAGCTGATTACACAATTGAAAATACGGTTTTGCAACTTCAGGTGCCACCCGTTTTAGCAGATGATACTGGTCGTAAAAATGAATTTGTAATTCGATTTCGGGTTGTTTTTGGCTGTCTACTGTCGCTTCTTGAGCCAGATTGTCAGTCATGTTGGTCGCTGTGGGCTGGGTTTGGGGAATGTCTTTAGCAGATTTTGATTTTTCTCGATTTAAAAAATCATTGATGGTTTTGCCAGTGGCGGCTGGTTGCGCGGTGGCGTTGCTATCCCCTGCTTTATTGTACAAGGTGTCTTCGTCTAACTGCAATTCACCATCGGCTGTCAATACAGGGCTCGTGGATGCTAGGCTACCACGGGCAAGCGCGATATGCTGCTGGACTTTTTCACCCAATTGCGCAAGCTGTTCCTGCGTTGGGCGCGCCATGTAGCCATAAATCAGCCATAAAAACCCATGCAAAATTGCTGACCCTAATACAAACAACCATTGACTACTGACAATCTCGCCTTTGGAGACCGCTTTCATGGTGATGGTGGCATGACCGAGAACTTGGTTATTTTGGATAATGGGCTTGTCAATCACCTGCCCCACTTCGTTTTGCGCTTGTCCCGTTTGCACCAGCGGCTGGTTGTTTTGGTCACTGATGACAATTTTGGCAACTTCTTGATCAACTTGGTAGCGGTTTGCCAAGACGCTCAGGCTAATTCTATCTTGGCTGGTGATTCCCACCATGGCTTCTTTGGCTAACTGTTCAACAATTTTTTCACCCTTTTGGGTACGCTGCTCGTATTGGGATTTTTCACTACTAAAAGTCAGCATCAAAAAATGTAAACAAAAACTAATAAGTAGTACAATAGCGAATTTGCCTTGACGGGGGGCTAGATGATTCATGGGTAGATTAAACTTTCTTTAGGAGCGATTAAATGCTACATTATCATGTTTATTTTTTTGGCATACAAGGGGTAAACTACCATGACGACGAATTTTTTGTATCAACTTAATCAGCATTTTCCCCATAGTTACGCGATTACCCTAAGCGCTGCCAAGTTTGAATTGGGGCTATTGAGCCAAATTAGCCAAACCCTTGCAAGCCTTCATCCTGCCATTCGCCTCTTACATCAAGACACCTTAGTCAATGAGCTTGATTGGCAAGCCAATGACACACTCGCCCAAGCTGAGCAAACCAGTCCTGTGACGACGATTCGCTGGATTGTGACGCTAGAATTAGATAGCGATATCAGCGACTTACCGCAACGGGTCAAACAAATCGCCGCCAACAATCTCTATCACGTAGATATCAATGTCATGCCTCTTGCGACATTGGTGCGCCCGCATAAACTGGCGTTGTTTGATATGGATTCAACGTTGATTGAGCAAGAAGTGATTGTAGAATTGGCAAAAAAAGCCGGGATTGGTGAGCAAGTCGATACGATCACCGAATCTGCCATGCGTGGGGAAATTGATTTTGCCGAAAGCTTTACTCGCCGTGTGGCTTTACTTAAAGGGTTATCAAGTGAGGTGCTCGAAGATATTATTGCCAATCACATTACCTTTAGCCCAGGGGCAAAACGCTTGATTAGCGCACTAAAAAATCATGGTTACTATGTGGTATTGGTCTCAGGCGGCTTTAACTATTTTGCCGAATACGTGAAAAACAGCTTAGGGATGGATGAGAGTTATGCCAATGACCTAGATATCGTCGATAATCTAGTGACAGGCGAAGTCACCTCAGCGATTGTAGATGGCAAGCGTAAAGCCGAAATTTTGCAAGCCGTAGCACAGCGTCTAGGCATTAAGCTGTCAGAGACTGTTGCTGTAGGCGATGGCGCTAATGACTTGCCAATGCTAGGGCTAGCTGATATCGGTATTGCCTATCGCGCCAAACCAATTGTGCGCGACCAAGCAGATTATGCGGTAACAGTCGCAGGACTCGATGGGGTGATGACTATTTTGGGATTGAGCGATTCATGTTAGCGGTTAGTTTTAAAGATTATTTTTAACAATGAATTTTAAAGATTATAAAAAAGCCACCCAGATTATCGAGTGGCTTTTTTGTTTTTTTGGATAAAAAAGCTAAATTGGCAATTTCGCCACGATTTTATCAACAATGACTTGTAATTTTTGCCTCACTATCGGTGATAAAATGACAATACCGCCTAGCACACCCATGAGACAGCCGAGCA
Source organism: Moraxella sp. CTOTU47618 (assembly GCF_032017425.1). Classification (NCBI taxonomy): domain Bacteria; kingdom Pseudomonadati; phylum Pseudomonadota; class Gammaproteobacteria; order Moraxellales; family Moraxellaceae; genus Moraxella; species Moraxella sp. CTOTU47618. The sequence goes on along the minus strand of NZ_DALZPW010000009.1, from coordinate 84,004 downwards.
CGGTATCCCAAAACCGCGTGACGATAATCTCACTGATTGCGGTAGGCTGCACCGCGCTGTACTCTGCCAAAAAGATGGTCAGGGGGGTGATAAAAATAACCGCCACCCCGTAATGGCGTACCACAAAAGTCTCAATACAAAACATCATGCCAAAAATGCCTAGCGCCACACCCATATCGCTCAAATGCACCGATAGCAATAGCCAAGCTAGCAGCATACCAATCGCTGTACCCACAATCCGATGTATCTGCTTGCCCCACATGCTTTGAAAATTCATCCCTTGCATGATGACATAGCAGCTCATCGGCACCCAATAGGGCTTAGGCATCTCTAGCCACAGCGCGAGCAGCAATGATAAGGCGATAAACGCTGATACAATCAGGGTATCACCCAAAATCTCTCGCACAGGCATCGGTGCCTTTAGCGGCAAGACAGGCTTGTTATAAATCAGCAGTAACGCATAAAAACACGCCACCATCCCCGCAAACAACGCGCCCAATGCCACCACCCCTATCAGCTGTGGGATTTGTGCCACGGGTGCGGGCATAAACAGCGCAATCGCTGACGCCATGATGATAAACAGCCCAGCAGGCGGTGGCAGCTTATAATAACGGCTAAACAGCGTACACCAAAAGGTCACAAAAAACATCAGGGGAATTGTCAGGATGGGCACGTTATGGGCGACCAAGCCAACGGCAAAACACGCGACCATCCCAAAACTACACGCCAATACCGTGGTCATGCGAGACAATAAAGACCCAGTATAGGGTAAGTTTAAAATCACCATCGCACCGAGTGACGCGAGTAGCCCCATGCGCAAATCACCCAGATACGCCCCGACCATCACTGGAAAACTAATCGCAAATGCCACAAACAACGGCATATGCCAAGGTCTGGGATTGCGATTGAATTGGGTTAAGGTGGTGAGCGGGTGCTTGATATATTGGTGAGTGATAATGTTGTCCAAATGAAAGACTCTTTTGTTAATCATATTGAGGGCTAAAAATTTAAACTTAAATTTAAACTTAAATAACCTGCTAAAAACACAAAACTGGAGCAAGCCCCAGTTTTAGATGTTTATCTATTTCACATGTCATCCAAATTTAATTGGACTTAATTAGATTCGCTGTAGCGATTAGCTAGCTTGATGAATGCGTCCGATTTATCGACCTGACTCATCAACCAAAGACACGCCAATACGCTGGGCAACTTCTTCATAACCTTCGACCACATCACCTAGGCTTTGACGGAAACGGTCTTTATCCAGTTTTTTCTTGGTTTGTTTGTCCCAGACGCGGCAACCATCTGGCGAGAACTCATCGCCCAGTACGATACGGTCTTTGAATACCCCAAATTCTAGTTTGAAATCCACCAGCATCAAACCACCGTCATCAAACATTTTTGATAACACGTCATTCACTTTGAAAGTTAAGGCTTTCATTTCATCCAGTTGTGCTTGTGTTGCCCAACCGAGTGATACCGCTAATGAATCATTCACCATTGGGTCGCCCAGACCGTCATCTTTATAGAATAATTCAAAGGTAGGTGGCGTCAAGGGTTGACCTTCTTGTAGACCTAAGCGACGTACTAGGCTGCCTGCGGCATAATTACGTACCACACACTCGACGGGAATCATTGTTAGGCGTTTGACCAGCACTTCTTCATCCGATAATTGCTGTTCAAAATGGGTTTCGATGCCAGCTTCGCTGAGTTTTTGCATGATAAAGGCATTAAAGCGGTTATTGACTTTGCCTTTACGCGCTAACTGTTCGATACGCTCGCCGTTGAAAGCAGAGGTATCATCACGAAATTCTAAAATCAGATAATCTGGATTGTCAGTTTCGAAGACTGATTTTGCTTTGCCTTTATAAAGTAAATCGAGTTTTTGCATGGTAATTCCCAAATGGCTGTTTAAGATTGGCTAAGGTTGGCTCAGTGTAGCTAATTTATGACAGTTGCATTGATTGGCTGATACGCGGTTAGCAACACCAGCTGCAAACTATCATAGATGCGGTCAGCCACTCTCTATTTTACGGTACTAATTGGACGCGGTAGCTCAAAACGCTTACTGCCTTCTTTTGTGATTTTTAACGTATTTTCACCCGATTGCGGCACTGCATAAACTGGCGTAAAAGGTAGCGTTTGTGCATCTGCCGGTAATTGGATGGGTTCAAGTTTTTTGGTTTTGGTATAGTCCAAAGAATTGTCGCCAACTTTACGTTTAAAAGTAGTACAGCCTGTCATAGCAATGCTAGCAGAGGCAATAATCGCTAGGGCTAGCTGGGCATTGAATCGATTGTGGTTAGCGCTGCGTGTTTTTTTCATAGTAAACCTGCTTTGGCAAGTGCTTCATCCATCACTTGTTGGTGTTCTGGGGTAAGCCAAGTTAATGGTAAACGGATACCTTGCTCAATATGACCCATTTTGTATAAGGCATATTTTGCAGGAATTGGACTTGACTCGATAAATAAATCTTGGTGTAAATGGGCTATTTTTTGGTTTAATGCCTCGGCTTGTTCAAACTCACCTTTGAGTGCCAAGCCAAAAATTTGGCTCATGATTTTTGGTGCGACATTGGCGGTCACTGAGATATTGCCTTTTGCCCCATGACGCATCAGTGCTAACGCGCTTTCATCATCCCCTGACCATACAATCATGCGACCTTTTACTGCTTCAATCAGTTTGGCACCACGCGCCACGTCACCGGTCGCATCTTTAATCGCGATGATATTTTCGATGTCCGCTAAGCGCTCGACAGTGGCTTGCTGCATATCAACAACAGTGCGCCCGGGTACGTTGTATAACACTTGGGGAATGTCTACGGCTTCAGCAATGGCTTTATAGTGTAAGTATAGCCCTTCTTGGGTCGGTTTGTTGTAGTAGGGCACAACCAACAGCGCGGCATCAGCGCCCGCCTGTTTGGCGTGCTGGGTCAGCTCAATGGCTTCAACTGTATTGTTAGCGCCGGTACCCGCGATGACGGGAATACGACCACCCACTTGCTTCATGGTAAATTCAATGACATCCACATGCTCTTGCATGGATAAGGTTGCGGATTCACCCGTCGTACCGACCGATACCAGTACGTCCGTACCTTGCTCGATTTGCCAATCAATGAGATTTGCCAATGATTGCCAATCGACGTCACCATTGCTATGCATAGGTGTAATCAACGCGACCATAGAGCCTTGTAGTTTATCTAAAATGGGGGTCATAACAATACCTTGGACAAAACCTTAAGTAGAATATGTAACAGCTGCGACAATTTTTTGAAAATTTTTGTCTAGTGTAGCATACATTTGGGGCGAAGTTTAAGCGCTTTGATAGCAAACGCAAGTTTCTCCATTGCTGTAGCAAAACAGGTTATAGACCCCACTTAACCTGATAATAAGGCAATGACTGGTTTACCCTGATTAGTCGGATTGTTTAATGGGATTGGTTAAGTATTAGCCGTTTGAACTTGGATGGTTAGCACATCAATGGTAGGGGGACAATTAAAACGAAACGGCAACCCTGTCATGCCAATCCCAGTATTCACCCATACTTGGTAGCGTTTGCTGGGTTTGTTAGCCGCATTGAGTGCTTTGGGATGATAGTCGGATTGTTTGGGTATATCGGGTTGACGTAACCCTGCCGCCAGTTTATTGCCTGTCAATGCTCTGACCATCAGCGGTGTCAATACAGGTATATTGACCTGCCCCCCATGCGTTTGCCCCGCAATCACCAACGTATCGTTGTTGGCGTCACTTAAGGTTCGTGGATTGGCTTCTAACTGCTTGATATCATGGGTGGCAATGACTAATGGCTGCCCCGCGCTGCGCTGCTGTTCAATCACGCGCGGTAAATCCATTGTACTGCCATTATGAATGCCTATGATTTTTATCCCTGCAATATACAAGCCTTGCTCAGGCAATAATTGAATACCGAAGGTTGGTAAGATGTGCTTTAACTGCATATTGCTAGCAGGTTCGCTATTTTGCGCATCATCGATAACCTGCTGGGTATCGGCATCGCTAAGGACGGTATAGCAAGGCTTGTTCAGCGTTTTAAATGGGCTTAGTTGGGCATCCAAAGTTGTCGCTTGATATAACCAATCACCCAAAATAAGCACCGCATCAACATCTAAGCGATTAAGGCATTTTACCAAACGCGCTAACTGATGGGGGTTAGAAAATATACCAATGTGGATATCACTCAGCACCGCAATTTTTGCAGCTTGTCGTTTGATAGATTGTGATAATGGCGCAGCCAGTGAAATATCGGTCGCAGGTTGATAGGTCGCAGATACGGTCAAATTGATTGAAAAATGCGAAACGCGCAGCCGATTGGGCTCAACCCAGCTCATATAGATATACAACAAGGATAACGCGATAAGCAGCCAGTAAATAATTTGGTTGTCATACAGCAGTTGCACGTTTGCCCACACCAACAACCAAACAAACCAATAGCGCGCGTAGAAACTGACCAGTTGCAGCAGGATTTGCAGATTATCTGTTCGCGCTTTGAGTTGCACGGTTTTTAGGCACGACCATAGGATTACCAAGACGGCAATGAGCGCTCCAAGATGACCTAGCCAACTGCCAATCATGCTACCACCCATATCAAGCGTTACCTAAATTTACTGAATAATCAATAATTTGCATGACAAATACGTATAAAAAAAGCGCCCATTATAAATGGCAATGATGAATATGACAATTTAAACTATCATCATATCGCAAAAAATGGATTAACAGCTAGGCGAGTTTTTTGTATTAAATTGCTTTAAAAAACGCCTGACTTTGCATTTTCCCCCATTGTCTGTCAGCGACGGCAAAACAAAGACGAGCGCGTTTGCATACGTCGTACCCTGTTTAGCCTTAACCATGGGCTATTTAGATGGGCTAGCTACTTAAAAAACAAACCATAGAAAAAATCCGCCATCATTTATAAAAGCTGATATGATAGCTTATTTTCCCATGGCTTTTTAACCATAGCCTTTTAACCATAGCTTTTAAAATAGCCTTTTAAACACAGCCTTTTAAATGTAGCACGGTGACCCAATTTGCTCAGCGCTTGCTTAGATTTTTTGGCTCTTTAACTCATTAATTTGAAGGACGTCAGCGTTATGACAGCAAGCGTTAATGTGTCAAACTCCCCTATCAAAGAAACTCTCCAGCCGCAAGCACAGGCTAACCATCGCCACGCGTTTGATGTGGTGATTGTCGGCAGTGGCGGCGCAGGTTTATCGTTAGCTTTATCCTTGCCAAGCCATCTATCGATTGCGGTTTTGGCAAAAGACAAGCTCACCGAAGCCAGCACTTTTTATGCCCAAGGCGGCGTGGCAGCAGTACTATCGGATGATGACTCGGTTGATGAGCATGTCGATGATACCTTGATTGCAGGAGCAGGTCTTTGCCATGAAGATGCGGTACGTTTTACGGTAGAGCATAGCCGAGAAGCGGTGGAGTTTTTGCTCAAACAAGGTGTCAAGTTTACCTTGGATGAGAACGAAACCTTGCACCTGACCCGTGAAGGTGGTCATACCAAACGTCGTATCATCCATGCGGCAGATGCCACTGGGGTGGCCATTTCTACCTCGTTAGCCAAACGTGTCAAACAATGTCCGAATGTCAAACTGTTTGAGTATGTCGCTGCCATTGATGTCATCACCACCCATAAACTTAGCAAACACAACTACAGTCCGATTAGCGAGCCCAATCGTGCCGTGGGGCTATATGCGCTTGATTTGAATACCAATCAAGTGCTGACCTTTACCGCACCCTTTATCGCCTTAGCCTGCGGCGGGGCATCAAAAGCGTATTTATATACATCCAACCCAGATATTGCTACGGGGGATGGTATCGCGATGGCATGGCGGGCAGGTTGCCGCGTTGCGAATTTGGAATTTAATCAGTTTCATCCTACTTGTCTCTATCATCCAGAAGCGCGTTCGTTTTTAATCACCGAAGCCATGCGCGGTGAAGGTGCCTACCTGCGCCTGCCAGCAACCAAAGAACACCCAGAAGGTGAGCGTTTTATGCTTCGCTTCGATGAACGGGGTGAGCTGGCACCGCGTGATATCGTGGCTCGCGCCATCGACTTTGAGATGAAGCGTTTGGGAATACGTCATGTTTGGTTAGATATTACCCATCAAGAACCAGCCTTTATTAAAGGTCATTTCCCTATGTTATATGAGCGGCTACTAGAGCTGGGCATTGACATGACCCAAGATAAAATCCCCGTGGTACCCGCCGCTCACTACACGTGTGGGGGGGTGATGGTCAATGAAAACGCCCAAACCGACGTGTTCAATCTGTATGCCATGGGCGAAACGTCCTTTACGGGTCTGCATGGTGCCAATCGCATGGCGAGTAACTCGCTGTTAGAGTGTTTTGTGTACGGGATGAGTGCAGCGCGTCATATTGCCGCTGCGTTTGCAGAAAATCGCGTTCCCCCCATTCCTACTATCCCTGATTGGGACAGCCAAGATGTGGCCGACCCTGACGAAGAAGTCATCGTGCTGCAAAACTGGGATGAGCTGCGCCAAAGCATGTGGCACTACGTTGGTATTGTGCGCTCGGATAAACGCCTGCATCGTGCACTCAACCGCATTTTATTGTTAAAACAAGAAGTAAATGATTACTACGCCAACTTTGTGGTGAGTAAAAATCTGATTGAATTGCGTAATTTGCTGCTAGTCTCTGAGCTGATTGTGCGCTCGGCGCTACGTCGCCACGAATCGCGCGGACTGCATTACAACAAAGACTTTCCGCAAACTTTGCCAGTCGCGGCAGACGTGATTTTAACCCCATCTATGCCTTAATTTTGCTTTAAGTTACCAATTAATGAAAAGGTGCGTTTATCGTACCTTTTTTCATTCAATAGTGGCAATTAATGTATTTGCTTTTATCTTTAAAATGTCACTAAAGTGTATCAATTCAATGACATCGAGTTTGCGTTCTTTATTTTCAATTTTAGCGACATAAGACTGTGGTTTTCCAAGTAAGTCAGCAACTTGTTGCTGGGTTAGCTTGGCTTCTTTTCTCGCCTTTATCAATGCCTTAATGAGCTCATCATATATCGGTTGGTGAATTGTTTTCGAAATAACATATAAAATGTTTACAAATAGATTGATGTTTTTAAACATTTAAGCAATAATCCCATTTTAGGATAATTCTATTTTGGGATATTTGGAGGGTTAGAATGAAAACATTTTTTAGAATAGTTGTGTTCCTACCTATCTTCGCCTTGGTAGGCTGTGCCAGTAAGGTAGAAAAAGAGTTTATGCAAGGATGTAACTATGCTACAGGCGGCATGGGAGAAGATGTATGTAAGTGCGTATATGACAAAATTGAAGATGATTACGGTGAAAAAGTCCTAGAAAAAATGGGCGAAACAGGCTATGTACCTAATGATTTTAATGACAAATTATTTAAGTATGCTGCCCAATGTGACAAAAACTAATCAAATCAATTAAGGATTAAGAAGTGAGATTTATTATTGGCTTAATATTACTAGCTGGATTTTGGATATGGCTTCTTGGATTTGGTGGCATTTTCTTTGTACTTGGTTTATGGCTATTTATTGGATTAATTAAATTTTTATTGGGAGTTAAATAATGAAAAATTTGAAATCATTGCTATTTGCTATTTATTTCAGCATTGGCTTTATTTATACAATTTATAGTACTTTCTTCGGTAAATATCATTACAAAGGCTTTGCTTATAATTTGGGGCGTGGGTTAATCTGGCCTGCAACCATGTTTCCATCAGTGGGACAGTTTATTGGAGGCTTACTTATCATTGCATTTGTAGTATGGATTACTTTAAAGAAATAATGGGTAACCCCCATATTTCACTAGCCTATATTAATCTCACTCAAAACTTTTGCCAACACTTCATCAGGTGTACCCTGCGCATCAATGCGTTTGACGCGCTGCGGTTGCTGCGCTGCTTGATAAGCAAATCCTTGATGCACCCGCTCAAAAAACGCTAGCTGATTTTGCTCAAAGCGGTCTAGTTTGCCGCGATTTTTGGCACGGCTCATCCCTTCTGTCACCGGTAAATCTAGCCAAATGGTCATATCTGGCATTTTTGCCACAAACTGCCTAATCAATAATTCAATTTTGCTAAGTTCTGCCCTATCGCCCCGTTTGCGCCCAAACCCTTGATAGGCAATGGTGGAATCGGTAAAGCGGTCGCACAGCACCCATTTACCCTGAGCGAGCGCTGGTAAAATCACTTGCGCCACATGATCGGCACGTGCCGCAAACATCAATAAGAGTTCACTGTCCTCTGTCATGGTGGTTGCAGGGTCAAGTAACATGGCGCGTAACTGCTCAGCAAACGGACTGCCGCCCGGTTCACGGGTCTGGATAAAGTCGATGCCTTGCGCGGTCAAATGCGCTGCGACATTGGCAATCAAGGTGGACTTACCCACCCCTTCGGTACCTTCAAATGAGATAAATTTTTGGCTAATGGGGGCTTTTGCGGCTGTTTGCATGGGTATCGTTTTTTACTGACCTAATTGGCTGTTTTGGCTGGCGCGTTTTTCACGCATCACCCGCAGATAATCTTGCACCGCTTGGTTATGGTCTTCTAAATTACTGGTAAATTTATGACCGCCATTGCCCGTTGCCACAAAATATAGCGAATCGGTTTGATTTGGGTGGAGTGCCGCTTTAATGGATGCAATACTTGGCAAGGCAATCGGTGTCGGTGGTAAGCCGTCAATCTGATAGGTGTTATAAGCGGTTTTTTCTTCAAGGTCAGATTTGCGAATATTGCCATCGTAACGATCGCCCATGCCATAAATCACGGTGGGGTCGGTTTGCAGGCGCATGTTTTTCTTCAGACGATTAACGAACACGCCTGCCACTTCACCACGCTCGCTTTCGACACTGGTTTCTTTTTCAATAATCGATGCCATAATCAGCGCTTCATACGGTGTTTTGTACGGCAGATTGGCTTGGCGATTGTTCCAATTTTCCATCAGCGCTTTGTGTTGACGGGTAAATAAATCCGTTAGCACTTTTTTATCGCTACTGCCTTCATTGAAATAATAGGTGTCCGGTGAGAACCAACCTTCAAGGTTGCCATTCGGGTGATAGTCAGCAGGGATATTGAGCCCAAGTTTGTCAACGTCAACTTTGCTACCATGAATAACTTCGTTTTTAATCCCTTTGTTGTCCATCAAATGTTGATATAACTCTTTGGCTGTTTTGCCTTCAATGATTTGCACTTTGATAAAAGCGACTTTTTCACCTTGTTGTAGCATGGCTAAATAATTGGCAAAACTTGGATTTTCAGGCAGTTGATAGACCCCTGGATGAAGCGGTTTATCCACCGTCATTTTGATATATAGTTTGGCAAGTGGCGCGACGAACAGCTTTTTCTTTTTATCCCAGTCGTCTACCAGCGCATAGTAGGTTTGACCTTTATTGATAGTCACCATCTGCTTTGGTTGGGTGATAGTGCCATATAAGGTGTTATACCAAGCAAATAACAACCAGCCTAGCACCAATACAATAAACCCCACTAGCCCCAGTAGACGGTATTTATTTTTTTTGTTTCTACCGGTGATGTTGTCATTGAATTCTCGCGTTGAACGATTAATCAGGCAAGCATCGTTAATATTGACGTTGTTACTATTATCGTCTTTGCTGCCCTTATCTTTGATATTCTTGTCTTTGCTATGATTGTCCTGCAATTGAGAGTCTGGAATATCCGCGGCGTGAGGGACGTCATTGGGCTGAATAGGATGATGCTCAGAACCGTCTGAGTTACTAGCCATATTATTATCAGATTGGTCGTTCATAGAGAAAGCTTATATTGACTCAATTAGCGAGAATTTAACAATTAATGACAAAAATAGCAATTTTTTTTAGTTACCAGCAACAGGATTTAAGTGAATTTTTGCGCATAGATTGGGGTCAAATCAAGCGCGGTTGACTGCCCATTAGGTAACACCAATGCTTCAATGGGCAAAATCCCGCGTACAGCATTGCAAAAGAACAAGCTTGTGATATTGGCTAACTCCTCGCTGGCTAAATATCGCTCCTTATGCGCCCTATCGGACTGGGCAAACTTAGCCAATAGCACCTGCCGCATCACCCCTTTGACGCCCGAACGGTTGATGGGCGGTGTGTACCACACGTTTTCATGATTAAGCTGATAAAACACATTGCAAAAAGTACCTTCTACCCAATGCCCCATCACATCTTGCACCAGCCCATCAATCATTTGTGCATTTTGGGTTTGGTGCTGCCACAGCTCGTGACTTGTCATCACTTTATCTTGGGCGTTTAGTAGCTTAAGTCCTGCCAAGGGTTTTGGTAGACACGCAATTTGCTGCGTAAGACAAATCGCGGTAGCGGCAGGTTGGATGATAACTTGATTGGCCTGCTGTGATAATGGCTTATCCGTGGGCATAAGCTTAATAAAAGCGTCAAATTCAGAGTTACAAAATCCATAGCCTTTGATAGGTTGGTTTTTTCGGCAGACTATCAGCTTGAGCATACCGTGATTGAGGGTTTTAGCAAAATTGGCTAACTGGCTATTAAAGTATGCGCGGATAGTGTGATTGGGGGATTCTAAATTGGCGGCGTCTAAATTGAAGGCGTCTAAATTGGCTGCATCTAAGTCCGCGTTGGTTAAATTGAGTTGTAACGCATGGGCACTCTCGTCGATTCTATCTAAGTGGTAACTGAGCCAATTGATTTGTCCTGCAACCACCGCCATGGTGGTACAGAACCCATCACCATACGCTATGACCCGTGAATCAATATCGATAGCGGTGATTGGCGTTTGCTTGGCATACTGAGCATCAGATAATGAATACCACATGGTTATTTGGCTACTTGATTAAATTAATAGTTAACTGTATACAGTGAAAGCCGCATCAATTAGCCGCTTTTTTTAGCGGTTTTGGCGGTGACAGTGGGTTTTCTGACCACCAAATCACAATGATAATTGTCACAGCGTGCTAATTCTACCAAAATTCCGTGGTAGCTCGTATTTTTAATCGGCTGTCCTTGCACCATGTGGGCAACAATGTCTGAGCCATCTTGCCCAAACCAATGCTGGGTCAGGTGAAACGCTGTTTTGGCATGCTGGATGCTGATGTTTTTAACGCTGGCATTGTCATAGGCACTGGCATAGTACCACTGTAACTCGATATACATAGGCGAATCAAGCAAATCAAAGTACGGCTCACTGGTTTTGGCAAAACTATATTTACTTGCCACATTGCTTCGGTAGTCCAAACTTTGCTTATCAATGCTGATAGGTTGACCTAACAGTAACGTCACAGCTTCGGTATCGTGGATACTGACTTTGTTTGCCAGCGTTTGTTGCTGCCATTGATTGATGGGATAGACCACAGGCGTTGGCTGCGAGGTAGGGTTGATAGACGGACTGGTGGCTGTGGTCGATGCGATAGTGCTAGCGGTCACACTGGCATTGCGTTGTGAGGCGATTTGTTTGACCTTATCACAGCCAGTTAAGGTGAGTGTTAGAATAATGCACCCCCCGCCAAGATTTTTTGGCCAAGTGGGTTTATTTTGGGTAGCGCCTTTTTGAGTAGCGCCTATCGGATGTTCTGAGCAGTTTTGACGCGGTAAAAAAAGCGGTTTGCGGGCAATTAGCTTCATTGTGTAGTGTATAACGGGTTGGTGTGGATAGCGCATTGTAACAAGGCATTGACAGCAGTTAACAGTATGCTTTTGTTGTTATTTTTAGCCGAATCGATGAAATGCTACGCTTTACATCCACCCAATCATAACCTAGCCAATCAAAACCTAGCCAATCAAAACCCAGCATTGATATAGCAGCTACAGTTATTGTAAAGTGAGGGGAATTGGTAATTTTGCTCATCGTATTATAGGTTTTCCCATGTCATCAATTCCTGATTCAAACGTCCGTTATCATTGCATGGTAATCGGCAATCCGATTGCCCATAGCAAATCGCCTGATTTGCACCAAGCCTTTGCCAAACAAACTGGCATCACCTTGTCTTACCAACGCCAATATTGTCCCAACGATGTCGACAGCTTTACCGCTGTCATCGAAGCATTTTTTGCAGGTGGTGGCACAGGGGCAAATGTGACCGTACCTTTTAAAGAGATGGCATTTTCGCTGTGCCAGCAGCGCGGTGAGCTATCTGAATACGCGCGCTTGGCGGGTGCAGTCAATACCCTTGCCCTCAAAGCGGGCAAACTGTATGGCGACAATACCGATGGTCGCGGTTTGGTGGCGGATTTATTGTCGCAAGGCGTCAGGTTAAAAGACGCAAATGTTGCTATTTTGGGGGCAGGTGGGGCGACTCGTGGCGCGATTTTGCCGTTGCTAGATGCGCAAGTAAAATCGCTGCATATTGCCAATCGCACAGTAGAAAAGGCAGAGAATTTAACCCGATTATTTGATACCGATAAGCTCACCTTTTCAAGTTTGACGGATTTGCCCAACGATATTGAGGTGATTATCAATGCAACGTCGATAGGTCTAAGCGGTGACACCTTGCCGTTCGCTAAGGATATGACGGTCGATTTTGCCTATGACATGATGTATGGCAAACCATCCGCGTTTTTGGACTTTTTTAAAGCGAAACATGCCAAAACCTCGGATGGCTTGGGAATGCTGGTTAATCAAGGGGCATTAAGTTTTGCGCTTTGGACGGGTAAACAAGTCGATTTGACGAATTTTCAGTTTTAGCTTTCTCATAAAAAAGCACTACGCACTCGCCTACGCTTTAGATAAAATAGACAAAACCAAAATTTGCCCAAGAGAGCGCAGGAAAACCCAATAAAAAAAGCCAGTTTGTCACTAGCTTTTTTTAGTCATACTAATTTAGCGATTCGCATTTCCTAATTGCGATAAAATATCACTGATTTCTTTGTTGGCCTGGCTCTCAGTTTGGGTATCGCCATTTGGCGTCAAACTATCAAATAACTGTGGCAAAAGCTCCGCCATACTTTGACGGACTTCACTTTGGTCGACACCAGTTTGTGACGCAACTTGCGCCAACTCATCATTATCAAATAGCTGATTGATATCATTAGCATCCAGCGGTTGGTTTGATTGATGCGCACTCATCCAAGAGTTGGCTTGATGCCCAAATCCCATATTTTGGATTTTATTAAAAGCACCTGATAGACCCCCATTACGCTGAATAAACATTAACGCGATTGGCAACAAAGCCGCCATTAACATACCCTTACCACCAAAGCCACTTTGACTTTGTGGAAATTGGTTCATACCTACGTTATTGCCTATACCACCGCTTAGGCCGCCGCCCATGCCTCCCCCTAGCACGCTACCCAGCACTTGTCCTAGCACGCCACCTTGGGACATACCTTGATTTTGGTTCATTGCCATACCGATGATATCATCCAAACCAAAACCATTTGACTGCATTTGTGGCTGCTGCATCCCGCCGCCTAAAACATTACCAAAAATATTCCCTAGGCCGCCCATATCTGCTTGGCTTTGACCGCCCATTTTGCTTTGAATGGCATTTTGCGCCACTTGTGTTACTAGACTTGTTAATAGACCCATGGTCATTCCCTTTTATCTTTTTCAATGATTGTCGTATATCACCAATAATAATGCACTGATGCACGCCCATTGCCAACTGCACTTAAGTTCAAGCTAAAATGCGCAGTCGCCTCAACACTTGGTTGATTTAATTGTAGCAATATTGAATATAACTTATATACCATTTTTGTTATCGCTCCAGCGTGTTCGCTAGCACCTTAAATTGCCGCCATGTATCGCGGTCCACTTGGTCTTGCCAAATGGTTACGCTGATTTTAGCTGGCGCTGATTCTATCAAGCCAAATGTTAAAATCACCAAGCACCCCATATCAGCGATGCCCAGCAAATTTGCCTGCCACACCGCTTGTTTACTCTGTCTAGGCACTTTGACAACCCCACGTACCCACTGGATTTGCCAAGTTAAAAAATCAAAGTTGTCATAAGGTGAGGTTTGATTGTTAGTTTGCGGTTTGGCGTGTAACGATGAAATAGCCAATAAGTGACAACTGGATATTTGCCCTAACCAAAGACTGGCTATAGCGACCATACCTAGCAAAAGTTTATAAATAAGCGCCAAAGGTACGAGTGCCAAAATGCCAACAACCACCCATAAACAAGCTCCCCAAAGCAGTTTTTTATCCACACTGGGTTTGAGCGTGGCATCAATATCAATAAATGCGGTGTTATGACGCGACAAGTAGCGCTCGTTCATCTAAATCAATTAAGAAGAAGCTTTTAATGATTTGAGCTTGGCTATCAAATCAGCAAATTCTGGCTTGGTCGGATGATTGTGTAAAAACCAATCCAGCAAATCAGGATCTTCTTCTTTCACCAATTCTGCAAAAATTTGCTGCTCTCGTGAGTCGGCTTTTAGATAGTGCGCTCTCACATACGGGTCAAAATAATAATCGAGTTCTTTTAGACCGCGTCTGGCACGATAGATGACTTTGCGCTGCTCTAATGTAGGTTCTGGCTGATTGTCACTCATGATAAATCCTTGTCGTTGCGCGTTAAATTCATGTATTTTTTTACCTGTTATTAAGCTTTTGCCTGTTGCGTCGCTTGCCACATCGCAAGCCCTGCTTTAGTCGCTGCTACATTATGGGTGCGCAAGATACACGCCCCTTGCTGCACAGCAAATAAGGCTGCAACCATACTAGCAACATCTCTATCGGTAGGGTCATGGGGTAGATTGGCTGACTTGAGGACTTCGCCAACAAAGCGTTTACGGGATAATGCCACCATGACAGGTAAGTTAAACCTATGCAACCGATAAAATTCATTCAGCCATGCCAGATTTTGCTGGGCGTTTTTGGCAAAGCCAAACCCTGGGTCAATGATAAGATTGTCACGTCTGACCCCACCCGCTATAACCTCATCAATGCGCTGCTGTAACTCAGTAATAACATCGGTATATAAGTCTTGATAATCATCTAGCTGATTCATGGTCGTTGGCTCACCGCGCATATGCATGAGCATGACAGGGATATCTAGTTTGGCAGCGGTAGCAATGGCATCGGGGCGCGTCAAGGCTCGTACATCATTCCAAATTTTGGCGCCGACTTGACTGGCGAGTGTCATCACGGTCGGGCTACTGGTATCGACCGACACCCACACTTGCTCACCAAAGTTATGATTAATCGCTTCAACCACTTTGATGACGCGGTCAACTTCTTCTTGCTCACTCACAGGGCTGGCATTTGGGCGAGTAGATTCACCACCCACATCGATAATCGTCGCCCCGTCTTTGATCATCTGCTCGGTATGACGCAAGCCTTGGTCGATATGATTATATCGACCACCATCAGAAAATGAATCTGGGGTGACATTTAAAATACCCATGATATGGGGATTAGATAAATCGAGCGTTTGATTATGATAATGAATGGCAAAGTTGGGAATGGGCTGTAACTGCATGATGTCCACAATGATTGCTAAAATTTTTTACTATTTTAAGTGAAAAACAAAAAAACCGCTATCAAGTTGGTAGCGGTTTTTGAGTAACTCATATCATGGATAATTTACATTGCAGGTAACGGCGGCGGGGTTAAGCCCGACCCACTTGACGGTGGGTTGCTTGGTTTATCGAAATTTACTCTAACAGGCTCTTGATAAACTTTAGGCTCGCGTGGTGGGATACCCGCCATAATGTCTTGCAATTGGTCACGGTCGATAGTTTCCCATTTCATTAACGCATCAACCATAGCATGCATTTTGTCCGCATTACCTTCAATTAATGCACGTGCGATATCATACTGCGCTTCTAGGATACGACGAACTTCATCGTCCACTTTCTGCTGGGTCGCTTCTGAGATAGTGCGAGATGAGGCACCAAAGTAACCTTGGTTTTCATCTTCTTCATACACCATCACACCCATGGCATCTGACATACCGTATTTGGTAACCATCGCACGCGCCATTTTGGTAGCACGTTCAAAGTCATTTGACGCACCAGTCGATTGCTGATTGATAAAGACTTCTTCAGCGATACGACCACCAAATAAAATCGCAATGTCATTTAGCATTTTTGATTTATAAACGCTGGTTTGATCATGTTCTGGCAACTGCCAAGTGACTCCCAATGCCCAGCCACGCGGCATAATAGTCACCTTATGAACAGGGTCGGTACCGGGTAGCATTTCAGCCACTAAGGCATGCCCTGCTTCATGATACGCCGTTGCACGACGCTCTTCTTCACGCAATACCATCGATTTACGTTCTGGACCCATATAAAGCTTATCTTTGGCCTCTTCAAAGTCGTTCATATCAACTGACGCTTTGTTGTTACGTGCAGCAAATAGCGCCGCCTCGTTCACCAAATTCGCTAATTGTGCACCACTGAAACCTGGCGTACCACGCGCCAATGAACGAATATCGACGCCAATTGTTGAGGGCAATTTTTTCATGTGTACACGAAGAATTTGCTCACGACCTTTGATATCAGGCAACCCAACTTGTACTTGACGGTCGAAACGCCCTGGGCGCAACAATGCTTTATCGAGTACATCGACGCGGTTGGTTGCCGCAATCACGATTACCCCATCATTGCCTTCAAAACCATCCATCTCAACCAATAACTGGTTTAAAGTTTGTTCACGTTCGTCATGACCACCGCCCATGCCTGCGCCGCGATGACGACCGACAGCATCAATCTCGTCAATAAAGATGATACAAGGGGCATTTTTCTTGGCTTGTTCAAACATATCACGCACACGGCTTGCACCGACACCCACAAACATCTCAACAAAGTCAGAACCTGAAATTGAGAAAAATGGTACTTTGGCTTCGCCTGCAATCGCTTTGGCAAGCAAAGTTTTACCAGTACCAGGTGGACCTACCATCAATACACCACGTGGAATAGTCGCGCCAAGTTTGGTAAACTTCTCTGGGTCACGTAAGAAGTCGACAATTTCTGTCACTTCTTGCTTGGCTTCATCACACCCTGCTACATCTGCAAATGTCACTTTGATTTGGTCTTCTGATAGCATTTTGGCTTTAGATTTACCAAAACTCATCGGACCCATACCGCGACCACCGCCTGCACCACCACCGCTCATATTACGCATGATGAATAAGAACAAACCAATAATCAATAGCACTGGGAAGCTTGCAATCAGTAATTGCATCATTACGCCTTGACGTTCAGGGGTGGCGCCTTGAACTTCAACATTATGCTTGATAAGCTTTGGCATTAGCTCAGTGTCAGTGACGGCAGGACGCACTGTCTCAAAGGTTGAGCCGTTTTTCTTTTCACCAGAAATTTGCTCACCATCAATTTTGACACTTTTGACCTGGTCAGTTGCCACCGCAGTGACAAATTGGGAGTAATTGAGCTTATCAGGTTCATTGCGGGTATCAAAATTGCTAAAGACTAGCACTAATACCCCTATCACAACTAACCACAATAAGGTATTTTTTACCATGTCGCTCACGTTGTTTTTCATCCTTCGCGTTAGGGGGTTGATTAAAAAGTGGGGTTAAATCAAAATGTTTACCAAAGATAGGTAGATTTTTCACCAAAAATGGACGTTACATTAATCTTTCAATATAGCATGATATATGGATTTACCTTAACATTATCAAGCGAATTCTCTGTTATTTTCTAGTAAAAACATATTACCAATTTTTGTCTAGTCAAGTTCAGGGATAGACTAAAGCAAATTACCTTATTTGGTGGCTATCCAATACATTTCTTTTGAGCGTGCGCGTGACGCTGCAGGCTTGATACTGCGCACTTTACTAAAACGCTGCTGCATATTTTTTCGTAAGGCATCAGAGCCTTCGCCTTGGAATACCTTAATCACTAAGGTGCCACCTTCAGGGAGCACTTGCTCGGCAAAGTCCATGGCAAGCTCACATAAATAAATCATGCGTGGCTGATCGACTGCAGAAAACCCCGAGGTATTGGGCGCCATGTCAGATAGCACCACTTCCACTTTTTTATCGGCGACTTCTGCCATGATGTTGTCAAACACTGCTTGCTCACGAAAATCACCTTGGATAAAGGTCACATTCTCTAACGTATCCATCGGCAAGATGTCTGAGGCGATGAGCTTGCCAGTGTCACCGACTAGTTTGCCCGCAACTTGCGACCAGCTGCCTGGGGCAGAACCCAAATCGACTACCGTCATGCCTTTTTTAATCAGTTGCAGTTTTTCGTTGATTTCTAGCAATTTGTAAGCCGCTCTTGCCCGATAGCCATCGCGCTGGGCAAGTTTGACATAGTGGTCGTCAATGTGCTCTTTCATCCACGCACGGCTACTTTTGGACAATTTTTTGTTGGTAATACGCGTTGCCATAATTCTCTACAAACTACCCTTTATATATAGTTTAAAAATTCTTCACTTGGGATTTGGCTAAAAAACCCAAAGCCATCCTAGAATGACTATCGGTAAATTTGACAATCTCAAGGGTTAAGGCTGTTATTTTAGCATATTTCACCAAGTTAGCTTGCGTTAACTCATGGATTGGCTATTGATTTTTTTAATCCAGTGATTTTTGTGGATTGATAAGTCATGGCAGCGTTTTTGCCTATGTGTTTTTGCCTATGTATTGCCCATAATTTATTAGGCAAAATGATTAATATGGTATAATGCTGGCTAATTTTTTTATAGGTCAATTGACAGTTATGGCAAATTCAAGCTTATCAAATGCTGATATTAAACATTTAAAAGGCATCGGTCACCAGCTAAACCCTGTGGTAATGATTGGGGGTCAAGGCGTTACCCCAACCGTTATTGAAGAAATTGGGCGCGCACTGAACGATCATGAGCTGATTAAAGTAAAAATCCCAGCCGGTAGCAAAGCAGATCGTGACGCTGTGGCAAATGCGATTGCTGAAGCCACTGATGCGATTTTGGTCACCAGTATCGGTCGTATGGTATTGTTATTGCGTCGCAATCTGGACGCCAATCCTAAGTTATCAAACTTGGTACGTTTTGGCTAAGGCTACAATGAACGCGTTACAGGGTGTGACATTCGCACTGACGGGCACGGTTGAACCACTCACCGTATCGGCAACACTGGACTACCGGCTCTCAGTACAGGTGGTCGCTGATAGTAAATTTTTAACTATCTTATTTGATGCTACCCATCCCAAGATTGATGATAGTCAAACCGCTCTCCAAGCTGGTCTATGGGCAAATTTTCCGACATTTAGCCCATTGGTACTTGAACGTGTGATGCGCCAAGATTATTTATGGCAAGCAGATTGTTTTGAGTGTTTTATTGCCAAAGATAGCCAAGCGGATAGCCCGTATCTTGAGGTCAATTTGGCGACCAATGGTGAGTTTAATCTTTATTATTTTGACAGCTATCGGACACCGAATGCATTACCCCCTCGGCGCTTGCCTATCACAGCGCTGACTTATGGTGAAGATATCAATTTTTTTAGCCAGGCCGTTATAAAAGATACCGAACTGCCGCTTGTTTTTTGGTGTTCTGCAAGTCCAATGCTCCTCACCCATGTACGAGCGGTAGAGCAGCAATACGCGTTTAGCGTTGGTACTTTTCGTGTCGGTATGACATTTGCCAAATCAGCATTGGACAAGTTAGTGGGTGCAAATGGTAATTATGCGCTAAATCCAACGCGTGTGATTCAGCAACCGTCTGACAGTGGCTTAGCAGCCAACTCAGCTCCAACCGTCAATGAAATGAGTTATTGGGCCATACAGCATGCACACCCAGCGGACTTTCATAACAAGGCACACTGGATAAACATCTAAATTATGATGGTTTTAAACCATAGTACCGCGAAAAATAAAAACTGGCTTATAAGCCAGTTTTTTTATATACCGAGATATTGTCACGATTAACGCGCTGGCGCCATTGCCAAGTAAGTTTGTGGATTGACAGCTTGACCATTTTGGCGTACTTCATAATGTAAGTGGGCGCCTGTTGAACGACCCGTGTTGCCTACTGCAGCGATTTGCTGGTTTGCATACACTGTATCGCCAACGTTAACATAGTTTGCAGAGGTATGTGCGTAACGCGTGACAGTACCGTTGCCATGATCCACTTCAACATGACGACCATACCCTGTACCCCAACCTGAGAAAGTCACCACACCATTACCTGTGGCATAAATAGGGGTGCCGATGGGAGCAGCAAAGTCCATGCCTTTATGAAACTGTGATTTACCAGTGACAGGGTGGATACGATAGCCGAAACCTGAACTCATGCGCGCAGATGACGTAATTGGGCGCAACGCCAACATGCCATTACCCGCATAGCTGCCCATTGCAGGCATGTTGATAATGGTGGTTGGCTGGGTCGATAGTTTTTGTGCTAAACTTGCGAGGCGGTCTTCTTTTTGCTGGGTTTGCTGGCTTAGATTTTTGATGGCGGCATTAACGGCATCTGAAGGCAGATAATAATCTTCACCATCATCTTCACGAACAATAACTTGACTGGTTTTACCGGCATTGGTAATCGATAGAATTTGAGCTTGTGCAACACTCATTGTGGTTAAAGCAACAACTGGCAATGCGATTAGAGCTAATTTCATCTTTTATCCTTTGTTAAACCTTATGCTATTAAACCCTATGCCAATGTCATGTGAACGCTGCTTTAGCGCATTGGCAAGATTTAATTCACTATAACTTGGTCTTAAAATCACCTACACTAACACTAAGACCCAATACTAAGACTAAATCAAAATTTTTGTCGCTTAACTACCCACCACACTGCTCATTGACTATGAAAAAACCAACCAACCATCTTGCTTCCCGCACTGAGCGTCTTGCCAACTATCAATTACCGTTTCAAAAAAAGCTGCAGCAGTTACAGCAATTGACGAACGATGTTCGCAGCGCTTGGCAAAACGTGTTGCCTCAAGAGGTCTTAGCAAGCTTACAAGTGATTGCTTGTGAATCGTTTAGACTTGTGGTGAGTACGAACAGTCATACCCTTGCCAATCACCTCAATTACAACCAGCAGCACCTACTATCAACCCTGCAAGCGTTCGACAACAATTTTCATCAATTTAATCAGTTACGTTTTCGGGTGGTGATTGTCAAAGCTATTCATGGCTCGCAAATGCCAGGTTTACAGTGTAATCATAATGTTAGCAATGTAAAGAATTGTGAGCTAAGCGAATTTACGAAGCGAAATATAACACAGCTATGTGACCTTGTCACGGATAACGAGCCACTTAGAACGGCGTTACAAAAACTGATAAAAGACTAAAGTAGCCAAGTTACAATGTAATTTTATGTAAATTATGTTACTAATATAGTAAGATTCATTAATAGAGTAATGGCTTGTGCAAGTGAAAGTAAAAAACTAGAAAAAAATTAACAATTAATAGGATAGATAAAGATATCTTTTTTTTTATTTTTAGTGCGCTTATAGTAGCTAGTGGCTAAAAAAAGATATCCAAAAAATTAAATGATAGAATTGGGGGGTTGGGTTTAATTAGTGTAATAAAATGATAACTTCTTGATGAAAAAATGTTACTAATCAAACAATAGGCAAAATTTTTTGATTAGTAAAAATGCACAATAAAATTAATAAATTTAAATAAATCTAGTTAACATTGTCATTATTTGTTACAACTTTATAGTTATTTTCATCGCTAAATAAAGCCTGTAACAATTTATTATTGAGCGCATGACCTGATTTATAAGCGTAAAATTCACCCAAAATTTGGTGCCCGGCAAGGTATAAGTCACCAATCGCATCTAGTACTTTATGGCGTACAAATTCATCGTCAAAGCGTAACCCTTCAGGATTAAGTACGCCGCTATCATCTAAAACAATGGCGTTCTGCATACTGCCCCCCAGCCCTAGGTTATTGCTTTTTAGGTACTCAATATCTTTTAAAAAGCCGAATGTGCGCGCTTTGGCAATATGCTCGATAAAATTGCCTTCATTAAAATCCAATTTAAACTTTTGATGTGAGCCATTAAACGCAGGGTGATTAAAGTCAATTTGGAAATCTAACACAAATCCATTGTAGGGACGAAATCCTGCGACTTTATCCTCCACGCGAACCTCAATCGGTTGTAACACTTGAATATAGCGTTTGGCAGACGTTTGCTCGGCAATACCCGCTTGCTGCAATACTTGTACAAATTCGATGGCACTACCATCCATGATTGGAATCTCAGGGGCGGACACTTCGATTTGTAAATTATCAATTTGAAGCGCAGCAATTGCACTCATCAAATGCTCGACTGTCCCAATGCGCTGACCTAGCTCATTGGTGAGATTTGAGGACATCATGGTATCGGTTACCGCATGATAGATAGCGGGAATGGGCTTTGCCTGTGCCACATCACTACGTAAAAATTGAATCCCATAGTCAACGGGTGCAGGAGAAAAGCGCAGGTGTACAGGGTTACCACTATGTAAGCCGATGCCTTCAAGATTGATGGGTTGTTGAATAGTACGCTGCTGCATAATGCCCCCTAGTAGATTGCATTCATCCTTAGCCAAAGCTAGGTTGATATAATTTGTTACATTTGGCTATTCTACCATTGTCCCTTTCTACATCATAGTGATGCTTGATTGATTTTATCGACCTTTATGATTGACTCCATTGATAAAAAAACCTCACAACAATTAAGCTGTGAGGCTTTTGAAAAATTATACGGTATCTTAGCGATTTTGCTGGCGACGTAGATAGTCTTGAATACTGTTGCCTGTGCGTTGTGGCTGCGAGGATTGCGGTTGTGCTGGCGCAGGCTCGATAGCTTGCTGTACAGGTGGCTGAGGTGCAGGGATGGATTGTGGTATATCACGGCGTGCCGCATACGCAGGTTCATGCGTGCCTGCTTCTACTTTGTGGGTGCTAGAGGCATCTGAGACAAAATCTCTAGTTGTATGCTTTGGGGTATTATCTAGTGTAAGACCTGTTGCCACCACGGTCACTTGGATTTCATCGCCCATGTCTTCATCAAATACCACGCCATAGAAGATGTTGGCTTCATCAATATCCACCAAGCTATGCACTTTTTGGGTGATGCGCTCTTGCTCTTCAAAATTGAAGTCTGAGCTAGCCACCACGTTGACCAAGAGACCTTTGGCATTTTTAAGTAATAAGTTGTCAAGTAATGGGCTTTTGATGGCTTTTTCGGCAGCGATCTCAGCGCGGTCTTCACCACTGCCTTTACCGATACCCATCATCGCATGGCCTCGGGAAGTCATTGCCGTGCGAATATCGTTAAAGTCGATGTTAATAAAACCATCTTTTGAAATCATATTAGAGATACCTTGCACCGCTTGAAGTAAGACTTCATCGGCTTTTTTGAAGGCATCTTTCATAGAGATTTTGCCATACACTGTCATCAATTTATCGTTAGGGATAGTGATGATGGAGTCGACAAAGTTAGAAAGCTGCTCAATACCTTCTCTAGCCACTTTATTGCGTCTGCCACCTTCAAAGGTAAATGGCATGGTCACCACCGCAACGGTCAACACGCCCAGCTCTTTGGCTAGTCTGGCGATGACTGGCGCAGCGCCTGTACCTGTACCACCGCCCATACCTGCGGTAATAAATACCATGTCAGAATTTTCTAGCAATTGGCGAATTTGTTCTTCATCGCTCTCAGCTGCTTCACGACCCACTTCTGGATTGGCACCTGCCCCCAAGCCGCGGTTGTTATTTTTGATACCGAGCTGGATTTTATTAGGCGCTGACAGGCGGTCAAGCGCTTGTCTATCAGTGTTGGCACAGACAAAGGTAATGCCTTTTACACCATTTTGTACCATGGTTTCAACGGCATTCCCACCGCCACCGCCGACACCGATGACGGTTAAACGGGCTGAATCGGCAAATGTATCAGTGTGATCTTGTACAATACTAAACTTCGCTTCCATAATTGAAAATCTCCGTATACTGTCAAGTAGGCTTGAGCAGCATAAATAGCAAACATATTAAATTAAATATCAAATAAATCATTACACAATTAGTGGATTTTAGAGTCAATCATAACATGAGCACTCTTAAAATACTAAACATCTCTTTTTTAGAAAAATTTACCAAAAAATTTATTCACAATTTTGAGTTTTTCTCGCATGGGCTGAACCTGCAAAGAGTCGGGTGAGCTTTTCTCGCTATGATGAAATGCCTCACTTTGACTATATAACAGTGTGCCAAACGCGGTTTGGTATTTACGCTCACCAATCATCGTCGCAATGGTGCGAAGCTTGTCATCATCACCATATTGGGTGTAGGCAGAAATCGCTGCGTGTTGATTGACCTTATTGACTTTATTGGCAAAGATTTTTTTGGCCAATGGCAATAATCCGCGCATTTCAGCACCACCGCCCGTGATCACATACCCTTGCTGTAAAAAATCACTTAGCCCCTCTTTATCCAGCTCTCTTTTAATATTGCCTAAAATACTGATATAGCGAGCTTCAGTGACTTCAAGTAGCTCAAGCATATTAATGGTTTTTTCATCGTCATGCTGTGAGCGCTTGATGGTAAAAAATTGGCTTGAGTCAATCCCATGACGATCGACACTGGCTTGGGATTTTTTCATATTTTCCGCTTCAGCAATGGTGACGTCTAGCAACATAGAGATATCCAGCGTTGCGTGATGTCCGCCTTCGGCAAAACAATGGGTATAAATCAGCTTATCCTCACGGTAAACGCAGACACTGGTGGTCGATGCCCCAATATCAATCAGACATACGCCATGGTATTTTTCTTCAGGCAATAGGCCGTATTCGGCGGTAGATACCGCATCAAATAGCATTTGGTCGATACTGACATCACATTCTTGCAGCAGTTGCTGTAAATTTTGGCGACCTTTGACGGGCATCATCATCAGATGATAGAGCACCATCAAGTCACTTGCTTGCATGCCAATCGCATCATCAATCATCTCAGCATTGCCATCTAAAGCAATACCTTGCTGGGCATAATGCATCAAATACAAATCATCTGTAAGATGTTTATTTTTGGCTTGGGTTAGCGCGGCAACCACGTCTTTGGCTTGTACGATGTCATGTTTGATTTTGACTTCGCCCACACTATTGACGCTTTGCAAATCTGGGGTAGAAAAGCTCAGCCAAACACTGTTGACACGGCAATTTGCCATGTCTTCAGCGTTTTGAATAGATTGTTTGATGGCAGATTTTAGACGTTCGCGGTGGCGAATGGTACCTTGCGAGAAATCATGATTTTTGACAGTAGATAAACCGATAATACGAATATCTTGCGCACTGTGGATTTGCCCAATCACAGTATGAATAGCAATAGCACTTAGGTGGACGACGACGATCAGATCTGGCTTTTTCATAGAACACTACAAAATTATGTTTCACCTAATGGCTGGGGTTGGCGGTGGTTTTTAAGGCGTTAGTTTTTGAATCGGTTGCTGAGTTGGCATCGGTCACGGGTTTAGTATCAGCGGATTTGGCATTGACGGCAGTTGTATCACTTGCTTGCTGTATCACAGGTCGTTTGGTAATTGCCATGCCATTTTTATAGCGTAGATCCACCGTTTGCAGCGTTTTAAGCTGTGGTTTAAGCTGATTTTGTAACATGATGCTCAGTCGATACAGTTTTTCTGACGTATTGTCATTATCAACCAGTACCCGAAGTCCGTTATCAAAGCGAAATAGCCATGCCATTCTGGGCGTTACAATGACTTCTTCAATTTTTATACCCAGTGGCATAAACCAATCACTGACTTGCTTGATTTGCTGCATCATCACAATGGCATTTTGGCTATCGCCTTGTAGCTGCATTAGGCTGGTATTATTTAGGTCATTGCTATCGGCAGGTTTAAATACCATGCCATTGGCATCGACTAAACGCTCACTACCAAACTTGGCAACGGCTTGGCGCGGTACTACATTGACCACAATACCTTGTTGCCAATCGCGGCGCACATCGGCTTGCCCTACCCAATCTACCGTCTCAAGTTTTGCTACATAGCTTTGCAAATCAGCTTTTAGCAGATTTGTGTCGGCTTTTTCGCCCAATAATTGCTGAAGCTGCAGGGTTTGCTGGGTGTTTAACCCTTTATGCTGCAAACTAATCGCTGCATTAGGTAATTTGTTGAACACATTAATTGCCAAAGCCGCTAATATCAGCAACAATAACACAACGCCAAGCATTAACAACTTTGGCAGCAGCTGATGAAAGCGATTGGGGAGCGTAGTATCTAAGGAAGCAGTTGCCACAAATGAATTTGCCATATTGACCAATCATAACTCGGTCTAAAATTATTAATTACTAAAATCTCAACAACAAAAATCAAAATAACTAAAAATATTACAAGGATTTATGCTTAGAAGCATATCATAGCAAATTCAATGAAATGAATGGTAAATAGATAATACGCTTCTAGACAATTCAAGTACTTTTTTTGTAAACAAATATAAACGAAAACGACTTATTCGCTCAACGTTTGTTCTAAGATACGCACGCATAGCGTCGCAAAATCCATGCCACGTGCTTTGGCTGCCATCGGCACCAGACTATGACTGGTC
Organism: Moraxella sp. CTOTU47618; assembly: GCF_032017425.1. NCBI lineage: Bacteria > Pseudomonadati > Pseudomonadota > Gammaproteobacteria > Moraxellales > Moraxellaceae > Moraxella > Moraxella sp. CTOTU47618. The sequence continues at coordinate 57,542 of NZ_DALZPW010000009.1, read as the reverse complement.
ATACCGGGCACCGTATTGAGTTCAAGCAGATATAGCGTGCCTTCGTCATCTCGTAAAAAATCCACGCGTGACCAACCTTTACCCCCAATGGCGGCAAACGCTTTTCTTGCGATTTGTTGCATGGTTTGTTCTTGCGCCTCGCTCAAATCTGATGGGCATTGGTAGACGGTATCATCACGATTGTATTTGGCTTCGTAGTCATAAAACTCAGTCGTTGGGATGATGCGAATACTGGGCAACACCTCATCACCGAGGATTGAGCAAGCATACTCACCGCCTGTAATGGCTTTTTCTGCCAAAATAGCGCCGTGGTATTGTTTGAGCTGTGGGTAGGTCTTGGCAAGCTCGCCCGCTTCTTTAATTTTAAAGACGCCAACACTACTGCCTTCAGCGGCGGGTTTGACAAACAGCGGCAAACCTAGCTGCTGTTCGATAGCAGTAAAATCAGTATTGTCGTCAAGCACGACATAGGGTACGTTTGGTAAATCTAACGCTTGCCAAACTAAGCGGTTGCGAAACTTATCCATGGCAATCGCAGAGGCTAACACGCCACAACCGGTATACGGAATATTAAAACCGTCTAGCACCCCTTGCAGGCTGCCATCTTCGCCAAAAGTGCCATGCAGCACATTAAATACGCGGTCATAGTCGCGCAGTTTTGAGATATCTGTTTCTTTGGGGTCAAAGTGATGGGCATCCACGCCTTTAGCGAGTAGCGCATCAAGCACAGCTTGACCACTCGTGAGTGACACTTCACGCTCGGCACTCCAGCCCCCACAGACAACCGCCACTTTACCAAATTGTTTGACATCGATAAGCTCTGACATATTGATTCCTAATTTTTTGTTAACCGAATTCATTGCTATAATTATTTCACACAAATTTTTAAACTATCGCTTGGCTATGACTTAGCTATGGTTTAGGTATGGCTTGCAATTTTAGCTCACTCATAAAATAATCGCCTGCTGGCAGTATGGGCAAGCTACAACAGCTTTTCAATACCTTAAGTTTCATAACCGCTTGCCGCGTGGTTTTTCAATCAAGCGGTTGTTCAATCAAGCCGTTATTTTTCAGTTAAAAATAAATTGTTTTTTGCCAAATCTAGACAGAGTTGACCCACGTTACCCGCCCCTTGGGTAATCAGCAAATCATTGCCTTTTAACATACTACCTAGCACCTGACGGATTTGATCCATGTCATTGATGTTTAGCATAATTGGCTCAACTTGTCCGCGGGTGCGGATGGTACGGGCAAGGCTGCGACTATCTGCGCCTTCAATCACCGCTTCACCTGCGCTATACACATCGAGTAGCATCAACACATCGACTTGTGACAATACGTCCACAAAATCATCGAAGCAATCACGGGTACGGGTAAAACGGTGAGGCTGGAAAATCATCACCAAGCGGCGATCGGGATAGCTTTGGCGAGCCGCTTTGATAGTCATTGCCACTTCGGTTGGGTGGTGACCATAGTCGTCAATCAATAGCACATCGCCTGCGCCATCTTTTACAGGGTAGTTACCATTGTTTTCAAAACGTCTGCCCACGCCAGCAAATTTTTTGACCGCTTGGCAAATGGCTTCATCACTGACACCTTCATCGGTGGAGATGGTAATAGCCGCTAAGGCGTTATAGACATTATGAATACCAGGAATGTTCAAAGTAATCGGCAGGGGCTCACGGTCTTTACGCAGTACGGTAAAATGGGTTTTGGTGCCGTCTGCCACCACGTCAATCGCTTGCACATCGTTATGTTTTTCTAACCCATAAGTCAACACAGGGCGCGCGATTTTATCAATCAGTCCGTACAACTCTTTGTCATCACCGCACAATACTGCTAACCCATAAAACGGCATATTTTGTAAAAACTGCACATACGCCGCTTTTAGTTTGTCAAAACTGCCGCCATAGGTTTCCATATGGTCTTGGTCAATATTGGTGACAATCGCTGCCATCGGGCGCAGCGATAAAAACGACGCATCGGACTCATCCGCTTCCGCCACCAAATAACGGCTTTGACCCAATGACGCGTTTTTGCCTGACGCGTTAAGTTTACCACCAATCACATAAGTAGGATCCAAACCCGCTTCGGTTAAAATCATGGTAAGCAGGCTAGTGGTGGTAGTTTTGCCATGCGCACCCGCTACCGCAATACCATGACGGTAACGCATCAGCTCACCTAACATATCGGCGCGGCGCACCACAGGAATACGTCCTGACAAGGCAGCTTGGATTTCTGGGTTGGTACGATCAATCGCTGATGACACCACGACCACATCGGCTTCACTGATGTTTTTGGAATCATGCCCGATAAACACTTGAATGCCCATTTGGGTCAAACGGTCGGTCACTGGGCTTTGTTTGATGTCTGAACCGCTAACCATATAGCCATGATTATGGACGACTTCGGCAATACCGCACATCCCTGCCCCACCAATACCGACAAAATGCACGTGGCGTATACGGCGCATCTCTGGGATTTCGACCACGCGCTTGGCAATTTTTTTGGTGACACGGTTGGTTTTTTCAGGTTTTTCAGGTTTTTCAGTAGATTGGGCAGTGGCAGTTTTGGCTGATTTTGACATAGACAGGCTCAATGATAAATGACTTATAAGTTGTAAAAATAATTAAGGTTTTAACTGGGATAAAATGGCATCGGCAGCCAGCTGTGTGGCATTGGGTTTGGCAAATTCACGTGCTTTTTCTGCCATCGCTAAAATTTGATGACGGTCGAGCTTGGCTAAAATGGCACTTAAACTCTCTGCCGTTAATTCTTTTTGCGGCATTAAAAACGCGGCGCCATGTTCTGATAGGGTTTTGGCATTGGCCGTTTGGTGATCATCGACTGCATGGGGCAGCGGCACAAACACCGCAGGCAATCCAACCGTGGCAACTTCTGTGACCGTCAGCGCCCCAGCACGGCAGACAATCACATCTGCCCAGCTGTATGCTTCTGCCATATCTTTGACAAATGGCAAAATCTCATACTGGGTTGATTGGAGTTGTGCTTCGCTATATACCGCTTGGGTAGCCTCTTGGTTGTTTTTACCACATTGATGCCGCACTTGCCATGGCTTGGCGTCTGGCAGACTTTCTAATTTTTTTAGCGTGGGCGCGATATGATTATTTAGTGCCTGAGCACCCAGAGAACCGCCAATGACCAATAGCTTTAAAGGGCTGGTATCATTGACATCGATACGGGCTTTTGGTGGCGGTACTTGTACGATAGCCTCACGTACGGGGTTGCCAACTGTCATCACTTTATTAGAAGGTAGTTCGGTGAAGGTATTTGGGAAGGCTTCTAACACTTGATTAGCAAGCTTAGATAGATAGTTATTACTCATGCCTGCGATGGCATTTTGTTCATGAATCAAAATGGGTATTTTACAAAATTTGGCAGCCAATCCGCCGGGTGCGGTCACATAACCACCAAACCCTACCACGATGCCGATTTTATTGGTTTTGATGATTTTGATAGCGGCTAATGTTGCTTTGAGTAAGGTTGACGGGGCTTTAAATAAGCGTTTGATACCGTTCCCGCGTAACCCCTGCATATTGATGGCATGGTAGGTAAAGTCGTAATGTTGTAGCAACTCATTTTCCATACCGACTAGGGTGCCGAGCCAATGCACTTGGGCACCTGATTGTTGTAACGCTTGAGCCACTGCAATCGCTGGAAACACATGCCCACCCGTGCCTGCTGCCATCATCAGCACGCGCGGTTTTTGCATCGTTGGCTCACTCATCTTATTATCCTTGACCAATCCAATCTAGGTGAGGTGGGGATTAAAAAACCCCGTATGACTGACCGTTTATCGGGAAAAACAATCACCATAAAAATGGCAAAATCATAGCATTATTTCACCCAATAATAAAGTAAATCACTTGAATTGCTAAGTAGCGCCAAGATTTTGCAACCATCGTATCGCTTTATATTCAAAGCGGCTGATTAGTTGTAACCGTTCTGTCATGAATCAGTCAAGCCACTGTCACATATCCCCTTTACCATACTCAGCATAATTGTTTCTGCATTATTTCAAAAAAATTTATTTCGTAGCCAACTGCTAACTGCTATCAGCAAGGAATTCACTCATGACTGAAGTTAACCAATTAAACCAAACCATTAGCCGCCGTAATGTCATTCGTTTTTTGGCAGGGGTGCCTGCGTTGCCACTTGCCACAGGCTCTGTTGCCACCTTATTAACAGGTTGTGATAGTGATAGTGATAGTAATAGCACAGCAGGCATACTCAATAATACACGAAAAACCATCAAATCCACTGAGTTTGTTGGTATGGCTGCACCAAATTTATCAAATCCCGCCAATATGGCAACGGTGTATGTCGATTCAAAGCTAAAAGCAACCTTTGATGACAATACCACGACTGAATATAAGCTACAGTATCAACCGTTTTTTAAAACAGGCGATAAATTAAAAGACTTAAAGGGTAACGACATCATTGCAGGCGGCTATTTTGATATCTATAACAAGCCTATCATGGATAGCTCAGTGCTAGCCTCTACGCGCCAGTTTTTCTCTGATTGCCCAGATGGCTCTTCATTATTGACAGTTAAAGGCGCACGTGTTGCGGGTGTAACAGGTAATACCGTATTTGCGGTGGTGCAATTTGAATATACCAGTAAAGACCAAGCCGGCAGCAATACTTACGGTACACTACCTTCACCCATTGCGGTAGTGACACTTGACCAAAACCCACAAACAGGCGAACTCAAAGTCGTCAAATACCACAATGTGGATATGTCAAAAGTGTATGGGTTATGGATTACTTGTGGTGCATCTCTCTCACCGTGGAATACGCATTTGTCATCAGAAGAGTATGAACCAGACGCTTTCATGGCTAAAAATAGCGCCCAATTTAAAGCATTTAGTAAAAACTTATACGGTGATGAAACCAAAGCAAACCCATACCATTATGGTCATTTACCAGAAATCGTAGTCAATGCGGATGGGTCTGGTATCGCGAAAAAACATTTCAATCTAGGTCGTATCTCTCACGAACTGATTCAAGTGATGCCTGACCAACGTACTGCGTTGATGGGCGATGACTTCACTAACAGTGGTTTATTTATGTTTGTTGCCGATAAAGCAGCTGACCTATCTGCAGGTAACCTCTATGTTGCCAAAATCAGCCAAACGTCAGCCAAAGGTGGCCCTGCGGCTGCCAGTGATTTTAGCATCAAATGGATTCATCTAGGACATGCGACCAGCGCTGAAATCGAAGCCTTAGCCAATACGGTAGTACCAACCGATATCATGGATGTCAAATACACTGATCCCAATGATGCCTCTTACAAAAAAATCGGCTATGACGGGGCAAGTAACTGGGTAAAACTTGCACCAAATAGCAAATTACCGGCAGACAAACTCGCCCAAGCGGCGGCATTTTTAGAGACCCACCGCTATGCAGCGCTGCAAGGTGCGTCAATGGCGTTTACCAAAATGGAAGGCACCACGGTCAATATCAAAGATAAAATCGCTTACTCTGCCATGTCGCGCATTGAAAAATCCATGACCACGGACGAGTACGATGTCAAAGTGGCTCAGTTAAAATCAGGCGCCGTGTATGCCCATGAGCTTAAAGGCGGTCAGGTTGATAACAATGGTAAAGCGATTAACTCTGAATGGGTCTCTACCCGTATGTATGTACCTGAAGGCTTAGCAGGGGAAGACATTACCAAAGATGCGCTCGGCAACACGTCACACATTGACAAAATCTCTTGCCCGGACAACCTAAAATTCTCTGAAAAAATGCGTACCTTATTTATCGGTGAAGACTCTGGCTACCATGTTAACAACTATCTTTGGGCATACAATGTTGATACCAAAAAATTAGCGCGCATCCTGTCAACACCAGCGGGCGCTGAGTCAACGGGTCTACACGCGGTCGATGAAGTCAATGGCTATACCTATATCATGTCAAACTTCCAACACCCAGGTGATATGACATTTGTCCCCGCCGTTGAGACAGCAGTTCGCCCGCTCATTAACCAAAACTTCAAAGATGGCTACAGTGCTGCGGTGGGTTATTTGGCGTTTAAAGCTTAATACCCTGCCAAGCGATAATATAAAAAACCCAGTCAATGACTGGGTTTTTTATATTATCGCTTGGCAATGACAGCTAGCGAATTTGCGTTTCAATATGCGATTCAATAAACGCAATAAAATCCTCTGCGATATGCGTGCCGCATTGGTCGTCAATCTCACGCACGCAGGTGGGACTAGTCACGTTAATCTCTGTCACTTTGCCACCAATCACATCAAGTCCGACAAAGTACAAGCCTTTTTGTAGTAGCACAGGCGCCACTTGCTCAGCAACTTGGCGCTCTTGCGCTGACAGTGGCATGGCGACCCCACGACCACCTGCGGCTAGATTACCGCGCGTTTCGCCTTGGCTTGGGATACGCGCCAAGCAATAATCCACGGGCTTACCACCGACAATTAAAATGCGTTTATCGCCGTCCTTGATTTCGGGCAAGTATTTTTGCGCCATCACAGGCAAGCTTTCAAGCTGGGTTAGCATCTCAAGGGTTGAGCCGATATTAGGGCTATCGGCAGTCAGACGAAAAATACCCATTCCCCCCATACCATCAAGTGGTTTGACGATGACATCTTGGTGGGTTTTGATAAAATCACGGATATGGGTTTGTTTGTTGGTCACAATCGTCGGTGTCATCAGCTCAGGAAATTGCGTCGCAAACAGTTTTTCGTTACAGTCACGTACGCTTTCTGGGTTGTTGACCACCAATACACCTGCTCGCTGAGCGTATTCTAGCAAGTACAGGCTATACAAAAACTGCATGTCAAACGGCGGGTCTTTACGCATCAAGATGACGTCAAACGCCGTAGCAGGCTGCGTGGTTTTTTCACCCAGCTCATAAAAATGTGCAGGGTCTTTAAACGTTTTGAGCGATTGGCTATCAATTTGCAGTGCGCCATTATTCAGCCACAAATCGTGAATTTGGCAATAATACGCCGTGTGACCACGATCTGCAATCGCCCACAGCATCGCAAGCGTGGTATCTTTTTTGTAGTTGATGGTGTGGATATCGTCCATGACGATCAGAAAATTCAATGGTTTCATTTAGTATCCTTGTTAGTATGCTTGTTCAATTTTTATCAATTGTTCATTTTGCTATTAAAACATCGATTCGACCGCATTGCCATTACTATCGTAGCGCATACCGCTGGTCGGTTGTTCATTGGTAAACCAAAAATGGTATTCAGGATTTCCCGCTTGGTTGTAAACAATCGCTTCTTGTACCCCACCCTGACGGAACAACACTTTTTGTTTGATACGGCTATCGGACAATCGATACGTCACCCAACCATCATATAAACCGTTAACCAAATCGGTGCGAAGCTGGGTCACAAAGTTTGGGTAGTAGACCACCAAAAATTCATCAAAATAACCATTTTTCACAAAGGTGGTAAATTGCTCCCCTTCTGGCATCACGCCATTATAAGGACCATCGGCAATGCCTTGTGGCGCAGCTTGCGGTGATTTTGGCGGCAAGATAAGGCTATTTAACGCATCATAAAACGGCTGTTGGTCAGTTGCCACATTGACAATCGCAGGCGGTTTGCTACCCTCCGCCATCATTTCATTGATACTACTACAACCTGCAAGCGCAAATAATATTGCCGATAAGGTAAGTGCAGTGCCAACACGTAAAAGGTGTGCCGTTATTAGTGTGGTGGGCAAGGCTTTTGTCAACATAGCCGTCCTCTTCAATGGTTAATTAAAAACAATCTATCGTTAGCGGGGTTGGGTGATAGCAGCCGCTTATTGAACGCCGTATTGCTCGCGGTAAGCTTGCATTTTGGCAAGTTCCTCCTGCGTGCCATTTTTGGCGACATACTCAGTAATGTCATCCATCGTGACCAAGGCAAGTACCGGTACATTGAGGCTTTGCGCCAATTCTTGAATGGCAGATTGTTCGCTTTGACCTTTTTCTTTACGATCCAGCGCAACGATAATCCCTGCGACTTTGGCCTCTGATTTTTCTAGGAGTGCAACGACTTCGCGCATCGCCGTACCTGCGGTCATCACATCATCAATCACCCAAACTGATTTGCCTTTGAGATCGGCGCCAACCAGCATACCGCCTTCCCCGTGGTCTTTGGCTTCTTTACGGTTGTAGCCCCAATCGGCATTGATTTGGTGATTGTTCCACAGTGCTTGCGCGGTCGCCGCCACAAACGGAATACCCTTGTATGCTGCCCCAAAAATTACCAAATCCTTACTGTCGCTAGATTGTAGCTGCTTGGCAAGGGCATCAGCATACCCATTTGCTAACACCGACAATAGCTCACCTGTTGATAACAAACCTGCATTAAAAAAATACGGACTTATACGACCTGATTTTAGGGTAAATTCGCCAAATTTTAATACGTTGTTTTTGAGTGCCACTTCAATAAAATGCTGAGGAATAAACTGCGGTGCGTGAGCGGCTTGGGTTTGAGAGGATGGGGTTTGAGATGATTGGGTTTGAGATGCTTGGGTTTGAGATAATTGCGACATACGCGACTCCAAAAAAGAACAAGTTAAAAAATACCGTTAGCCGCCTGTTATGGGGTTTTGCGAGCTAATGGTGACAGTACGTTTGCTGATGGCTGTTTGCTTACCCACTTGCCAATCCATGGCAAGCGCAGCGAGTGCAACATGCGTCGGCTCGATATATAAATCGTTATGCCGGGTCAAAAAATGCAACTGGGTGCGATGCGCCTCGATGTATTGATTGATAGCATCAGCCAAGTCTTGCAAGGTGATTTGTGGGTTGAGTGATTTGCGTGATTTGCATTGGCATAGCAAAAACACACAAAGCATAATATGGTACATTTGTCCCATCAGATACAGTTTGGTTTCGATATTGAGTAGCGCTTGGTTATAGGTGGCGTCAGACTGTGTGCTGGGGGCATCGTTGGCTTGATGTGCGCAGGAATTTTGCAATGTCTGCTGTGACAAGGATGTGGTAAGCGTATTCATAATCGCTAAATGCGGGTATTGACCCATCACCTCTTTCATCAGTGAAATACTGCTGTCATTGACGAGCTGCGGCAACAACGACAGCGGTAAATGCAACGACGGGTGTTTGCTTTGGCTGCTATTGGCCTGCTGTTGTTGCTGCTTGATAAAGTGCCGCATCTCAATGCTTTGCTCAGATAGTAACTGCTCTAGCATGTCAGATTGATGACTTTGCGGATTTTTTTTAGCGATTTTTGTTGTGTTATCCCTCATTGGGTATGGTTTGGCAACGTCTTTTACACTAGCGGTGAGGTTGTTGTTAGTATCCGCCACTGGCAATGAAAGCGGTTTTTGCATATAGACGTCAATGGTATGACGCGCGGGTACGACGCGCTTATCAATCGGGCGACAAGGATCGGGCAAAGCCAATCTTTCTGCCTCAGTCATCACATTGGGATGGCGTAGCTGGTCTCTGTCTTTAACCACTTGGCTTTTTGCGGCTTGGCGCTCGGTGTTGGAATACGTCATGGCATACACGGCTATAAAATCACTGATAGATAAATGATTAAAAATTTTTGTTGAAACCCACCACCCATCACTAATCGCCTAAACTCGACAAAATATGCTGATAACCTGACTGCCAATCTGGGTAGTTGAACCAAGTAGCTGGCAAGTTAGTGATAATGCGTTTGCCCGTTGTTGGCTCCATACAGGGCAGCGATAAGTTCAAGCCCTGTGCAGTCGCCAAATAGTTTAGCACAGTATAGAGCGGGACTGGCGCGTTATCTGTCGCCAAGTAAACTGGCACGGTTTCACCTGCATTGATGACAGTGACAATGATGCTGACTAAATCTGTATCCATAATACGATTAGTCCATGTGTTACTCGGATAATCACTCGCCATATTTGTCGACTGCGCTGCTAACTGTCTTGCCATGGTCAGTAGACGTAGCCGTGACTGCCCATAAATCCCACTTGGGCGAATGATGACGCTCTTATCTTCAAAGTGCTGCTGCAACAACTGCTCAGTTTGCAAAATCACTTGAGAAGTGGCGCTCGCTGGCGCGAACACAGGGGTATCGATATCAATAACTTCGCCCGCGTTTTGTCCGTAAACGCCTGTCGAAGAAATAAATACCACACGTTTGAGGTTTGGCAGATGGTCACCCAATCGCACCACATGCTCGGCAATCGCATAATAACTGTCACGGTAGCCTTGTAGCGACAGGGTATCTGGACTGACAATGATACAGATTTGGCTAATTTGGCTGGTCCATTGACTTAGCTGCGCAACGTCTAACGTGCGCGCATCACTGGCAACAAAATGTAGATTTTCCTGATATAGATGGTCATTATCGGGCGGTAGCTTGGGTGTTCTGGGGCTGCAGAAAACCAAATCTGTCGGCGTGGAGCGGCTAACACCAATCACGCAATGCCCCTGCAGCGCTAATTGCTTAGCAACTGGTAAACCAATTTTGCCCAGTCCAATCATTAAAATGGTTTGCATCATGCTATGACCTATCGAGAATGGCATTAAAAAAGCCGACTATTTTTAATCGATGTATTTTTAACCGATTTATTGTTGAAAACGCATCGATAAATCAATGGCTTTGATATGCTTCGTCAACGCACCCATTGAGATAAAATCCACCCCTGTTTCTGCCACTTGGCGTAGATTGGTAAGGCTAATATCACCTGAAGCTTCAAGCTGGCAAGGCTTGCCAAGACTAGCAACCAGCTCGACCGCTTTTTGGGTATCTTCAATGGTAAAATTATCGAGCATCACGATATCAGCATTGGCAGCGATGGCTTGATGCAACTCATCAAAATTTTCCACTTCAACTTCCACTGGCTTATTGGCAATCTGACGCGCCTGACTGACTGCTTGGGCGATACCGCCACACGCCATGATGTGGTTTTCTTTTATTAAAAAGGCATCGTATAGCCCGATACGGTGATTATTGCCGCCGCCACACAGCATGGCGTATTTTTGCGCATGGCGTAGCATTGGGAGGGTTTTACGGGTGTCTAACAATTTGGTCGGTAGTTCTGCGATGACCGCCACATGGTTGGCAACCACAGTGGCAGTAGATGATAAAGTTTGTAAAAAATTGAGCGCGGTACGCTCACCCGTCAGTAGCGCCCGGGTGTTACCGATGAGCGTCACCAAAACTTGATTGGCTGCCACAGCGTCACCATCTTTGACTGCCCAATCAAGCTGCATATTGGGGTCAAGCTGGCGAAATACTTCATCCACCCATGCCTTGCCCGCGACTACCATCGGTTCACGACAAATAATCGTTGCCGTATCGCGCTGTGTGTCAGGTATTAACTGGGCATTAATATCCCCAGTCGCGATGTCTTCTTGCAGCGCAAGTGCGACTTGTTTGGCGATTTCAATACGTAGTAGTGAGCTAATGTGCGGCGCGGTGGTCGAGGTGTCACTAATGGTTTGGCTAGCAGCAGGCATGCAAATAATCCCTTATTTTTGATGGGGTATTTTCGATGAAGTATGTTTGATTGTATTATCGCTTATTCTTTGGGGGCTTGGGTAGTAGTTTGTTGATATAAACGCAGGGCAATCAACGCCAAAGCGGCTACAATTGCAGCGAGTACACCCCACAGTGCCCATGTTTTGTAGCGTTCAAACGACGCGTTGGGATTGTTCAATGCCTCGATATTTTGCATTTGTCCTTCAACGGTATTGCCAAGGCTGGCGAGTTGTTGGTTGGATAGCGTGATATTGGATTGTTGTAATACGCCTGGCTCGTTAATCACCAGTCTATAAGGCGCTGTGCCTTGTGCTAAAAAGTACATCTCATACATGGGCGTTAACAGATTGACCGGTAAATCGTCTTGCTGCATTTGACCACCCAATTGCAGCGACTTGGTCAATGTGGGTTGCCAACTGACCGTGGTATGGTTTTTATCAATTTGTGAATTGGCTAAAGTTTTATCATTACTTACATTGACGGTTTTGTTGATTTTAGCCAATTGATTGGCTTCTTGCTCAGGTACGTTGATGCTCACTTGCCACAGCTGATTTTCGGGGACAAAAAAACTCACCCCTGTGGTCAACATGGGTTGAGCAAGGCTAAGCCGCCATTGGTTGGCGTCATCTTTGGTTTTTGAAAAATTGGCGCGGGTCAAGAAGAAACTTGCCTCACTCACCATGCGATTTAAGCTTGCTGCCTCAAGATTGATAGGCTGATTTGCCACCACTTGCCAATACCGATAATTGGTTTGCTGCGGCTCGATGGCAATAGCATTGCCTGTCGCTATCGGCTGATTGGTACCGTCAGCTTGCGGCGCTACCATTTGGCTATGTTGAGTAGCCTGGCTAGGTTGACCACGTTGGCTAGAGTCAAAAGGGCTGACCACCGTTTGGCTGACCATCTGCCAGCTTTGCAAGTCATCACTGCCATAAATTTGCAGTTGTAGTGGGCGCTTGCTGGGCTGGGCTGAATTCACGGGTAAAAATTTTAGCCAAAGATTGACTGCTTGCGCGGTTGATAAAGTAGATTGATTTTTGGCAAAGTTGGGATTGGTTAACCACCAAGTTCTGACTGGGCTATTGGTAACAGCGGCGACTTGGTTTGAAGGTAAATTGCTAAGGTCAATGTTAATCGATTGTTGATTGTCTGGGTTATCAAGCTGTACGGTCAACGCATGGCGTAATTTTTCCACCGCATTGGGGTTATCTGTCTCCACGCTAACTATTTGCAATACTTGATTGACAGATGATTGTTTACTGACAGGGCGAATCGCCATCGGCATAATATGACCTTTGGCATCAATCAAGCGGTAATTTTGTTTATCGCTAATAGTTGCCCCATTTTGCTGCATGATTAAAGCTAACAAACTGGGCGTTAACGACGAAAATTTTACCAGTTGGGCGCTGTTGGGGTTGTCCTCTTGATTTTCTCCCGGTAAATCAATGTCGATTGCAAAGCTATTTTGCAATGCCTCAAAGCCATAGCTGAGACTGTCAGTGTCATGCTCTTGCTCTGAATTGTCAACGATGGCAGGCGCTACCGTGGTGGTGGTTTTTTGCGAGGCGACAGTGACGGATGCCGTTTGCGTAGGGTTTTGGGCATCTGCCTGCGTGTAAATGATAGCTACTAACAATAACGGCGAAACTAAAGTTGCCGACAAGATACAGGCGCGGTGTTTGGCTAATCTCACGTGACAGTGCTTATTTTTTTTCATTTTTACTTCATTTTTAATTTATAGTTACTATATAATTCATAGCTCCTATATAATTAATATGACTTTACAAGCTAACCCATTGCGATGGACATTAACAAAAACCCAGCCTAATTAGACTTAACCAAAAAAACAGCGTAGCGTGTGTTTGGGTTATCGACATAAAGCCGTCAGTCATAGTTAATTTAAATAATTTGAAAACCTTAGCATCGCATGGTTAGCATCAGCAGGCAGTATCAACCTTAATTTGTTATGTTAGAAAAATGGTAAATAGCATTCTAACTCATTGATAGTAATTAGATTTATAATTTGGTTGATATAAAGCTTTGCCCTATAAAGATATTAACAATACCCATTCAAAACTTCTATACCGTGCTACAAACCACTAACAAGAGAACCGATATTTTGGATAAATTCTAGCCAGATGTTACAATTTAAAGACAATTAGCCAGCAAGTCTTTGTGCATTTAGCTAAGCCCGCCTGCCGTAAATACGAAAAATAACCCACGTTACTCACGAGCTTTAGCAGGGGTCTACTTAGCTTTTTTTGGCTGCATTGGGTTTGTCTTACTTAAGTTTATCTGACTTGAGTTTACCTGCCTTAGGTTTACTTGACTTAGGCGGTAAGGGTGCAAGATAACCAATGACGAGCATCAATAAGCCTGCCCCGATAAAAGACACCACACGTAATACCGCACTGGTATTCGACATATCAATCAATACCAACTTGGCAACCACAATGGTCAATAATGCGATACCGGCAAACCATACCAAGCGAATGGCTTTTTTGTTTGCCAAGAACATCAATACCATCGCAATGACGGTCCATAAGATAGTCAGCCCCGTCTGTACCATACTGACTGACCAAGCACCATGTTCCCACGTCGGCGTGCCCCAAACGCTGGCAAACCCACGCACCAACATACTGCTGACTGTCACAAATGCCCCTAGACCGCAAGCCACCGAAACGATAGTACGATAGTTGCTATCAACTTTGAGTGCCACATAAGATTGGTACAGTAAAATGCTGATTAAGGTCAAATCCAGCGGATTGAGCAGCGGCAGATAAACGCCCAATAGCTGACCGTCTAACGAGAAATTGGCAGATAAACTCCAAATAAAGGTTATCGGCACCAAAATATAAGCGCTATTTTTAAGCAGCGTATCAACCTCTAACCAACCAAGCAAACGACCACCAAGCGCCTGCAATCTTGGCAACAACAACAAACTCATCAAACCAAGCACAGCCAACACGGTCGGTAAAATAGTGATAATGGCTCGAAGCTCTTGGGCATGCTGCCAATAGTTAAATGGCACTTGTTGCAGCATCCAAGTTAGCATGGCAATCAGTGTCAAAAACCAAACGAGCGCGTCAACGCTTGTATCCAGTCGGTCGCGGTGCCAGCGACTAAGCAGCCACGCGCCTAGCAATTTTGCGATGGCTAAACAGCCAAGCATGGCGAGCAAATAACGCCCCAACCCGCTAAATGCTTTGATGTGATAATCGTTTAGGTCTACAACCGTCTCGACCTTAACATGGGTGAGACAGACTAGCACCCAGCTCATCATCGCAAACGGTAAAATAAAGCGACTCACCTTACGCATACTGCGCCAAACAAAACGCTGATGTATCAGTTGTCCCACAATTAAAAATACCGCCATACCCACGGCAAGTTTGATAGTGGTGGTTTTGCCACCGTTGTTCCAAAAGGGGTCAGCGGATAAAATCGCCGACAGATACAGCACAAACCCGACAACCACAAGCGCGGTGGCAACAAAGCTGTGACTGGCATTATCAGCGATTTGTTGAACCCGTTTATGCGTCGTTTTGACTGCCGCAGGTTGAAGTTGAGTTTGAGGCTGACCTTTAGCTTGGGATGTGGCTGCCGCGATATTGGCTCTACCGTGACGCAAAATAAAAGCAGACAGCAGCATACACGCTGTCAATACGGTCAGTGGCAAAGTGGATGAAGCCGTCACTATAGACGTTTGGTGCGGAATAGATAATTGATCCAGTAGCCCATACCAATGCCGCATGAGGGTATCAAAGCCCACCAATAACAGGATACTAAAGCCTTGCAATGCCAACCCAAAATATACCGTCCAGCGTCTTTGGGTACGCGCACCGAGCCACACCAATGCAGCACCCTGCACTGCCCAACCGATACTAATCCATTTGGCTGATAGCGCCAGTGGTATCACCAAAGCCAAAAACCCACAGCCGAGCGCAAGGCTGGCTTCAATGAGCAGCTCAAAGCTGTTATCAAATTGGTTGTTGGCTTGTGGGTCACCTGCGATGCTACGGCGATGATGTTTGAGCAGCCACAACCCTAGACTCAAATAAATAGCTGATAACGCACTGCTAGCAAAGGCCAGATGATAAGGCAAATCATTGAGCAAGCTTGCCATCAGCCCAAACCCCAGTAATGCGGTGCCAAACAACAAGCCTGAATCTATTGATATAATCGGGCGTCTGGCTACCCTCGTGTTCATTTGTAGCAGCATTTGGTTATAACTTACGACCTGCTGAGAATATCTAACCGCAATAAACAGATACAGTGCCATGTGCCCAACCAATAACCCTAACAGTTGCCAGCGTAATGACAGCCAGCCTGCACCTGCACTATTGCCACTAAATGCACGAAATCCCCACACATACGCAAGCCCAAAAGTCACCGCTAGGCTTAGTGCATTGAGCAATTTCCAAGTGCGATAATGGGCAATCACCGCAACCGCTATATTGAGTAGTAAATAATAACTAAATAGCATCACCACACTACCGTCAGGTCGGCTGACCAGTATCGGCGCAAAAAACGCCCCACCGAATGCCAAGACCGCAAGCAGTAGCGCATTTTGCCACACCGAAAACATCACTGTTAACCCTGCTAGTAACGCAAGCACGCCGAAGGTTAAGGTTGATGGTAGTAGTCCATACAATTTAAAACTCGCAAACACCGTCAAATAAATCACCGCAAAGCCGACACCTTGCAAAGTCAACCCATAACTGCGTTTTTTGGCAGTGGTGCGATAGCCGATTGCCGTTATCACCAAGCCGCCCAACGCTACCAGCGCCATGCGCACGGGCATCGATACCTCAATATATTGGCTGGCAAGTTTGAGTAATAACACCACGCCCACTAGCAACACCAGTGCACCCACACGCACCACCAAGTTTTCCCCAAAAAACCATTGGGTGGCACTTGCCCAAAGCGATGTCACAATATTGGTAGCGCTTTCATCATCTCTTAAAGAAGGAGATGATGGCTGTGACAAAGTGGGTTTATGCGGTGGGGCTGCGTCACTCACTGGCGGCTGTGTTGCCGTTGGAGAGGTTGAATTAACCGAAGCGTCAAGCGTATTCGCCATTGGCAAAGAGTCTAAGTCTGGGAGGGGCACTAGGAGGGGCGCTGAGACAGGGGCTTGACTGATGGGCTGCGTGATGGGGTCAGTAACAGGTTCAGTGACAGGCTGATTTTGGCGAATATCGCTTGCCGATTGCTGGGTAGACGATGGCTTTGCCTCGCTGCTTAAGATATACACGGTTGCCATGACGTCAGCGAGTTGTTTTTGCAGGTTGTCGAGCTTGGATTCAAGCCGGGTGATTGCTTTTTGTTGGGCAAAAATTTTATAAAGCGCCCCCACCACTGCCAGTATCAATGCCGCTATAATCGTATCCATCAGATGCCCTACCCTTGTTGTCAGCTTAGCGATAGCATACCATTTTTTTGGAAAATTGCTTTTTTTTAACTGTGTCTTTCGGTTAAGGTGATGATAAGCCCATTTTATGCTAAATTAGCCACAGCATTGAGTAGCGTTTTACCAACTATTTTAAACACCATTTTGATGATTGGGCAGGGTATGGTTATGTCGGGATTTAGCATTGAGCAGGGTTTATTAAGCCCATGCGAGTTTGTGGCGTCACCCAATTTTGGTGAGCGACCCGACCCTAACGATATTCACCTGATTGTGATTCATAACATCAGCTTGCCGCCCAGTGAATTTGGTCTAAAAGATGACCAAGGCGAGCATTTTGTTCGTGCATTTTTTCAAAATCAGTTAGACCCCAAAGCCCATCCGTATTTTGCAACCATCTATCAGCAGCAGGTCTCCGCGCATTTGTTTATTGAGCGCGATGGTAGGGTCACGCAGTTTGTGAGCTTTGATGCGCGTGCTTGGCATGCTGGCAAATCTAGTTATTTGGGCGTGCCAAACTGCAATGACTATTCGATTGGGATTGAGCTAGAAGGTGATGATTATAGCGAGTTTGATGACAAGCAATACCAAGCGTTAAGTGGCGTGATTGCCGCGATTTATCAAGCTTATCCCAAAACCATCAATCATCTAGCCGGTCACAGCGATATCGCGCGCGGCCGCAAATCCGACCCGGGGCTCTATTTTGATTGGGTGAAATTAAGAAGCATGGTCAATAGAAACATGGTCAATAAAAATGACATCAGCCATTAGATGATTTTCAAAAATTTATTGTATGGCAATTTTTTAGGATAACGATTTTGTAAGATGACAATTTTGCAAAATAACGATTTTGCAAGATAATAGTGCCCAAATCAAGCTATAAAATCCAATTAGCACACCCACTTCTCGGCAGAACTTGCAGCGATTCTTTCATGTCAAAACTTATCAAATCCACCGCTATTGTTAGTTTTTTTACCTTATTTTCACGTATCTTGGGCATGATTCGCGACATGGTATTGATGAGCGTATTTGGCACAGGTGGCATGATGGATGCGTTTTTGGTAGCCTTCAAATTGCCCAATTTTTTGCGGCGGCTGTTCGCTGAAGGCGCTTTTGCCCAAGCTTTTGTCCCTGTACTATCCGATTATCAGCACCAAGCCCAAAATAACGACATGACCGATAGCAAAAAAGCCTTGCTTGGCATTCAAATTCTTATCAGTCGGGTGGCAGGTACGTTATTGTTGATTTTATCAGGTCTTACCGCCGCGATAGTCATCTTCGCGCCCGCCGTGATTGCTGTGTTTGCGGTCGGTTATCTGCATGAGCCTAACAAATTTTTAACGGCAGTTGAGCTGCTTCGTATCACTTTTCCTTATTTGTTATTTATCGCCATGACTGCGTTTGCTAGTAGTATTTTACAAAGCGTAGGGCGGTTTGCCTTGCCTGCCTTTGCACCGGTGATTTTAAATGTGTGTATGATTGTGGGTGCGATTTGGGTAGCGCCGCTGCTTGCCAAGCCAATTTTGGCGGTCGGTTATGCAGTTGCAGTGGCAGGTTTGCTGCAGCTATTGATTCAATTACCGCAATTGCACAGCCATCAGCTGCTCGTGATGCCCAAGGTTAGCTTTCGTCATCCTGGCGTGCGACGGATTTTAAAACTCATGCTGCCTGCGCTTTTTGGGGTATCGGTCACCCAAATCAATATGCTGGTCAACACGGTACTGGCTTCAACCATGGTCGATGGCTCGGTCTCTTGGCTGTATACCGCAGAGCGGATGAGTGAGCTGCCGCTAGGGCTGATTGGGGTGGCGATTGGCACGGTGATTTTGCCCAGTCTATCCAAAAGTATCGCAAGCGACGACCATCAACAATTTGGACATACGCTTGATTGGGCGACGCGGCTGACGGTGTTGGTCGGCGTACCTGCATCCATCGCGCTTGGCATGATTAGTAATGTGCTTATGATATCCCTGTTTGAACATGGCGAATTTGTACGGCAAGATGCCCTGATGAGTGGGCTTGCGCTACAGTGCTTATCGGGTGGGATTTTGGCATTTATGCTGATTAAAATATTTGCCCCAGCTTTTTTTGCCCGTCATGACAGTCGCACCCCTGTCAAAATCGGTGTGATTAGCGTGATTGCCAATGTCGTGCTAAGCCTAATACTGGCTGAGTTATTTAAAAAGTGGCAAGTCGCACCCCACGCTGGGCTAGGACTTGCCAATACACTGGCGTCTTTTATCAATGCGGCGCTGTTATATTTTTATTTACATACCCAAGGTATTTATCGATTTGGTGCGGCTTGGCGACGATTAGCGGTTATCTTTGCCATCGCAAATGGGGCAATGGGGTTGGCACTTGCCGCTGGTATTCATTTTTTCCCGGTTACTGCGCATCAAGGTATTCGTATTGTTGCATTATTGGCGCTGTGTGTGGTGGGCGCTGTGGTGTATGGCGCAGCGCTATTAGTCGCTGGCTTTAAACTATCAGAACTAAAACCGCATCATAGCGTTCAATAAATAATAGACAACGCACGAAAAAAGCGGCTAAATAAAATTTATCTAGCCGCTTTTTTTAACTGAAGTTTATAATTGAGTTTTGTGACTAATCTTTGCACGTGAGTTTTTTAAATGACTCAGGCATTAGCCTACCAAGGCATTAGCGTTTTACTGAATTTTGGCAGTCTTTATTATCACAAATTCCATACAGCACCAGCGAGTGCCCTGCTAGGGTAAAGCCAAAGTCTTTGGCGACTTTTTCTTGCAACGCTTCGATTTCTTCATTGTGAAATTCAATGATTTTGCCGCATTGGTCACATACCAAGTGGTCATGGTGCTCATCTTTGGCGATTTCAAACACTGACAAGTTGTTTTCAAAATTGTGACGCTCGACAATTCCCGCTTGTTCAAACTGGGTTAGCACACGGTAAACAGTCGCAAGCCCCACGTCTTCGCCGTGCTCCATCAAGGCTTTATACACATCTTCTGCGCTCATATGATGGGATTCGGCTTTTTCTAGCAATTCTAAAATTTTCAAACGCGGTAACGTGACTTTCAAACCGGCACGACGCAAATCTTGGTTGGTAAAAGACGACATAAAAATCCTCGCACCTATCAGGTGTCGCTTATAAACTAAAAATTATAACTATAATAACAAATTCGATAAAATCCCACAGTAAAAAAACGTGACATCACTGGCAAAAGCGCCCGTTGACAAATAAAGGGCGAATGCAGGCTAAAGACAAAGTACGCCAACCACCAGAACGCCAAATACCAAACCACCGCGGCGTTTTACACCCAAACATTAACTGTATGTAAAATAATTTAAATTTTGGGGTCAATAGGTAGGCAAAAAAACCCAAATCACGTATGATAAGTCGTAAATTTTATCGTTCACCATCTCAAAGCGGTTTGACAAATGACATCTATCACAACACTATCAAAAAAACTGGCAGTCCTGCCTTTGGTTGCCGTAATTAGCAGCGTCAGCGTATTACCAGGTTGCTCATGGTTTAGCGTGTACAAAATCGATATCCCACAAGGCAAGCCGATTCATGAAGACAAATTAAGCCAAGTGCAAGTGGGTATGAATGCCAATCAAGTGCTGTATATACTAGGTAGCCCAACCTTTAGAGACACTCTAAATCCGGTACGTTGGGATTACCTGTATGATTTTACCCCAGGTACTAACGCCAAACGCGCCAACAAGCCCGCGATTCACAACGCCCAACAATACGCCAAAATTTATTTTGACCAAAATGGTATTGTCACCAGCATTGAACGCCCAGCGGTGACTCAGTAAGTTTTTCTGATTAAAAAAGCCAATCATTGCCGTGATGCTGTGATTGGCTTTTTTTTGTGAGATACACAAGAATACTGGGTCACGCCCTCATCGGTTGGATTTTTTGGACAGTAATTTGCGTTTGTTTTGCGGGTCGATGGTCAAAGGGCGATAGATTTCGATTCTATCACCTGTGTTGATAGCACTTTGCCAGTCTAGTTTATGGGAAAACACACCGACACTATAGCTAAAAATCTGCGGATACTGCTGTTGCCAGCCTGTTGCATTGACTGCATCAATCACGCGGCTATCATCAGCAAGTTGCAGGGTTAACCGCAACTGTGTTTGGCTATCAGGCGCAAAGGCTATATCAACAGTAATCATTTTGCCAATCCTAGCACCCACCCCACCATCGCCAAAATCACCGCCAATGGCACAATAATACGCACCGCAATGCGCCAAAGGTTATATAAGCCTTCCGAGCTAAAATTCAATGATTTGCGCAAATGGCTGATTTTCATTTGCCACCCTGCAAATACGGCTAGCCATACCGCCGTGACTAAACTTATTACAATAATCAGCTGATTGAGCCAAGCAGTTGGTAGCATGGCTAGCGCAAGACTAAGCACTGCCAATACCACCAATGCCAAAAAATTAAATTGCTGTTGTTGCAAGCGTAGTGACACTTGATGGGTCAAGATATGCAGTAAATAAGCCGCCCCTGCCAGCATTGCCAATGCATTCAGCACTGCCGCCATCGTGCTGTTTGGCGATAAAGTCATGGCAATCAGCGCACCCACTAATAACTGAAAACTCCACACAGGTAACACATAACGACTCGCGGATTCGCGTGCTTGATCTGTCGCCGTATTGCTCATCGTGAGCATTTGGTGGGTGCGCGCATGCCAGTATAATCCCGTACCTGCGCCCACACAGACTAGCGCTAACACTACCGCCCCTGCCCACTCCGTCAAGGACGTCGCTGTCACCTGCCACGCCACAAACCCACCCTGCATGACATTGACAACCAACGCGGCAACGGCAAAACCGACCGCCAACCAACCTGCCAAATGCTTGATAAAACTCAAACCAATCACTATCAGCACCATGATGGCTAACAAGGCAGGCAGAGCAATATTGCTCACCAGCGGATGGATAATCTCGCCACTACTCGCCAGTAAATGCCCCACAACCGCCAGCAACAGCACAATAGTCAACCAACCAAACCCGCGCCAAACCGTTGACACGTCAGCTTCACGGGTCAGCATGGGCAAACCGACCAGCGGCGACGTACCACTACGATGCGCCAAACCAATTTCTGCAAACACCAATGGCAACCCGACCAAGGTCATCGCCACCAGCCACAACAACCAAAAATCAATCTGCCCAATGTAGTCACGGCTAAACCAAGTAAAAACCAGCAGCGGCAGCAAGCTTGCTATCAAAATCGGCTGTAAACGATTAAATGGCATGGTGTTGGATTCCTTTGTAGCGGTGGTTTATTGTCACAAAATTATTTGATTCGCTTCGCTAAAGTGATTTTAAGAAAGTGATTTTAAAAAAATGACTGTAAAATTTAACAGTGCAAAACTAAATCGCCGCTATTTTAGCAAACCCACACCGTATGCAAAACCCACCAACGCAAAATCCACACAAACTTATCAAAAATAGTGGTCAAAATAAAAAACCCTGCTTGTCACAGGGCTTACTTTATGGCTTCACATTATTGCTTCACATCAAAAAGCGCGGTCACACATGCGGTAAAATCGCAGGCATCAAATCATGAAAGGTACGACCTGACGCGGTTTCACCAATGGCATGCATTTTCCACTCACCGTTATGGCGATAAATTTTTGCCAAAATTAGCGCGGTATGACTGCCTTGGGCTGACAAATCATAACGGGCAACTTCACTGTTATTGCTGGCATTCACCAAACGACAAAACGCATTATTGACCGTGGCAAAAGTTTGACCCGTAAAGCTATTGACAGTAAAAACCAAGGCTTGCACATGGTCAGGGATACGAGATAAGTTGACATTAATCACTTCGTCATCGCCATCGCCAGCGCCGGTGCGGTTGTCGCCTGTGTGTTGTATGCTACTGTCTTTTGACTGCAATTGTCCAAACCAAATCGCATCCACCATTTGTTTGTTGGCATCAAGCATGATACACGACGCATCCAAGTCAATGCTGCCGCCTGCGCTGCCACCACCGCCGAACAAGCTACCCAAAAATCCACCTGATTTTTGCGGCGCAGCACCGACATCCCAACCCAAACCCATTTTGATTTGGCTGAGTGCGCCACCTGCTTCTTTTTCTAACGAGATTTTTTGACCTTTCGATAAATTCACTGACATGTTGGTTTCCTTATTTGTTACTATATTTTTTACTATTCTATCTAGCTATGTTTTAACAGGTTAATAACTTAGCACAAACTGACTATAACAAACCGCCTAAAATACCTTCATTGCCGCCGCGTCCGCCTGAGTTTGACCCCAGTAAACTTTGAATCCAGCCTTGGTAAGTATCGCGGTTACGCGAGCAAATCACTACTTTGCCTTGACCTGAGAACTTGAGCACCATGCCTTCGCCGCTCGTGACTGAATTGATGATATTGCCCAAAAAGCCTTTTTTCTGGCTGGTTGCCATTGACAGGCTATATTGCAATCGGCTGTCCCAGCATACCACGTGACCATTATCAATAATCACATCTTTATCAGGCGTGACATCAATCTCAAACAAAGAGCCAAACCCCGATACCACAAGCTGACCTTGGCCTTGCGTTTGCATGACCATAAAGCCACCCGTATCCCCAAATACAGCGCCGCCTAAATTGCGCTGGATATTGGCACGCAAATCAACACCATTGGTTGCTGCCACAAAGGCACCGTCACTAAGCGTATACTGATTGGCGCCGACGTCTAAAATTTGCATATCACCATCAAGTGTGGGCGCCAGTAAGCAGTCACCCTCACCATTGACCGCTTCAATTTGCTGTTGAAAAATCGACTCGTCATTGGCAAATCGGCGCATCAAAGCTTGCATGATGCCGCCACGCATCTGACCTTTAAGCTCAAGATTTGACTCCATCATGACCATGGCATTGGATTCGCAATAAATCGAATCGCCTTTTTTGAGATTACAATGTAAAAATGGCTCAATCGTCCCAATCATACTAAACGTCGCTGCCATAGGTTAATGTATCCTTATAAACTAGGTGGCAAAATGATAATAAAAGTAGCTGCACTTAAAAAAGCATTTAGGCTGAAAAAAGTGCTCAAGCTTAAAAAGTGCTCAGGCTAAAAAAATGATTATGCTAAAAAAAAGGGGCAAGCCGATGCCACCCCATTGTTAAAAAAATGTTAAAAATTTTTAGCCAAAAAACTAAACAGCAACGCCATATGACGCAGCCAATGGTCCTAGACCGCCAGCAAAACCTTGTCCAACCGCGCGGAATTTCCACTCGCCATTGTTCTTATAAAGCTCACCAAAAATCATCGCCGTCTCGGTGCTGCTGTCTTCTGACAAATCATAACGAGCCACTTCAGCGCCGCCTTGGGTATTCACGATGCGAATATAAGCGTTTGCTACTTGACCAAAGTTTTGGTTACGCGCTTGACCATCATAAATCACCGCACAAAATACCACTTTGCTTACATCGGCTGGGACTTTAGTTAAATCTACTTTGATGACTTCATCATCGCCATCGCCTTCACCGGTGCGGTTATCACCCGTATGTTCTACCGAGCCATCAGATGATTTTAGGTTGTTAAAGAAAATAAAATCTGCATCTGCCCGTACTTTACCCGATTCATTGACCAAAAACGCGACCGCGTCTAAGTCGAAGGCTTGCCCGTCAGTGGCACGTGGGTTCCAGCCAAGACCAACGGCCATGTTGGTTAAATTCGGTGCTTCCTTTGATAAATTAACATTACCACCTTTGGTTAAGCTAATTGCCATTGTTTTATCCTTTGTAATAAATTTTTGAAGTCAAATAAGAAAATCGATGTCCTTTATAATGCCCTACGCCTTTCACGCTGAGACTACAAGTGCCTAGACCAAAAGCGCGCCCAGACTAAAAACGCCCAGACAAAAGCATTAGACACCGTTAAAAATCGCCTAAAAAAACAAAACGTGAGCCGAAACCCACGTTTTAACTATACCTTTGGTGATAGAATTTGTCCACCATTCGGCCCCATTAAGCTGTTATATTTATGTGTCAAAAGCTTAAGGGATATTAAGCTCAAGCCAGCATCTTAAATACCGCTACTGTTAGGCATTAGCCTCAGTCTTTTTAGCGTATTTTAGCGTCTTTCAGTGTTTCGCCAAAGCTGCTTGGCGCTTACGGTAGCTGATAGAGTTAATCACTGCCCATACGATAAAGGCGATCCCAATCAAACCCGTCACAATTTCTGGCACTTCGATATGCACGGTTGCCAATAGCATGATGACCGCCAACGCACCAATCGCATAATGCGCGCCATGTTCTAGATAAACAAACTCATCAAGCGTGCCTTTTTCTACCAAGAAAATGGTCATGGATCGCACAAACATCGCACCAATGGCAAGGCCTAGCATGATGATAATCACGTCATTGGTAATGGCAAACGCACCAATCACCCCATCAAAACTAAACGATGCATCGAGTACTTCTAGATACAAGAAACCTGCGATACCGCCTTTGGCAATCGCGCCCGCTACTTCTTTGCCTTCAATCACATTGGGGGTTGATTCATCATCATCGTCCGCCCCTTCTAACAGGCTTGATAACACATTGGTGGCTAGATAAATCAAAATACCAAATACCCCTGCGGTTAACACCACCGATTTTTTGGCGTCTTCCACCCAATATAAGGCGGTCATTAATAGTACCAATGCGACAAACACGCTCATGGCATCGACCTTGCCAAATCGTGCCAATTTACGCTCTAGCCATTCAAACCACATCACTTCTTTTTCATCAAAGATGAAGTTTAAAAAGACGAGCAACAAGAACATCCCACCAAATGCGGCAATCTCTGCATGATGCTCCATCAGTTTGGCAGAGTATTCTTTCGGGTTGTTGAGCGCCATGTTGATGACATCCATCATGCCCATATCGGCAGTCACTGCGACGATGACAATCGGGAATACCAGACGCATACCAAATACCGCGATGAGTATACCCACAGTCAAGAAAATCATTTTCCAAAACTTATCCCAGGTTTTGAGTACCGAGGCATTGACCACCGCATTATCAAACGACAGTGAAATCTCCATCACTGCCAAAATCAGCGTGACAAACAGCGCCGACATCATAGTGCCAACACCACCATGTGAAAAACCCCACCACGCGGCTATGGCTAGCGCAATCGTGGTAAAGACAATATCAAAATAAAAATGTCTCATAATAATCCTACAAATTGAAAAAATTAACGGCTAATAAAGTCATCTAACGCATAAGATGATTGGATGTGCTTATCTTACACAACTATTTGTTCAATCATACTACAAATGTGTTACCAAACAATTGATTGCACGCTTAAACCACGCATTATGGCAAATATTCGCCAACTTGGTGCATTTATGGGTACAATAGCCACTTTTAATTTTTTAAACCAATTGCTAACTGCAAAATATTGCGATTAGCCTGTGTTTAAACCTGTCTGGAAGCGTCGCGGTATGTTAGAAAACTTTATCACCCTTGTTCTGATTCTTACTCCCTTGGTGGTCGGGTTTTTACTGCCATTACCGCAACGATTCATGCCGCTGGTAGACAAGCTACTGACCAACTTGGTGTTTGTGATTTTAACCTTTATTGGTCTTTCGTTATCGCAGATTCCTGACTTGGGCGCGCAGATTGGGTTTATTGGCATCAATGTGGCGGTATTGGCGATTTGTACCCTAGGGACAGGTTTTATCAGTTTGCTGATGTTTGACAAGCTGCATCCTTGGCAGCGTGCGCTTCCCCATGAGCATAGCCAAGCAGGTTTTAGCATCACAGGAAGCCTGGTTCAGTTGTGCTGTGTGGCGTTGGGTTTTGTACTGGGCAAATTGCTGCCAATAACGGATTTGCCGATTGATGGCATCATTAAGGGGTTGTTGATTTTGCTGATTTTGTTGGTGGGTTTTCAGTTGTCGCATTCGGGGATGACGTTACGTCAGGTATTGGTCAACAAACGCGGCGTACAAGCCTGTGTGATTTTTTGTCTCAGTGTGGCAGTCGGTGGTTTACTGTACGCACTGATAATGCCTGATGTGACCTTCACCCAAGGCTTAGCGCTATCTTCTGGCTATGGCTGGTATTCGTTGTCGGGGATTATCATGACTGATGCGTATGGCGCAGTTTGGGGGAGTGTTGCATTACTCAATGATTTGTTACGTGAGTTCACGGCGCTACTGTTTATCCCTATGCTGATTCGCAAATACCCAACCACGGCGGTGGGTTTGGGCGGGGTGACCACCATGGATTTTACTTTGCCGGTCATCCAAAGCTCAGGGGGAAATGAAGTGGTACCGCTTGCCATGAGCTTTGGATTTTTGGTCAATATCATCTCACCGGTGTTAATGGTGGTATTTTCAAGTTTTGGCTAATAGCAAAACCCCCAAACCTTACTAAATCAATACGCGCAAAACTCAACTTGTTGGTCGCCATACGGACTGCGTACGGTCACATAATGCAAACCTTTCATGCGCGTATGAATACGATAGGTATTGTCGTCAATCCATTCACCTCGCAGCACACCCCGTGCATCTCTGATGTGGATACCATCTTCCATATTGGCGGCTTTCACTTCAAAATCTTGGTTTTTTAGCAGATACAGGCTATAAGTTTTAGTTTTACTAAAATCACCTGAATAACTGGCGCAGTAGCTACCCTTTGGAAAAATAATTTTAGTAGCTGTCGCGGCAGTGGCAGTTTGGGTGGTTGCCGCTACCGATAATATGGCTATAGCTGCGCTAAATAATGGGGCTGTAAAACGTCTTTTCATTTCGTTCTCCTTGTCTTTGTTTGACTATTTTTTAATATGACAATTTCCTATTGCCGCTTGATTATTATTAGCAGATTTTCTAGTCACTTTCATGATA
Source organism: Moraxella sp. CTOTU47618 (assembly GCF_032017425.1). NCBI lineage: Bacteria > Pseudomonadati > Pseudomonadota > Gammaproteobacteria > Moraxellales > Moraxellaceae > Moraxella > Moraxella sp. CTOTU47618. The sequence goes on along the minus strand of NZ_DALZPW010000009.1, from coordinate 29,806 downwards.
AGTTTAGTAAAAAACATTTGTTTGTGTTATTAGCCCAATAAAAAACCCCGCTCATGTCGTCACACAATCGGGGTTTTCATATTCGCTAATACGATTATTTTTGCTAGTACAATTATTGGGCTAACGCAGGATAATCCGTATAGCCCTCTTGATCGCCACCATAAAAAGTGGCTGGGTTTGGTTGATTAAGCGGCGCATTCTGGTGAAAACGCTCAACCAAATCTGGATTTGCGATATAACTGCGACCAAAAGCTACCGCATCAATTAAGCCATCACGAATTAGCGCGTCTGCTTTTTCTGCGGTATAGCCACCAGCACCGATAAGCACGCCGTGATAAGCATCACGAATTTGGCGACGGAATTCTGCGGTAAAGGGTTTTCCACCTGCCCAGTCTGGCTCAGAGATATGTAAATAGGCTAAATTAAAGCTATCAATCAGCTTGATGATTGCTAACGCATCGTCTTCGCTACCGGCATCCACGCCATTGAATTGACCCAGTGGCGAGATACGGATACCCACTTTGTCACTGCCAATCGCGCTAGTGACTGCGGTTAAAATTTCTGTCAAAAAGCGCATACGGTTCTCTAAGCTACCACCGTATTCATCGCTGCGTTGGTTGACGCTATCATACAAGAATTGATGAATCAAATACCCGTGTGCACCGTGGATTTCAATCGCGTCCATGCCTGCTTCAATCGCATTACGCGCGGCGCTGGCAAAATCATCGACGGTTTGTTTGATTTCTGCGGTGGTCATCTCACGGGCTGGCGTGGCAGTCACACGGTATACTTTGCCTTCGTCATCTTTCAACGAGGTGCGTACCGCATCACCCAAATCCACGGTTGATGCTGATACAGGCGGCTGACCTTGTGGGCGCAAGCTATAATGCGATACTACCCCTGTGTGCCATAGCTGCATAGCGATATGACCGCCTGCTTGGTGTACGCTATCAGCAATCATTTTCCAGCCTGCAATTTGTGCGTCACTAAAAACACCGGGAGCGCCTGCGTAGCCTTTGGCATCGGCTGAGATATCCGTGGCTTCTGTGATAATCAAACCACTGCTAGCGCGCTGGGTATAATAGGTTGCCATGAGTGGCGTTGGCAAGCCACCAATATTTTTTGTTCCATTTGGCAAATCAGCACTACGCAGACGGGTCAATGGCGCCATAAAGACGCGGTTTGGCAAGCGCATCGCGCCCACGTTAATCGGTGATAGAAGAGCGGAGTAAGACATACATTCCTCGTGATTGTTGATTCATCTTTCGTTGAGTTATTGGACGCTGCTAGCTTCAAGTTATAACAAAAAGTCATAACAAACTTGATAAAAAAATTGTTGCAGCATCCTTGTTTATAAGGATTTTAGACTTATATACGTTGCTATCAAACTTCGTCACAGCATAATTTTCACAGGTTAATCTGCTGTTAGAAGCTTGAGCAAAGACTACGTTTTAGCAAGCATCTGTTTCTAAAACACATTTGTTTTTAAAAAGCTTTTGCGAGTTTTAGACAAATTATTGCAATTGCTTTCACTATTTTATTCTATGATAGCGCTGTGTTTGAGCGTAACGTTTACTTAATAAGTGCCATGGTGCATTTTTACAAGTGGCAATGTTTTAACAATAACAATTTCTTAAGGATCGGCATGAATAATTTCCAATATTACAACCCTGTGCGTATCGTATTTGGCGAAGGTCAAATCAAAGAACTCGCCAATCTTGTCCCTGATAATGCCCGTGTACTTATCACCTATGGCGGCAGCTCTGCCAAAAAAACCGGCACACTCGATGAGGTCAAAACCGCGCTACAAGGTAAACAGCGTGAAATCTTTGAATTTGGCGGCATTGAGCCAAATCCAGAATTTAATACTTTGATGAAAGCCGTCGATATGGTACATGCCAACAACATTGACTTTTTGCTCGCTGTCGGCGGTGGCTCAGTACTCGATGGCACCAAATTTGTTGCCTTGACTGCCACCTTAGATGACGACAAAGACCATGAAAAAGCGTGGGAAGCGTTAAAAGGATATACCCGTGATATTCAAAATGCGCTACCGCTCGGTACTGTACTCACCATTCCTGCAACAGGTTCAGAGATGAATTCAGGCGGCGTTATCAATCATAGTGAGCGTCATGCCAAATTGCCTTTTGGTAACCCGCTGGTATTCCCACAGTTTTCGATTCTTGACCCTGCCAAAACCTTAACGCTACCTGAGCGTCAAGTGATGAATGGTGTAGGCGATGCGTTTGTGCATGTGATGGAGCAGTATCTGACTTACCCAGTCAATGCCAAAGTCCAAGATAGTTTCTCTGAAAGTCTGCTCAAAATCTTGATTGAAGAAGGCCGTGCCGTCAAAGCCAATCCTAATGACATGGAAACGCGTAAGAACATCATGTGGACAGCGACAATGGCACTCAATGGTCTCATTGGCACGGGCGTACCACAAGACTGGACCACCCATATGATTGGGCATGAATTAACCTCCCTACACGGCATTGACCACGCCCGCACCTTGACCATTGTGTTGCCTGGGGTGATGCGTGAGCTCAAAGATAGCAAAAAAGACAAGCTGCTACAGTACGCCAAAAACGTTTGGCATATCACTGAAGGTAGCGATGAGGATAAAATCGAGCAAGCGATTGTTAACACCGAAAACTTTTTCCGCGAGCTTGGCTTACCAGTGAGATTGTCAGATGCCGACCTTGATGCGTCTGCAATTGCGCCAATTTTGAGCCAATTAGAAGAACATAATATGGTCAAACTTGGTGAACATCGTAGCAATGATTTGGCAGTATCTGAGCGGATTTTGCGCGCAGCCATTTAATCATATAATGGTATAAAAAAAGACCTAGCCATTTGCTAGGTCTTTTTTTGTGGTAGTAACAGTTAAAAACCATTGGGATGGGCCAATTCATCATGCCCATCTTTATCAATCACTTTTGGCAGTGGCAATGCCATACCGACACTACTAGGCGTCTCTTGAATCACCACAGGCGGCGGCTGGTAACGGGTAATGACTTCATTGCCCTGCTCATCCTCGCTGAGCACATATTGGTAGCCTTTGCGATTAAAGCGTTTAACTAGCCTTTGATACCACCCTGCAAAACCTGTCGTGCGTTCGTTCGGGTTATAATAAAACGCATTCATCACCGCAGGTAGCCCAAGACCACATACCACGCCCGACATCAATACCACGATAAAGGTATAACCCACCAAAAAGCTGCTATAAGGCTGCAATTCAGGGACGTTAGAAACCGATAAAATCAACGCCAAAGAAATCGCCCCGCGTACCCCGCCCCACGATAAAATCGTCAAACTGCCGTTATAACTGGTTTTTCGGACATCAGACAACAGGCTAAAAGACGCAAAATTTGCCAAAAAACGGGATAAATGCAGACAAATAAATGCCACCACACCGCCCAAAATCAACGAGGTATTCAGCTCTAAAATAAATAGCTCCAGACCGATAAGGGTGAACAAAAATGAATTGATAATCCCCTCAATGGCGTGCCAAAAGTGATTCACATAGGTGATTTCACCTTCGTCTAAAATCTGGTGCCAACGGTTACCGACAATCAAACCACCGACCACACAAGCAATGGGCGCAGAAGCATGCGCATACAATGCCACCAAATACGATCCACACGCCAAAAATGCTGTGGTCAAAATCAGTGACTCCATCTCGTGTTTACCGCTTAAAATCCGCAGCGTCATCTGCCCAAAAAACCAACCAATAACCCCGGCGACCACGATTTCATACAACAACACTTCTACTGTCTTAACGATGCTAAAACCATCACCTTGCAGGCCATGCAAAATAGTCATAAATAGCGCAATACACACTGCATCATTGAACAGCGACTCACCTTCTAGCTTAATCATCAAATGGCGCGGCGCTTTGATAGAGCTAAGCACGCCTTTGATGCCAATCGGGTCAGTCGCGCCCAGTGCCGCACCCAGTAACAGCAATACCGCGAACGGAATACTTGCTCCTATAAGCCACTGAAAGCCAAACATAAGGCTTGCAAAAAACAGCGCACACAGTGCCAATGCGATACTTGCCAAAATCCCAATCGGTTTCCAATAGTTTTTGAGATCGGACACCTTAAACGTCAGCGCCGATGCCGTCAAAATAAAACAAATCACCCCATTGATTAAAAAATCGTAAAAATCAATATCACGCACCGCATTTTGGATACTGGTGATATTGATGGTAATAAACTCGTTGCCATTGAGCAGGCTTGCACTCCACTGCAAAATAAAAACCAGTACCGCGGACACAATGGGCACCCCAATGGCTTGTGGAAAGTCCAAAATCCGCTTGTTAAATAGCGTGGTAATGATGGACAAGGCACAAACCGCTGCCAAAATTTGTAAAAAAATAAAATTTCCCATAGGCGTTTTTTTAGCTCTTAATTCTATAAAACACTGTCACCAAAGCCATTTTTAGCCGTGACAAAGCAAAAATACTTCAACAAAAATAAAACCCTACCACAAACTGTGGTAGGGTTTTACCGTAAGCAATTGTTTGCGCAAATGCAAGCAAATTTTGTGATTAATATCTCTTAAACCGTGTTGGCGACATGATGCAGCCAGCGCTGAATCATCACATCAAGCACTTCAGGCTTATAGGGCTTGGTACAGTAATCTTGCATACCCGCATTAAGATATACTTCTTTGTCCCCATGCATGGCGTGTGCCGTCACTGCAATAATAGGCGGCAACTGATTGTACGACTGTTTGAGCATCTTGGTGGCTTCCACCCCATCCATGATGGGCATTTGATGATCCATCAAAATGATGTGATATTTGCTAGGGTCAGCTTTATAAAAATTGACGGCCTCTAACCCATCTTTGGCTCGGGTGACTTCATAGCCATATTTTTTTAGGCTTTTGACCGCGACCATAGCATTTAGCTCATTGTCTTCTGCTAGCAGAACATGGGCAGGTAGATGTTCTCGCGGTTGTATTGCGGTTTCATCATGACGTTGGTGCCACTGCTGATAGCTGATTTCATCGGTTGCTATCATTGGTAAAGTTAGGGTAAAGGTTGCGCCTTTATTTTTTTCACTGGTTACCTTAATCGTACCACCCATCCCTTCTGCCAGCGCTTTGCACACAGATAGCCCTAGCCCTGTACCACCATATACACGATGGGTAAACTTATCGGCTTGATTATACGCATCAAAAATCACCGCCAATGATTCAGGCTTGATGCCAACACCTGTATCAATCACATTGAATTTGATTTGGTGCTTATCACAGCCATTCATAGCTTGAATGGTCACTTTACCTTGTTTTGGGGTAAATTTGATGGCGTTATTGACTAGATTGATTAAAATCTGTCGCACCCGCACCGGATCGGTGTTGACATATTTGGGCAAGTTATCAGGGTAATCGAAGGTTAGTTCCACGCTGTTGTCTTTTGCAGTGGCTAAAAAGCATTGATACACGTCTTGGCATAGCTGTGCTAAATCAACGGGGATACTCTCAAAACGTATTTTACCTGATTCTACTTTGGATAAATCCAAAATGTCGTTGACGATGGTAAGCAGATGCTCATTCGATGTTTTAATCGATTTGATATAGTGTTGCTGCTGCGTATCAAGCGGTGTCTGCTCAAGCAATTCAAGTATGCCCATGATACCATTCATCGGCGTGCGAATTTCATGGCTCATATTAGCCAAAAATGCGGTCTTTACCTCATCAGCGCGCTCAGCTTGGTAACGCTGCTGCCGTAATTTTAAGGTATCACTCACCATCGCCGCCAAATCCGCTAGCACACGTTGTTGATTGGCATCAAAATCTTGATGCGGCTGGTCGTCAATCACACACAGCGCACCCAAAGCAAATTCCCTACCTTGACTATCGTGAACTACGATGGGGGCACCGGCATAAAACCGAATATAAGGGTAACCGGTGACCAAAGGATTGTTTTTAAATCGCGCATCTTGGTGAGTATCGAGCGTGACAAAGGTGTCATTTTGTGTAATGGTGTAATTGCAAAAAGCAACATCACGGCTGGTTGAGATTTCATTTATCCCAATTCTTGACTTAAAAAACTGGATATCAGCATCCAAAAAAGTAATAGCGACAATCTTAGTACCAAAAAATGCCTTGGCCAATGCGCTAATACGCTCAAATTCGGCTTCTGTATTTGTTTGGATAATATGGTACTCATCCAATACCGCTAGACGCTGTTTTTCATTGCTTGCTATAGGATATGATATCATCTCATTAACACCGTCCTACTACGTGATAAAAATTAAACGCTGAGGTTATTTTAACGCTTCAGCCACCAACATCATCCCCACCACTGAGGTCACTGCAACGGCCGATCCATAGCCGCCACAATGCAAACCACCTGCTTGACAGGACTTATCAACAATCGGCGGCTGTGATGAAAAAACACAACGAATGCCGAATTTCTCTTTCATCGCACGATTGATGCCATAATCTTGACGAAGTCGCTGTCTGACTTTAGCCAGTAGCGGATCTTGGTAAGTATCCTTAAGATCTGCCACTTGAATTTGGGTCGGATCCGTCTTGCCACCTGCCCCGCCCGCCATAATTAACTTTAATTTATTAAATCGGCAATGCAGGGCAAGCGCAAGCTTGGCATTCATATCATCAACACAGTCTAACACCACAAGCTGTTTACCTGACTGTTTAAGCTGTGATTGCAAAGCACGATTAGGCATTAACAATTGTACGTTATCTTTGCTCAAAAAATCGTCAATCAAATGTAATTTGATATGGGGATTGATTTCTTTGATACGTGCTGCCATGGCTTCAATTTTGCTTTTACCAAAATTGCTATCGGTAGCGGGTAATTGTCGATTGACATTGGAAGCTACTAGCACATCCATGTCAATTAATGTCATCTCGCCTACCCCAGTACGAGCCAGTCCCTCAGCTGCCCATGAGCCCACCCCGCCCACGCCCACCACATACGCATGCAGATTCTCAAACTTACTAAATTGCGCGGCGCCATACAGTTTTTGGGTGCCCGCAAAACGGCGTTCGTATTGGGCATCAGTTAATGTCATATCAGGCGTCATTTCGGCTGTCATTGTCATGGTTTATCTTAATCTTGGTCAAAGTTTATATTCAATTTGTTTGGGATAGGATACTCCCAGGTAACTTGTAGTGCAGCGCAGCTATTTTGCCACAACTGTTCGGCGAGTTGGGATTTGTGTTTGTTTAATAGGTCTGATAACGCTGTCAACACGTAAGGCAGATTGGCAGGTACATTGCGCCTACCGTGCGTCTCATGACAGGGTAGCGGCGTAAAGTCTGGGCAGTCCGTCTCAATCACAATAGCGTCAAGTCCGACGGTTTTGACAAGTTCTGTAAGGGTATGGCGCAGTTTTTTGGCATTCGGATTGGTCACTTGCCCGGTGATACCAATTTTAAAGCCCAGATTGACCAGCGCTTTGGCTTCTTGGATACCGCCACTAAAACTATGCGCAATCCCCCCCTGGGTGAATTTTTGTGCTTTTAACATCTTAATCACATCGCCATGCGCGCGGCGAATATGTAGCAGCGCTGGCAGTTGGTATTGTTTTGCCAATTCAAGTTGCTGACCAAAAAACTCTTGCTGGCGAGTATAGTTCTCCGCAGTTTTCATCGGCGCGGTAAAAGTATCAAGCCCGATTTCGCCAATCGCGATGGGTGAATGTTGCTGAATAAACTGCTCTAGCCGCTGCAAATCGCTGTCTTTATGCTCAGTGATATAAAAAGGATGCAACCCAAAGGCTAAATATGCCAAAGGTGTGGCTTTGCCTTGCTGCCCATAGCCTTGCATTTGCTGTTGGCACGCCACCATTTGTGCAAAATACTTTGCTAAAAAGCCTATCAAAACCAGATGACGAACGCCATTATCCCATGCCAATTGTGATTGCATTTCGCGGTCATGATCGAAGCTATCCACATCAAAATGGGTATGCGTATCAATTAATGGTAATGGTAATGGCAAATCAAACGAGCAAGTCGGATCATTTATCATAGTCATATCATTTCAAATACTGTGGTTTGACATTGCCGTTTAGCTCGCTGTAAGGCACCGTCAATTGCGGTGCAGCCCACGCACGTCATCTATTTATCCTTTATTTGTTATCTGCCCATAGCTTTACATAAAAACTTTAGCCATTGTTTAAGTTATGGTTATCCTGCTCAGTATTTTTATTGATAGGCGGCTCAAGTGTATGTTTGGCGGATAGACTTTTACGGCAATCGGCTACTTTATCAGCCTGTGGACTACTGCGTCTAGGTAGCAACAATAAAGCTGTCGCAGCAACCCCTAGTTTAATCACCCTCGATATGCTCATACCTTTCCTTCCCCTGCCTTAGTTTTTAAACCTTAGCTTTTAACAGTATTGCCATAAAAAAACCCATCAGTCGATACCCGTTTAATGGTGGACTAATGGGCTGTTTTCAAATGCCGTTATGTATATCGCTGTTATATAACAACGTAATTTGATAAGTATTCGATAATTATTAGAATTTTTTACCCAATACTTTAGCCGCTAGCTCTTTACCCATGGTAAAAGCTGTAGTCTTGGCAGGTTTCGTGCCATTTGAATTTGCCGCAGCACTGTCAGCAGGCTCATTGTCAACCGGTGCTGGATTATTTGCTTTGTTTTCAATGGTTGGCTGGGTTTTGTTACGACCTTTTAACATATAGTAAGCGGCACCAAGTACGCCAAGTTTAATTAAGTTTGATTTGTTTACACCATTAGGAAATTGCATAGTATCCTCACTTTTGTTGTAGTTGTTAAAATTTTAAATTATTTAAATTAGTAGTTATCGCTAATGCGTTTATTGTAGCCAAAATTTAAGCGGTTTACTAAAGTAATTAGGTTACCAATATTTATTGTTTGCCATCATTAGGTTATCGTTTGGTAAATTGGGTAAAATCCTTTTAAGGTTAAAAAAAAGCTGACAGGGTTTGTCAGCTTTTCTGCAGTTATCACGATGAATGTCTCAATGTATCAATGCTCACGGGTAGCGCTAAAGGTAATTTCTGGATAACGTTCTTCCATCAATTTAAGATTGACCCGGCTTGGGGCAAGATAGGTCAAATACCCACCACCGTCGACCGATAACTGGTCGTGGGCTTTTTTCTTAAACTTCTCAAACGCCACTTTATCATCACAATGCACCCAGCGCACCGTCGCAATCGACACAGGCTCAAAGGTACATTGCACTTTATATTCCTCAAGCAGGCGATGCGCGACCACTTCAAATTGTAGCACCCCTACCGCGCCCAAAATCAAATCATTGTTGATTTGCGGCATAAATACTTGGGTGGCGCCTTCTTCTGATAGCTGCTGTAGGCCTTTTTGCAGTTGTTTGGATTTTAGTGGGTCTTTGAGTACCACACGGCGAAACAATTCTGGCGCAAAGTGGGGAATGCCTGTGAAGTTTAAAGTTTCGCCTTCGGTAAAGCTATCGCCAATTTGGATGGTGCCGTGATTATGTAAGCCAATGATATCGCCCGAATACGCTTCTTCCAGCGCTTCGCGGTCACCTGCCAAAAATGTCAAGGCATCTGAAATGCGTACTTCTTTGCCCAAGCGCACATGTTTCATTTTCATGCCTTTTTCGTACTTGCCTGAACACACCCGCATAAAGGCAATACGGTCACGGTGTTTTGGGTCCATGTTGGCTTGGATTTTAAAGACAAAGCCGGAGAATTTTTCTTCATCGGCTTTGACGGTGCGTTCAACGGTGTCATGGTCTTTAGGGGCTGGGGCGTATTGGGTCAGTACATCAAGCACCATGTTAATCCCAAAGTTACCCAACGCAGTGCCGAACAGCACAGGCGTTTGTTTACCGGTCAAAAATTCATCGACATCCCAATCTTCATGTGCCATTTTTGCAAGCTCTAGGCTTTCTTCAAATTCACGGAAGGCAATTTCACCGATTCTCTCGCGGACATCTGGATAGTCATAGCCATCACGGCTCTCAATCTCGACAATCTCAGTACCATGACCTTTTTGATAAAAGTAAGTTTTATCTTCGCTGATGTTATACACCCCAACAAAATGCTGACCTGTACCAATCGGCCACGTCATCGGCACACATTGGATTTTGAGGACGTTTTCAATTTCATCAAGCAGTGATAACGGGTCACGGATTTCGCGGTCAAGCTTGTTGACAAATGAGATAATCGGCGTGTCACGCATCCGACATACTTCCATCAGCTTGATGGTTCGCTCTTCAACCCCTTTTGCCCCATCAATCACCATCAGTGCGCTGTCCACCGCGGTTAAGGTACGATAGGTATCTTCTGAAAAGTCGGCGTGACCTGGGGTGTCTAGCAGATTGACCATGTTGTCGGCATAGGGAAACTGCATCACAGAAGTGGTAATCGAGATACCACGCTCTTGCTCCATGCTCATCCAGTCAGATGTCGCGTGTTTGTCGGTTTTGCGTGATTTGACTTCACCTGCGCGCTGAATTGCTTGCCCCCACAGCAGTAATTTTTCGGTCATGGTGGTTTTACCGGCATCGGGGTGCGAGATAATAGCAAAAGTGCGGCGTTTGGCGATTTCAGAATGTAGTGACATAGTATTTGACTTAAAAGTAGCGAGGCTTGATAACCGATAAAAGAAAGAATAAAAAAGATGGCTTATTGTAGCCGATTTTACGTTTGATTGCGATTTTCACCGGTTATTATTGCGCATCACGCGCGCGATTTTGACAAAATTTTGTCATAAATCTAATACTTTAATCAGTAAAATTGTGTTAGTTTTATCTCATCTTTTTTTACCGACTTATGATATCCGCTATGACCCTTGAATCAGCTTCAACAAAACCCTTACGACCTAGCTCACCTCAACTTATCGAGCCTGTAATGACGGATTCTGTTGTACCGACGATGCCAACCTCTCGGTCAAATTTACCTGATTTAAAAACCTTCTTTTTTGCCATCAGTAGTGTGATTATTGTTTGGCTGCCTGTACTGGTTTTAAAGCTTGGCATGGTGATGTTCTCGGGGCTGATTGTCTATGCGCTGACACGCGGCATCGCCAATTGGATACGGCGTCATGTGGTGGCACCCAAGCCGCAATTTTCAGAACGTATCAAGCTAGACCAACGCGCCGAAGGGATTGCTATCTTCTTGTTGGTATTACTCACCAGTATCGGTATTTATTTGTTTGGTGATTGGGTGGCAGAAAAAGCCAGCGTCGAGCGATTTAACAGCCTGCTTGCTCAGGTTATGCTGGTGATTGACCAACTGCATCGTTTATTGCCCGATTCTGTGTCACAGCATTTGCCTGAATCGGTCAGTTCCATCAAACGTATTTTTGCCCAAACTATCAAAGACTATGCGCCACAGTTGCAGGTTGCAGGTATTCACACGCTCAAAGGGTTTGGCTATGCTATCATTGGTGCGGTGATTGGTGGCATTATTGCCATACAAGTCCCTGCCCATGCGCATTTACATACTAAACCCCTAACGCGTCACTTTCGTCAAAAATTTGATGAGCTGATGGCAGGTTTTACCGATGTATTTTTTGCCCAAGTCAAAATCTCATCAATTAACACGATTCTCACCGCTATTTATTTATTGGGTATTTTACCTTTGGTAGGTCATCCCCTGCCCATGGCATGGACTGTGGTGCTTATTACTTTTATCGCAGGTTTGCTGCCTGTGATTGGGAATTTAATCTCAAATACCATTATTGTGTCACTCAGTCTGACCCATGGACTCATCGTTAGTATTTCATCATTACTGTGGCTAGTGACCATTCACAAACTTGAGTATTTTTTAAATGCGCAGATTATTGGTAGCAAAATCCGATCGACCGCCTGGGAGCTTTTGCTATTTATGTTGGTATTAGAAGCCACCTTTGGACTGGCAGGCTTGTTAGCTGCGCCGATTATTTACGCCCAAATCAAACGCATTTTGGCAGATAGGGGCTGGATTATATAAACGCCCCTACTGGCTACAGGACTCATTAATAAATAATTTGCCCAATAAATTGAATTTTTAAATCTTATCGCCATTAATAACAGAACACGGCTTTATTGTTACAGTGTTGTATGGTTGAATGATTAAAAATGTGTTTTAAAGTCTATAACTGCCAAACTTTTAATGATTGATGTTACAATTTACATTAATATTTTTTGGCGTATTTTGAGGTTTAACCAAAAATTGAAAGATTTTCACGGATATTGTAGTGAAAAATCCTAGCAATTTTAATTTCTAGCAATTTTTAATTTATTGTGCCAAAAAAGCGATTTGCCAATCCATTCATTGATTCATAAGGAATTTTAGCGATGTCTACTATCAATAATAACAACGTTGTACATTTTCATTACACTTTAAAAGACGACGAAGGTAACGTCATTGACCAATCACCAGAAGGTCAACCTTTAGCGTATTTACATGGCTACCAAAACATTATTCCAGGTCTTGAATCACAATTAGCGGGCAAATCAGTGGGTGACAAATTTACTGCAAGCATTGAACCTGTAGACGCTTATGGCGAATTCGATGACGCGGCAGTACAAGAAGTTCCACGCGAAAATTTCCAAGGTGTCGAAGATATCCAACCAGGTATGCAGTTCCAATCACAAACTGAAGACGGTCATGTGATGTTAGTCACTGTAAAAGATGTACAAGATGACAAAGTGATTGTTGATGCTAACCATCCCTTAGCAGGCAAAAAACTTCATTTTGATGTGGAAGTGGCAAGCATTCGTGATGCATCAGATGAAGAATTGCAACACGGTCATGTACACGGTGCAGGCGGTCATCACCACTAAGTTATCATTAAAGCTTAGAAAGATTAAATGGAAGGCTATATTTATAGCCTTCTTTTTTTGTGCAAAATTCTAGGTTGTCTATGCTGTAAAGTTATTGTCTGCCGTGTAAGAAAAGCTTGATATTATTTACAAAATCATTGATTTAGTTACGTTTTTTGATGCTTTACTATAGTTTCTACCACATACTGTGCGCTAGATTTTGGCATACTAGTCATATACCCAATAGCCAATAACGAATAAGCAATAACGATTTATCATTGGGTATATATTTTTAATGATAAATAATCAAACTAAGTACAACAAAGGATACTACTCATGAATGAGAATACAATTAAAGGTCAATGGGAACAAGTTAAAGGCGCTGTGAAAGAAACTTGGGGTGACTTAACTGATGATGAAATCACCCAAGTCGCAGGTAGCCGCCAAAAGCTATCAGGTAAAATTCAAGAGCGTTATGGTCGTACCCAAGACGTTGTAGAAAAAGAAATCGACGATTGGTCAACTCGTCACGACTATCGCTTTTAGTCTAAACTAGACTAACACTCCCTCCAAAGTAAAAAAGCCATATCCTCTGATATGGCTTTTTTACCTGCTATCCTAGCATCACTGACCTCATCCTTAAGGTCCTTACTAACTGGTAGTGAATTTCTTGACTCATCCTAAGTCTCACTCCACGTGTTTATCAAGCATCATTTCTTAATACTACGATAAACCATTCCCTTATTGGCAATTCTGTCCTTATCTCAATCCTTGAGAATCATCCCTGTGCCGTTGAATGTATTATTACAAAATTTACCATTCGGTAACAGTCGTACAAACGTCAATGCATGTAAGCTTTTGCTTACACGCATTTTGGCATTAGGGGCGCTGGTTGTTGGCTGCCTGTGCATCAAGCATGACATTAGCCGCTTCAATCACAAATGCTTCACTTTCAGGCAGCTTTGGACGTTCGGCTTGTTTTAGACGGCTACGGACTTCTAACTCTGCATCTTGTGCAGCTTGGTACGCTGTCCACGTGCTATAGGGGCTCTCCCCATTGGCTTGGCGTCTCGCATTTTCTGCCGCCAACATTTTTGCCTCAATGTTTTTGCGGAAAGTACGGCGGTCATTGATGTCTAATTTGACAGGTTTCTTATCATCTTCCTCATTACGGATTCTGTTGAGTTGGCTTAGATAAGCAAACTGGGCATTGGCTGCTTGACGCTGCTGTGACAAGGCATTGAGCGATTGCAAGGTCTCACGGGAATAGTTACCCGCAGGTTGGTACGGCGCGGCACGAATGGTATCCCACGCTAGTGGGTTTTTCATGCTACGTTCACCAAACTCCATGCCTTCATAGATATTGACTAAGCGCACATCGGGCACCACGCCTTTATTTTGGGTACTGCCGCCAGTGATACGGTAGAACTTGCGCTGGGTTAACGTTGCTGACCCTAAGGCAAGGTTATCAAGCTGAATTTGCGCTGAGCCTTTACCTGTGGTCGTGCTACCGACAATCAGACCGCGACCATAATCTTGAATCGCTGCCGCAAAAATCTCGCTAGCTGACGCTGAGCCTTGGTTAATGAGTACGGTCATCGGGCCTGTATACAGCTGCTTACCTTTGTCTTCGTCTTCATACACTTGGATGTTGCCGCGGTTATCACGAATTTGTACCAGCGGACCTGACTTGACAAACAAGCCAATCATTTTGGCGACTTCATCGAGTGAGCCACCGGGGTCATCACGCAGGTCCACCACTAAGCCATCGATATTTTGCTGGTTTAAGGCTTTTAACGCGTTTTCCGTATCAATGCTGACACTACGATAGTCTTCTCCCGCACGGCGGGCTTTATAGTTGAGATAAAAACTTGGGATTTCTAGCACACCGATTTTTTTGGCTTGTCCGTTTTTATCTTTGATACTAATCACCCGATGATTGACGCCCGATTCTTCTTGCTGAATCACATCACGTATGAGGGTGACATTACGCGCGCTACTGTCTGGGGTGTTAGGCGCTTTGACGCGCACAGTGACGGATGAACCTTTTTTACCGCGAATGAGGTTCACCACTTCACGTGTCGAATAACCCACGGTATCGACCATGCCTTTATCTTCAGTGGATACGCCGATGATTAAGTCATTGGGTTTGATTTGACCCGAACGAGCGGCAGGCCCGCCATCAACTAGGCTGATGATACGGGTGTAGTCAGGATTCTTGCGATCGGGCTGAATCGAGACACCGATACCGACCAATTCAAGGGTCGATTGGATTTGCATCTCATTAGCTTGCACGGGGGCAAAATAATTACTGTGCGGGTCATAGGCTGCCATCGCTGCATTTAACAGGGTTTCAACGATTTGGTCGCTATCGATACGCTGTAGCTGCGCATATTGGCGCTTTAAACGCTGGTCTAGCACTTGGCTTGGTGAGCGCGTTTCGTTTTTGACTAAATCACTGGCGTTGTATTTATCAGCATTTTCTTGCAAAAACTTGTCTTTGTTTTTGTCTTCATCTTGATTGATGGTCATACCAATCAGCTGGTAGGTCAGCTGTTTGCGCCAAAAATCGCGTTGCTCGGCAACGGTTTTAAAACGTGGCAATTTTTCACGGTTCATAATGACCGTTTCATTGCTCTGTAAGTTCACAGGGGATTTTAACAAGCTATCGGCAAAGGTGTAATACGCTTTTGAGCGTTCAATAAAACGCTGATAAATTTCAAAACCCGCTTTTAAATCACCGCGTTTGAGATAATCGGCGAAACTATTGCCATATTTTTGGGTAAATTCATCAATATCCGACTGCAAAAACACGCTATGGTTGGGGTCAAGCGCATCAAAATAGTCGCCTAAAATTTGCCTGCCCGTTGCAGCATCCATTTTTTTATCTAGATAATGGCTACGATCCAACAACGCTGCGACTTGCCGAGTCACCTGCCGCTGCTCGTTATTGATCTGTCCGACGCTCGTCGATGCTGCAATGGCGGTTTGGTAACTTTGTCCCAGGATCGCCCCACCCATCAACAGGGCAAATACACTGGCGGTAAGTTGTTTGTATTGCATGACTTTCCTTACTCTATTTAATGAAGCGATAAACAGAAAAAACTGACAGCCCATCTTAGCACTGTCAGTTTTTCCACACCATACAAAACGTGTAAATGTTCGACTCAAATCATCCATCAAACCTAATCGTTTGTAGCGGTAAGTTGCTCTGTTAGCCAATCAATTGATTGTCTTTAAACAGTTGGTTTAATTGCGCAGCAGTGAGCAATTGTTTTTCACCATCTTGGCGATTGACATATTCGTATTTCACCTCGCCTGTTTCACTGATATTTTTCTCTGAGATAACAATACGATGAGGAATGCCGATGAGCTCTAAATCGGCGAATTTTACCCCCGCACGCTCGTCTCGGTCATCAAGCAGCACATCAACACCTTGGGCTTTTAGCTCTGTGTAAAGCGCTTCGGCAAGTAGCATTGCTTTGTCCCCTTTCGCTGGGTCTAGAGCATCTTTCATTTTGCCTTTAATCATCGGCACAATCGCCACAGTGAATGGCGCAAGGCTCTCACCTGTGCTACTGGTTTTCCAAATGATACCATTGTCATCGTGATTTTGTTCAATTGCGGCGGCGACGATACGGGTAACCCCGATACCATAACAGCCCATCATAGTAATGACAGGTTTGCCCTGCTCGCCCATCACCGCACAGTTTAATGCTTTGGCGTACTTGTCACCCAATTGGAAGATATGACCAACTTCGATACCGCGGCGGATTTGTAAAGTACCTTGTCCATCTGGGCTTGGGTCGCCTTCTACCACGTTGCGAATATCGGCAATTTCGGTAATGGACGCATCACGCTCCCAGTTGACGCCCGTGGTATGAAAATCTGGCTTGTTGGCACCGCTAACAAAATCTGATAACACCGCAGCAGCACGATCTACAATCACTGGCATGTTCAAATCAAATACCCCGATAAACCCTTTGTGCAGGCCCGCCGCTTGCATCGCCTCTTCGCTCGCCATGGTGAGTGGGGCTTTGACTTGCGCCAATTTTTCGGCTTTGATTTCATTTAGGGTATGATCGCCCCGTAACACTAACGCGACTAAGGTGCTTTTACCTTCTGCGGTAGGTTCGCCTTCGACGATTAAAGTTTTGACCGTCTGTGACAATGGCAAGCCTAAATGCTGAGCCACTTGCTCACAGGTTGGCATATTGGGCGTGCTGACATCGGCTTTGTCCTGCGTTGGGGTAGCACGTTCACCGACCGCCACCGCTTCAGCAAGCTCGATATTGGCCGCATAATCTGAGCTATCTGAAAATACGATATCGTCTTCACCACTGCCAGCGAGGACTTGAAACTCATGCGACGCAAATCCACCAATCGAGCCAGTATCGGCTTGCACCGCACGAAAGTCTAACCCAAGACGGGTAAAGATATTATGATAAGCGCGGTACATATCATCATAGGTGCGCTGTAGTGAGGGCTGGTCGATATGAAATGAATAGGCATCTTTCATGATAAATTCACGCGAACGCATGACCCCAAAGCGTGGGCGAATTTCATCACGAAATTTGGTTTGTACTTGGTAGTAGCTCACAGGGAGCTGTTTATAGCTTTTTAGCAAGTTACGCGCGATATCGGTTATCACTTCTTCATGCGTTGGGCCTAACACAAAGTCGCGTTGGTGACGGTCTTTAAACCGCAGCAGTTCAGGGCCATAAGCTTCCCAACGACCTGATTCTTGCCAAAGCTCGGCAGATTGCACCACAGGCATGAGCAGCTCTTGGCAGTTGATGGCATCCATCTCTTCACGGATGATTTTTTTAACTTTTTGTAAGGTTTTTAGACCCATCGGTAGCCACGTGTAGAGACCCGACGCAGATTTACGAATCATCCCTGCACGGAGCATTAATTGGCTGGAGATGATATCGGCATCACTTGGGGTTTCTTTTAACGTTGCAAAAGTAAATTGACTGGCTCGCATGGCACACCTTGTTTGTACGGCTTGAAATAAGAAAAAAACGAGAATGGATAGACTATTTGGTAAACCGATTATCTTATTTTATGCCACTGGGTGGTGCAATAGTTTTTTTAATTTTTGCCAAGTCGATGCCGTATTTTTGGACTTAGCTTTTTTAATTTTAGCATTTTTGGACATTATGACAATAATTATGACAATTTGGTCATACCCATTGGCTATTTAAACCCGACACATTGAAATTATGGCAAGTCATAACCATACAAAATAGTATCCACTATTAAACGATTAGGAATGGATACATGACCCAACTCCCCACTTCATCTTCCACGCCATCGTCTCAGGCAAAACCGACTACAAACTTGCCAGAACCGCCCGCATCGGGCAACAAAAAGCCGGTTTCTTTTTGGGTGAGTTTATTTTTACTGGCTGTGATTGCGGTGGCAGGTTGGCTATTTTTGCAATGGCAACAAGCAAATACGCCTAAAAAAGTTGAGGTATTAACCCGCGAAGGCGTGGTCACTAAGATTCAAAGTCTCAATCGACTACAAACTGTGGCCTATAATGTCGATACCGTTATCACCAGCCAAAAAGAAGGCAATTGGTACGCCCTGTGGCAAGATGAGCAAAAGGGGCTGTTTGTCGCTCATGGACGGGTGACCGCGGGCATTGACTTAAATCAATTAAAACCCACTGATGTACAAGTGACCCCAGATGGTAGCCATGTCAGTATCACCTTGCCCGCTGCGCAGATTTTGGATAGTTATTTAGATAACATTGAAGTGTATGATATTCAAACAGGGGTATTTGGCATGGTGCAAGCCGACCCACAAATATTTAACCAAGCCCAAGTGGCTGGCAAAGACCAAGTGCTGACTTCCGCTTGCCGCTCTGGCATTCTACAAACTGCCAACGATAATGCCCAAAAGCAAGTGCAATCGCTATTTGCACTGGCAAATGTACAAGTCACTGTGAAAGTCACCGCGCCCACTAACAGTTGCCGTTAAACCAATTTTTTGCGCCTAAATAAGATTAATTTAAGGATAAAACCGATTTTGAGTTTTGTATTGTTTTTTTGCCCTGTCAGAATTGGTATGAAAGGCATAAATAATAGATATGTAACCTACCTTAATCATAGGAATGTTGCTAAAATCTCAACTTTATAGCCCGCTAGTTTTAGACGACATGTATTTGCTACATCATCAAAAATTGTAATCATCATAGCCAGTTAACGTATCCCTAACCCAGGTTTACGATAATTTATTGCAGGGATGCTTGATGGCGTTTTAGTCGTGTAAAAGATCAATTCGCTAGCTGTTGGAGAGTTTACTGGATGAATGTCACGTCTGCCTCAGATCGTCTAAAAAAAGTGATGCGGATTGCTTTGGTTGGTATCAAGCCTGGCGACCAAGTGATGCTAAAAGGCTATCTACGCCTCTTGCTTAGACTCGAAGCAGACCTTGAATGGGTATCAGCGAACAATCAGCAAATTGATTTATTCATGGTCAATCATGATTTGCGTCATGCTGAAAGTGTTCAAAAGTTAATTAGTAGCAAACACAATACGGCAACTATTTATACCGCTCGTAGTGAGACGGAAAGCGGCTATTTATCGCAAGATTTATTGGTGTTACCCATCAAAGATTTAGCGCCATTGAGCGAGTGGTTGTTTTCACAATTGCCGTTCTTGTCTGGTATACCTGTTGACAATATGCCATCCGCTGCCGCTAAACTCACCGCTGATGCCGTTGACGCTTATCAATCAGCGACAGACAATACATTAACACTAGCGCTTAGTCTTTAATGCGCCTGCTCGAGTTGGCAATCCATCATCTGGTGTTGCCCAGTCTACGCAATTTTTAGCTGTTACCATCAGTGATACCCCAATGCCCCTAACCCACTTGCCAAATCTAGTCAGTCGGTGAATTGGCGCTAGAGGGCGGCATTAATATTGGCTATATGGCACACCTGGGCAGGAACGCTTTAGCTTTATTTGGCCGATGTTATCGCAAAGCGATGGGCATTTTTAAAACTGTTACGCTAGTAACTATTTGGATACAAATATGAATGATTAGTTGTTTCAAATGGACAGCCGTATTAAGCCCAGTGAGCTATTTATTGTGCTATCCAATGAAGAATTGCACGAATTAATCCATACCATAAGTGGCTATGAATAAAGCAGCTAATCGTTTGACAGAGCACGATAAAGCATCTCATTAATGTAGCGTTAGTTTACACGGTAACCATTCACCATTAACTATTAGCCATGGAAAAGCGCTCAACAGCATTCAGGGCTTTTTTCATGTCCATCCTATCACACCATCCTATCACACAATGAATTCGTAACATTTTCTGCATTTCATCCGACTTTTTATACAACTTAAGTTTAATAATTTAGCAAAATGTGATTTAAAAATTGCTATGGATTGCCCCATTACCTTTCATCGGTATAATTCATCATTTTGTCATATAACCTGACTACACTACCGTCACCGACGGACGATGGTGCAATCGATTTTCTCAACAGGATAACGCAATTTGAGAAATTAAGATAAACCATCGTTTTTATTTTGCGTTAACGGCGGCTTTAAGAGTTTGTAAGCTTTTTTACTTGGGCTAAGCGATGCAACGGGTCATTTAATTAGCCAATCAATTTGCCAACAGATAAGTGACAATGATGAATTTTTCCAACCTTACCACACGCTTGTTATGCGTATTATTGCTGGTTTTTTTGGTGTTTTTGGCGATGGTGTATTGGATCATTGACCAGCAAGCCAAGCCTGAAGTCGCCAAACTGACCTCTCAGACTATCATTGAAACTGGCAATGAGGCGGTGAATGGTATTTTGTCGCGTGTGAGTCAAATTGATGGCATGGCAGTGACAGCCAGTCGTATGACTGGCAGTTTGCCCAAAAATGCCGATATCATCAACACCAGTGTTGGCAATTTAATGGCAAATATGGATAAAGGCATTGTCGGCGGCGGTATATGGTATGACCCTTTGATGTACAAACCTAACGTCGATGAAGCCGCGTTTGTTTGGCAACGGGATATGCAAGGTGTCATGCAGTCTGCGAGCCACTATCAAACCATCAATCCTGGCTATCAAGCACCAGCCAAACTTACCACAAATCGGGTGGACAGCCAGAAAACCCAACCACAGCTTGCCATGCCCTATTACCGTGACTGGTGGTATGTGCCTGCTGTGTATGCCAATCATGACCACTGTGTGTGGAGCCGTGCTTATATTCACCCGACCACCAAACAGCCCGTCATGACCTGCGCCAAGGCGATTTTTAATGCGCAAAACAATGGCTTTGAAGGGGTGGTGAGTTTTGATGTGCTGCTCGGCCGTATGCAGTCTATGGTCAAAGAATGGCAGCGCAAAACAGGCGGTTATGTGTTTTTGGTCGATATGAACAACAACTTTTTGACTTTCCCCAATGAAGCCCAAGTCAAACAAGTGACTGCTAGTAACCCGCAAGGCGAGATGATTGATGTCAATAGTTTTGCCAAGAAAAACCCTGATTTTGCCCCCATTGCCAAAAGCTTAGACAACATCAATGACAACATCATCAAGCAAGCGCAAAAAATAGACGGTGGTAAATTTGATTTTACCGCCAATACGCTAGTGAGTAGTACCAACCTACAAAAAATCTCTCCCTCAGAGGCACGCATCATTTCAGCCATGCTAATGACCCAAAGCGGGCAAAATGAAAATCTCAACGCCACCCATTTTGTCGAACAAGTCAGCTTAGACAACGATTTATTGCTCAAAACCCCTTCCACAGCGTTTATTTTTGCCATGCCGATGACCAATTGGAAAATGGTCATCGTCAAACCCAATCAAGAACTGATGTTATTTGCCAATCAGCTAGGTAAACAGTTGCAATGGTATATGCTATTGGGTTTCTTACCGGTACTGCTATTAAGTGGTTATATTTTCCACCGTATTTTGGCGGTACCGCTGCACCAAGTCGCTCGTAACGTCCGTGAAATCGGTCAGTTGATTGCACAAAAAAAATATCTGTCACTGCGTGAGCACAAATTGCCACCGGCAAACATTCAAGAAATTGGCGTGATTACTGACTCGATGAACCAGCTGGTTGATCGGGTGGTCGAGAACGAAGGCGCATTAGCAAAAGTCAATGAACGCTTAGAGCAGCAAGTGGTGGAGCGTACCGAAAACTTACACCAAGCATTAAAAGATTTAAAAGCCTCTCAAGTGCAGTTAGTACAATCAGAGAAAATGGCAACCATCGGTCAAATGGTCGCAGGTGTTGCCCATGAAGTGAACACGCCATTGGGCTATGTGGGTAGTAATTTAGAGTTGATTGATGAAAATATCGTACGTTATGACGAACTGATTGACCATACCCAGCAGCTCAAACAACTGATGCAAGCGTCGCCGACTGATACAGCAACCATCAATCAAACGATTGAACAAACCATTGCTTGCAGTGATGAATTGGTCGCCGATGCGGTGAGTGATGATTTGCATGGATTGGTGGATGATGCCAAATTTGGGGTTAGCCAAATCTCAGAATTGGTCGTCAATTTACGTGATTTTTCTCGCATCGACCAAGCCAAAATCAAAGCCGTCGATATCAACGACTGTATCAAAAACTCCCTAGTTATTGCCCGTAACAATATCAAGCATTTAGAGGTGATAACTGAGTTAAATGCTATCGAACCGGTTAGTTGTAACCCATCCCAGATTAACCAAGTGCTGCTAAATCTATTTAATAACGCAGCACAAGCGATGGGGCAAACTCAGCACCCTACATTACACATTACTAGCACAGAAGATGCCGCTAATGTGTATATCAGCGTGGCGGACAACGGTACTGGGATGAGCGCTGAGACCCAAGCCAAGATTTTTGAACCCTTCTTTACCACCAAAGCGGCAGGCGAAGGTACGGGACTGGGTCTTGCCATTTCGACCCAAATCATGCAGCAGCATAACGGCGATATTCATGTGCAATCACAACTTGGCGAAGGCACGACATTTACCATCAGATTGCCCAAAACAGCGATTAGCAGCGAGCAATCACCCAAGCTTTTAATCGCAGAAGAAAGCTAATACTAATGCTAATGTTAGATAACCAATAACCGATGGCTGACAGGCAATCTGCTCAGCCATACACGAGCCACACTTGATTGTGGTCAACCTTAATTGTAGTCAACCTTGATTTTAGTCAACATACCTAAGTGACATGACCATGATAACGACCGTTACCAAACCTAAAATTGCCTTTATCGATGATGAAGACCGCATTCTACGCAGCCTAAAAATGCATTTTCGCGCCACCCATGATGTGTTTACCACTACCGAGCCCGATGAGCTACTAAGCTATGTGCAAAATAACGAGGTCCAAGTGGTGATTAGCGACCAACGCATGCCAAAAAAACTGGGTGTCGAAGTACTAAAAGAGGTCAAAGACGTATCACCCCATACTATCCGCATCTTATTGACCGGCTATGCAGACTTAACTGCAGTAATTGATTCCATCAACGAAGGGGAGATTTTTCGCTATATCACCAAACCTTGGCAGACGGATGAACTTAAAAGTATCGTCAATCAAGCCACCCAAATCGCTCTGCAAACCAAAGATGTATTCAAAGATAATCTGCATGTCGCTCAGCCAACCATCGCCAAACGCAAAGTGTTGGTGATCGATGACAGTGAGATGGTATATTTACAGATGCAGCAAAAATTCACCCAGTTTGAAACGCACTGGGCAAATTCATTAGAAAAAGCGATTGAGCTACTAGAAAACGACCGTTTTGGCGTGGCAATCACCGATGTGTCCTTGGGTGGCGAGAATATTTCACCCGTAATCTATGCATTAAAACAAAGCTTTCCAGATTTAGCGGTATTGGTACTCACCTCACTCAACGATAGCCACACCTTAATCGACTTGATCAATAAAGGGCAAGTGTATCGCTACCTACCGCGCCCCAGTAATTTGTTGTTACTCGAAATCAGTATTCAGCGCGCTTATGATTATCACCAAACCTTAGTCAATCAACCAAAATTACAAGCGCGACATGTCGTTGATGCGGTCACTGATGTTGAAACGCGTAGTTTTGGTAATAAAGTCAAAAAATTCTTATCACGCTTTGGTATTGGTAAATCGCGCTTTGCCTAGCTTAAAATCTAGTGCATAAGATAACAGGTTCAAAGCGTCGCATTTGAGCCGTCTCAATCAATAAATGTTAGCCATAAAAAAACCGCCTAGAGTCACGACTTAGGCGGTTTTTTGAGCGGTTTTTAATAGCCGATGATTAAGCTGTTTGCTCGTACACTGGGTGTTTGGCGCAAATTGCTTGGACTTTTTCACGCACTTCGCCGATAACTTTTTCATCACCGCGGCTATCGAGCACATCACAAATCCAGCCAGCCAATTCTCTTACTTCCGCTTCACCAAACCCACGGGTAGTGACTGCGGGCGTACCAATACGCACCCCAGACGTTACAAACGGTGATTTAGGGTCATTTGGTACCGCGTTTTTGTTGACGGTGATGTGGGCATCGCCCAACCATTTATCCGCTTCTTTACCGGTGATTTCTTGTTTGATTAAGCTAATCAGCATTAAGTGATTTTCTGTGCCGCCCGAGACGATATCATAACCACGCGACATGATGACATCTGCCATGGCTTTGGCGTTTTTAACCACTTGTTGTTGGTAGGCTTTGAAATCTTCGCTTAACGCTTCTTTAAAACACACAGCTTTACCCGCAATCGCGTGCATTAATGGACCACCTTGGTTTCCAGGGAACACGGCAGAGTTGAGTTTTTTCTCAATCTCTGGGTTGGCTTTTGCCAAGATTAAGCCTGAACGTGGACCGCGTAGGGTTTTGTGGGTAGTGGTGGTAGTAACGTCAGCGATTTGCACAGGGCTTGGATAAACACCTGCAGCAACCAGTCCTGCTACATGTGCCATGTCGACCATCAAGTATGCGCCAACGCTGTCTGCGATGTCACGGAATTTTTGCCAATCAACCACTTGGCTATAAGCAGAAAAACCCGCGATAATCATTTTGGGTTGGTGCTCTTTGGCTAGGCGTTCGACTTCATCATAGTCGATGATGCCCGTTTCTTTATTTAAGCCATATTGTACGGCTTTATAGTTGATACCAGAGAAGTTCACATGTGCACCATGCGTCAAGTGACCGCCATCGGCAAGGCTCATGCCAAGTACCGTGTCACCCGCTTTTAATAAGGCTAAAAATACCGCGCTGTTGGCTTGGCTACCCGCGTGTGGCTGAACGTTGGCATAGTCTGCGCCAAACAATTCTTTGGCACGGTCAATCGCTAATTGCTCAACCACGTCAACATACTCACAGCCACCGTAATAACGTTTGCCTGGATAACCTTCGGCATATTTATTGGTCAATTGGCTACCTTGCGCTTCCATCACCGCTGGTGAACAGTAGTTTTCTGAAGCAATCAGTTCAATATGGTCTTCTTGACGTTTGGCTTCATTGTCCATCGCTTGGGCAAGTTCAGCGTCAAACTGGTGAATAGTGACATTTTTAAACATGGCAATTTCCTTTTAAGTGAGTCAAAAAATGGGCGGATAAAACCGAAAATATGGCTTAGTTTAGCATGGTTTGGTTTTTTTTAGTGAATAATCCAGCCATTTGACTGAATTTGTCCTATTACTTGTCTTCGGCTACTGACCTGACTGATATTGGTTTGAAAAACTCATTAATACAACGCGCCATCCAAAAAATTTTCATAAAAAAAGACAGTTACCCTAACTGTCTTTTTTTGGCTAACTATTTAAATACTAGCGCACAGCAACCAGTGGTTTTTGTACTTATCCTTCTCCTTTGTCAGTGCTGACATGAATCATGCCGTTTTCTTCTTCACCCATAAGGCTATTTTCAAACGCAGGTAAAAAGGTTTCACTAATCAAAAAATTTCTGCCCTGCCATTGGTAAAGGGTGGTGCGTCGCCAGCCTTGCGCTGTCACATCAATCCAGCGATTGGTCATCACTGCGCCATGCCGACGAAACAGTATATAGCCAATCGGTGTTGTGCCCAGATTCGCCAGTTTTCGCGCATTACCAATGAGACTGGCAAACGGAAATACGGACCGCGCCATCACCCACGCATCTTGATTAGGCTTGCCAAATAATAAGGCTTCGCGCACCCATGCCGATTGGCTCACACCAAGCGGTAACTGCAATTGGCGCTTTTCGCTCAGGGACAAGGTTTGCCGTCCTTCAAACGTCGGCTGTACGATGAGTCTATGCTGAGATAAGGCTTCAAATTTGGCGGTAAGCGACCCTGTTGACGTCAGCCAAGGGATAAGTTTCGGCGGTATCTGCTGTTTGTGTGCCACGCTCAAATGCGCGCCAGCCAGGTTTAGGTTTAGACCAATATTTATCATTATTTTTTCAAAAACTCATTATCGGTTATTGTGCCTTGCGCGGCACCGTCACCAAAAAATTGGCTTTTATAGGTGTCATTAAAAGGTAACGCGGTCATCGCATCGGCTTGGTACGCCAATATAGCGTGCTGTTCGTCTTGGCAAAATTGGGCAATGGCAGGGGCAAACACCTTGTCGTAGACACGGTGTAGCGAATGGGTCAACACTGGATAAAAGCCGCGAATCAACTTGTGCTCCCCTTGGGTACCAGGGTCAAAGTAGTGAAGGCCATGCTTGATAGCAAACTCAATGCCTTGGTAATAACACAGCTCAAAATGTAAACAATCATACTCTTCTAGGCAGCCCCAATAGCGACCATATAACGTGCTGATAGTGGCATCGTCATCGAAAAAAAACAAACTACAAGCCACGATATCACCGTGCGCGTTATGCGCTTGAGCGAGCATCAGCTTGTCTGCCATAGTCTGCCCAAGCTGCTTAAAAAATGCTAAATTCAAATACGGCTGCCGCCCTCTGACCAGATAGGTCATGGCATAGCATTGATAAAAAACTGCCCAATCCGCCTCGGTGATATCGTCACCGATTTTAACCTGACAACTTAGATTTTGTTTGAGCACCTTTTGGCGTTCCACTTTAATTGATTTGCGTTTTTTGGCAGTTAATGTTGCCAAAAACTCATCAAAATTGGCGAATTTTTTATCCTGTAGATTGCGATTTTGCCATAAAAACTGACAGCTTAGCCGCTCGCAAATATTGGGCATATTGTGCAACGCTTGGACATCTTTTGGGGAGAAAAACAGTCCGTGCCAAGTGGATGCTTGATAGCGGCTTGCCAATTCATCAATCGCTTGTAGTAAGGTCTGATACAGTGGCGCGGTTAATGACTTGCCTTGTGCCACCCAAATCCGCTCGCCGGTGACGGGGGTAAAGGGGACGCTTGTCACCAATCTTGGATAATAATTTCTACCATAGCGCTCAAAGGCTTCTGCCCAGCTAAAATCAAACACATATTCGCCTTGGTGATGCTTTTTGATAAACACGGGCATCACGGCAATCAGTTGAGCACTGTCATCTACAATCTGCACATACTGCACCCACCAATCGCTGCGCTCACCAATCAGCTTTGCATCTATCAGCGCTTGCCAAAAATCAAAGTGCATAAAGGGCGTATCAGGCGTCTGCCACTGTGTCTGTGAGCGCCAGTCAAACTCAGTGGTAAATTGATAGTGATAGGACATATGTTAGTATTATTGTAGTTTTATGAATGGATTATTATACCTTGTTTTTAGCCAAAAATACGGGCTTATCCTTTTACGCAATCTGGCACAATTTGGCACAATTTTGCAAAATATGTATGGCGTTGGGCGGTATGGTTTATAACGGTGACTTTGTTGCAATAGCCAATTTGCAATAGCCAAGATTAGCGTTTACACTGGGTAACTTATCTGCTTGATGCGCTTTAAGCTTTTTTTCACTCACTTGTCACCCTCTACCATGCCGACACTGATTTTATTTAACAAACCTTATGGCGTACTCAGCCAATTTCGCAGCGATGATAATAACAACTTTGCGACGCTCAGCGATTATTTTAGCGACAAAAGCCTACGCGTGGCGGGGCGATTAGATGCCACTTCCGAAGGATTGCTACTGCTAACCGCTGATGGACAAGTCAATAAAGCCTTGACCCATCCACCCAAAGCCAATGCAGGCAAACAACAAGGCAAAACCTACTGGATACAGGTGGAAGGCGATGCAAGCGATGCCCAGTTACAACAACTACAAACAGGGGTGCCACTCAAAGACGGTATCACCTTACCTGCCGAAGTTGTACGGCTAAGCGAAACACAAATTGCCGAGCATATTTGGCAAGCGCCGGACAAGATTGCCAAACGCAAAGTCACCACGTGGCTCGCCATTACTATTTTTGAAGGTAAAAATCGTCAAGTACGTCGCATGGCGGCCCATGTGGGACTGCCTTGTCTTCGGCTGATTCGCATGGCATCGAGTGGCTTTAGCTTGGGAAATTTAGAGGTTGGCGCATCCACACAAATACCGCTATCACCTGCCGATTTAAAGCGACTGGGTGTCCAACCTTTATCCGCGGCAACGACAACGCCACAATCGCGCAAAAAACCTCGCCTGTTAACGCCTAAATCGCCACAATCAAAGCACCCCACAAGCCGACGACGTAGGCAGCCATAAGGAAACAGCCATGATTGGTTACATCTATCGTTTTTTTCAAAGCCGCCCTCGTCTACTGTTAGGATTTGCCACGATGTTGGTGGTGTATTTTGGACTATCAGCGCTAGTTGGTCTATTACCCAAAGATTGGACGTTGGCGGTAGCCTACGATAAATTAAAGTTTGTGACGCAATTTTTGCTGGCTTGGAATATCGGGCTTTGGGTGTATTTACTGGCTATTTTTCGGATGATGTATAAAGCCGATCAACATGCAATTTTGGATAAAGCCCATGCTGAAGACGAAGGCACGGTGTTAATGCTGATTTTGGTTTTTGTCACAGCCATTGTCAGTATGCTCGCGATTGTCGTAGAGTTGGGCGCGAGCAAGGACGCCAAAGGCGCTTTGATGCTGTTTCATATCGCGCTCACCGCCATGACGATTTTGACGGCCTGGCTGTTTATTCATACCATGTTTGCTATTCATT
The DNA here is from genome assembly GCF_032017425.1 of Moraxella sp. CTOTU47618. Taxonomy (NCBI): domain Bacteria; kingdom Pseudomonadati; phylum Pseudomonadota; class Gammaproteobacteria; order Moraxellales; family Moraxellaceae; genus Moraxella; species Moraxella sp. CTOTU47618. The sequence continues at coordinate 997 of NZ_DALZPW010000009.1, read as the reverse complement.
ACACCCACGAGTATTTCTTGCTTAAAGAAGAAAAAAACGCAGAAATGCTAGATTTTCCTAACGATGATGACCCTGCCTACTGGGATTTTTTATATTTTTCCTACATCATTGGTACATCTGGTCAAACAGCGGATGTCGCCTTCAACACCCAGCAAAGTCGGATCATCGGTACCATCCATTGTGTGTTATCATTTTTCTTTAATACCGCAATTTTAGCCTCATTAATCAATATGTCAGCGGGTCTAATCGGTTAAATAAGTCTGCTAAATAAATCAGTCCAATAAGTCAGCTAAATGAGTCGGTCAATTCAAGTGAATACATCGTCAAAATCGCTTGCTGTATGAGGTATACTATCTTCGCTTGTGGTCCTCGTCTTAACATAAAGTGATAGGACTGTCATATCCCACTACGCTAATATCTCGCTACTTTATAACTAGGAAATTGTATGATCGCACAATATTTGATGGTCGATAACGCCCTGCTCGAGCAACTGCAAAATGCCACTGATACAGCGCGAACGGCGTTACTTGAAAGTATGAGTGAGCAGCCTCAAGCACAATTGGTAGATTTGGGCAAACTGTGGGACATCATCCATTTTGTGTTAACCAAACACAGCGCCACCCAACCTGTACCCGATGAGCCTGTCAGCGAGTTTGTGGTGGGTGTAGAAACCTTTAGCGACAATGAAGATGCCGATTTCATTGCTTTTATCCCGTGGGCACATATTGTCGAAATCGTTGATGCACTAGAACCAATTAACTTTAAAAAACGCTTAGAAAAAGTCTCGATGAAGTCACTACGTGAGCAGGCTATTTTTCCACCCAATATTTGGCAAGATAAAAAGGAAAACTTGGATAAAGAATTGCTGGCTTCATATAATGAGTTATTGGGGTTTTATAATGACGCCTTAGACAATGGCAATAACATTGTGGTGAGTATTTTTTGACTTCCTCCCCTCCCTAAAGTGAGGGGATTCCTTCTACAAGACGGTTAAGCC